>NZ_CAWUGC010000001.1:0-465510 GCF_963921665.1 Saezia sanguinis
CTTTGCATGGTTGGAGAAAAACCGCAGACTATGGAAAAACTGTGAACGCAAGCTCAACACCAGCTTACAGTTTGTCCTTATGGCTTTCCTTACGCTACTACTTAAAAGATCGTGAACAAGTTCTTAAATCATCAGAACAGCTTAAAAAAATGCAGAAAGTGAGACTTTGTACTGACTGCACGGCTAAATCATAGCACGTTATAAGGCGTGCAACTTCATTTTGATGCATTTTGGCATGAGTTTCAAGGATCACTCTCTCTACCGGGTAAAATGGGGTTTGATGAAAAGACACCCAATCGGGTGGGATTTGGCATAGCGGCAGCGAGGGGAAACGTTTGTATCTGATACCGGTGATCATAAAAGGGTTTCTGTGGCGATGAACCCACCGCAAGAACACTCTTCGGAGTTCGAGCACGCCATTGCCAGGGCATTTGCAACGGGTGGGGTGTTGCAGCAGGCGGATCCCCATTTCCTCAGCCGCGAGTTGCAAACAGAGTTTGCTCAGGCCGTGGGGCAAGCCATTACACAGCGCAGCCAACTGGTGGTGGAGGCGGGGACCGGTACCGGTAAAACATTTGCGTATTTGGTGCCTGTATTGCTCAGTGGTCGTAAAACATTGATTTCTACTGCGACAAAGGGCTTGCAGGACCAGTTGTTCTGGCGCGATTTGCCACATGTGCGCAAAGCGCTGCAATTGCCGCTCAAAACGGCATTGCTCAAGGGCCGCAATAACTACCTGTGTCTGCACCGGATTCATGTGGCACAGCATGAACAGCATACGCTGACGCCATATGAGCAGCGTGACCTGACGCGTGTCATTTTATGGGCACAGGGAACACGCACCGGCGATCTGGCCGAGATGAGCGGCCTGGGCGAGCGTTCCGGTGTGATTCCACTGGTGACCTCCAACCGGGAAAACTGTCTGGGCAGTGACTGCCAGTATTACCGCCAATGCCACCTGATGCTTGCCAGACGGGAAGCCATGGGCGCGGATGTGATTGTTGTGAACCACCATCTGTTTTTTGCTGACCTGGCGGTGCGTGAATCCGGTGTGGCGGAGTTGCTGCCGACGGTGGATGTGGTGGTTTTTGACGAAGCGCATCAGCTCAATGAAACGGGTTTGCAGTTTCTGGGGGTAACATGGTCAACATCGCAGATGCTTGATTTTTCCCGCGACATGCTTGCTGCCGGTTTGATGTATGCACGTGGTTTGCAGAACTGGGCCCAACTGCGTGACGAATGCGAGCAGGCGGTGCGGGAGTTGAAGCTGACGTGTCGCAAACTGCCAATGAATGCGCGCATGGCATGGGAAAAAACAGTGCCGCAGCAGATCGATGCCCAGGAGTGGGCGCAGGGGTTAGCCAAGGCCAGCGCGTGCCTGCTGCAAGTAAAGCAGGCCTTGGAAAAAGTGACGGAGACGTCTCCTGATCTGGCCCGGCTATATGAGCGTGCACAATCGTTACAGCAGCGGCTGGATAATTTTAACCATCCCAAAGCGGCGCAAATGGTGCGCTGGATAGAGGCTGGAGCTTCACTGCGGCTGATTGAATCCCCTTTGGATATTGCGCAGGCCATGCAGGAGCGCTGTTTTCAGGGGGCACAGTCATGGATTTTTACTTCAGCCACGTTAGGGGCTGATGAGCAGTTGAGCTGGTTTACACGGCAGGTGGGCATAGAGCACGCGGATATCAGGAGGTTTAACAGTCCTTTTGATTATGCACAGCAGGCAGCCTTGTTCGTGCCACGCAGTTTTCCCAAGCCCAATGAGGCCGAGCACCTTGAGGCTGTTGCTGGCCTGGCGGCGCAACTGGTTGCAAAACTGGGGGGGCGTTCATTTGTGCTGACAACAACCCTGCGCGCACTCAGGATCATTGGCGAGGCTTTAAAGCAGCAGTTTGAAACGCAGGGGCTGGATATTCAGGTTCTGGTGCAGGGAACACGCCCGAAGCGGGAACTGCTGGAGTTGTTTCGGAATACGGCTGCCAGCAGTGTGCTGGTGGGTTCCCAATCGTTCTGGGAGGGCATTGATGTTGCAGGGGAAGACTTGCAACTGGTGATGATTGACAAGCTGCCTTTTCCGCCACCGAATGACCCGCTGATACAGGCCCGCTGCGAGCGTGTAGAAAGTGAAGGTGGGAGCGCTTTTGCAGAAATATCCATCCCGGAAGCGGCGGTGGCGCTAAAACAGGGGGCCGGGCGCCTGATTCGCCGTGAAACAGATCAGGGTCTGCTGGTGGTGTGTGATCCCCGGCTGGTGACCATGGGGTATGGCAGGCGCCTGCTGGCGGCATTGCCCCCTATGCGCCGTCTTGGCACGGTGGATGAGGCACTGGCCTATGCTGAAAACCTTGCCGCAGGAAAACAGGGGGCTAAATGAAATTGTGCGGCAAAATGCCGCACAATTTTTCAAATCAGACCACCGGTTTTATAGCGTGTGGAAAGATATGCCGTGTGTTTTGTTTACCACAACTGCCACCAGGGTTTGCTGCCTCTGAAGCCCTGGGTTAAGAAGCTGCTGTCGGGGAAGTTATGGTCCAGCACCCGTTTGGCGTCATCACGCAACTGGGGCATTCCCAGTTTATCGTAGGACATGTACAGGATGTAGAGCGCTTCTTCCAGTGCTGGGGCTTGCTGATAGCTCTGAATGGCTTCCTGTGCACGGTTGGCCGCGGCCACATAGGCACCGCGTGTATAGTAGTAGCGTGCAATGTGCACGTCGGACTGGGCTAACGCATTGACAATATAGACCATGCGCTGGCGGGCATCGGCTGCATACTTCGAGTCAGGGAAACGCGTTACCAGTTCGCTGAAAGTCTGAAAAGATGCTTTGGCTGCCTGTTGGTCACGCTCGGACAGATCCTGGTTGGAGATGGAGCCAAAAAATCCCAGGTCGTCATTGAAGTTGACCAGCGCTTTCAGGTACAGCGCATAATCATAAGCCGGGCTGCTGGGGTGAAGCTGCATAAAGCGGTCCAGGGCCGTGACGGCATCTTCCTTATCGCCGTTTTTATACATGGCGTAGGCGGCTTCCAATTGTGCCTGCTGTGCCAGCATGGTGCCTGCGGCACGCCCTTCAAGTTTGTTGAGGTACTCAATCGCCTTGTCATAATCTCTGCTGATCATGGCGCTCTGGGCTTCAGAGTACAATTTGTTGGGCGTCCAGCCGGCTGTTTCGTCCTGGTCTTTGGTTGAAGAGCAGGCCGATAACAGCAATGCCAGTGCGGTAATGGAAATGCCATAACTCAAACGGCACGAGAAATTTTTCAAAAAGTCAAACCTGCGCACAGACAACCCCTTGTGAATTTAAATGGGCAACGATAAGTAAGTGAAATTAGCATGATTATATCGACTTCGGGAAGAAAGATGACATCGCCGTCCGCCGATGAGGATGAAGGGGAGGGAAGCGCGCAGGAGATAGAAACCAGAAAGCAATCTGTCAGCGCGGCACAACACGGGCAACGGCTGGATCGGATTTTAGTCGAAATGGTGCCGGAGTTTTCCCGCAGCTACCTGCAAAAGCTGATTGCCGATGGCGCGGTCAGGGTGAATGGTGAGGTTGCAGGCAAGGCGGCAGCACGCATACCTGCTGCGCAGGTGATTGAAGCCGAACTCAGGCCCACGCCGGACACACTGGCCTTTCGGGCAGAGCTCGTGCCTTTGGATATTGTGTACGAAGATGCCCATTTGCTGGTTATCAATAAGCCGGCCGGGCTGGTTGTGCACCCGGCTGCGGGGAACTGGTCCGGGACCTTGCTCAATGGCCTGCTGGCCTACGATTCAAAGGCCGCCCAGTTACCCAGAGCGGGGATTGTGCACCGTCTTGACAAGGATACCAGCGGGCTGATGCTGGTGGGGCGAACTCTGGAGGCCTGTACGGCACTGGTGCGGATGATCGCAGCCAGGGAGGTGCGGCGCGAATACCTGGCTTTGGCGCACGGTAGCTGGCCTGCTGCATACCATGATGGCGAACGTGTCATTGAGGCACCGATCGGCAGGGATCCGAAATCACGTCTGAAGATGGCGGTGGTCAGCCAGGGTAAACCTGCCCGGACCGATGTGACGCTGCTTGAAGGAAACTCACAGGTCAGCCTGGTACAGTGCCGGCTGCATACCGGGCGGACGCACCAGATTCGGGTTCACATGGCGTTTATCGGACACGCTTTGGTTGGAGATCTGTTGTACGGGGGGCAGTTGTCGTATAATATGACAAGACAAGCGTTGCATGCGTGCCGGCTTTCCTTGCAACATCCTGTCAGCGGACAGGGTTTATATTTTGAGCAAGAATGTCCAAAAGATATTTCACTTGCTGTTAGAATGGCGGGGCTTGGTTACAATCTGTAACAATTTCAAAACCTGATATATTTTTACAGCCGATCAATCCATTACAGATCAATATGGCTTATATCAGGGATGTGCGTATGCTGATGCAGCGTGCTTTTCTTTCAGATCTGATCTAAATAGCTTGAGTGCAATAAATACTGGCAGCTGTTGCCGTTTGCTGGGTTGAAATTCCATGAATACTTTGGATGCGGTGCGCATTCTTGAAACTGCTTTGATCTGCGCAGATCGCCCGATGACGGTGGGCGATCTTACGGCGCTTTTTGATGAAGAGGTGGGTACTGACAGTGTGCGCATGATGCTGGATCAGTTGCAGCAGCAATGGGCAGATAAAGGCATTGAGCTGACATGCGTGGCCTCAGGCTGGCGCTTTCAGAGCCGCTCGCAGATGCGGCAGTATCTGGAAAAGCTCAACCCGGAAAAACCGCCCCGGTATTCACGGGCCACTTTGGAAACGCTGGCGATTATTGCTTATAAGCAGCCGGTCACACGCGGAGACATTGAAGATATTCGCGGTGTTGTTGTCAGCACGCAAATTGTGAAGCAGCTGGAAGACCGGGGCTGGATTGAAGTCATTGGGCACCGGGAAACGCCTGGACGCCCGGCATTGTATGCGACCACGGCGCAGTTTTTGGATGATTTGGGGCTGGAGTCGCTTGGAGATTTGCCGGCGATGGACAGTGATCAGATGGAGCAGAAGGTAGACGCCATGATGCAGGAGGTGCAGGTATCCCTGCTGATCGAGGGTGATAGTCAGCCGCAACAGGTTGAACAGAGTGTGCCTGCAGATGAGTCCGATGGAACTGAAATAGAAATTCGGGATGATGAAAGTCCCAGCCAACAAGGATTAGATAAAGATAATGAATAGCAGTGAGATAGACGGAAACCTGGATGTGGCTGAACCATCCAATGAGTTGCCCGAGCAGCCAGTGAGTACAGCACGCCCCAAAACAAGACGTACCAAGGCAGCGCAGCCAACAGCAGATGCAGCGGACGCTGCGGCTGAAAAACCAAAGCGCGTGCGTAAACCCAGAGTCAAAAAAGATGCAGATGCAGAAATGCAAAAGCCAGCAGCAACTGCTGCGGATGGGAAACAACTGCATGATGCTGTGGCGCCAGCAGAGGTAATTCCGCACCAGGCCGATGAGGCTGTTAAGCCGGCGGCTTATAAAGAGCCTATTGTGAATCTTGTTGCGGGAATGCCGGATCTGCCATATACGGGTACAGCTCCGGATACAGCCGCTCAAGCCGGGACGGAGCGGGGTGATGTAACCTATTCAGGTGTTTCCGCAGAGGGAGAGCAAGCCGGCACAGAGGGTGCCAATGCTTCGCAGCCCCGGTATCCTACTGAGCGGCGCGGACGCGGTCTGCGTGCCATTGTCAGCCGAACACGGCGTAAGAATCTGCGTAATGGCAATAATTTATCTGCCGGAGAAAAACCAGTGGCCCGCCATGCAGCCAAGGTGGACGATGGGCATATTTCTTTTGATGACATTGTTTCCGGCCGTTTTGATGATGGTATGGGCGGTGCCGCTGAAACGGGCGCGGCCGTCAATAAACGGGTATTGCAGCCTCAGCCGGATAGCCCCAAGCTGCATAAAGTGCTGGCGCAGGCCGGGATGGGGTCCCGTCTGGAAATGGAGCAACTGATTCTGGAGGGCCGGATTTCTGTCAACGGGGAGCCGGCACATATTGGCCAGCGGATTCAGTACGGCGATCAGGTCCGGGTCAATGGTAAAACCATCCGGGTACAGATTGCGCCTCCGCCTGCGCGGGTATTGGCATACCATAAACCGGCCGGGGAAATCGTGACCAGGGACGACCCGCAGAGCCGCCCGACTGTATTTCGTAAACTGCCCAAGCTGTCGCAGGGGAAATGGTTGTCTATTGGCCGCCTTGACCTGAATACAGAAGGACTGCTGTTGTTCACCAATTCCGGTGAACTGGCCAATTCGCTGATGCATCCGCGTTTCAGCATTGAGCGCGAGTATGCCGTACGGGTATTGGGCGGGCTGTCAGATGAGGAAAAGCAGCGCCTGTTGGACGGGATTGAGCTTGAGGACGGGCGCGCCCAGTTCAAGACCATTGAAAACGGTGGCGGCGAAGGTGCCAACCAGTGGTACCGGGTGGTGATTTGTGAAGGGCGTAACCGTGAAGTGCGGCGTATGATTGAATCTCTTGGGCATGCCGTCAGCCGCCTGATCCGTATTCGCTATGGCGCGATGGTGTTGCCGTCCAACCTGAGACAGGGACACTGGATTGAGCTTTCTGACGATGAGCTGAAGTCATTGGGCAAACTGGTGGGTGGCAAGGCGATGACCGCCATTCAGGGCAATGAGCCTGCCAGAGGAGGCTCTCAGCGGCGGAGCAGCAGGCCTGGCATGGGCAGCGGCAGGCGGAATTCTCCTCAGGGGTCGCGCAGCAACCCTAAAAATCAGCCTGATCCGATGAAAACCTCTGTTGGCTATATCGAGCATGACCGCTTCATTACGCCATCGGGTATTGCATCCAGACGCAGCCGGCCTGCTGGGGGTAATAGCGCGGGGTTTGGTGCTGGCAACAGCTATAAGCGGCGCAACTCACGCGGTGGCGGCAGAAGTCATTAAGCGTTCAACTGTGGTTTTCGTCAAAAGGCCAGACTACAGGTAAAATAGACAATTTATTTAAGTTATATTTCATTTTCAGAGGAAAATCATGGCAATTGAACGTACGCTTTCCATTATCAAACCCGATGCAGTGGCTAAAAACGTGATCGGGCAGATTTATGGCCGCTTTGAAAAAGCTGGGTTGAAAATCATTGCGGCCAAAATGGTGCATCTGTCTGCGCAGGAAGCTGGCCAGTTTTATGCCGTGCATAAAGAGCGTCCCTTTTTCAAAGACCTGGTTGATTTCATGACCTCCGGCCCGGTGATGATTCAGGTGCTGGAAGGCGAAGGCGCCATTGCCAAGAACCGTGAGCTGATGGGCGCAACTGATCCTAAAAAGGCAGCAGCAGGGACCATCCGTGCCGATTTTGCCGACAGCATTGATGCCAACGCAGTGCACGGTTCCGATGCACCGGAAACCGCTGCTGTGGAAGTGGCGTTTTTCTTTCCGGGCATGAACATTTACAGCCGCTGATTTTGTAGTCTTGGGTGGCATGGACGTAGATCGTGAAAGTCAATTTACTTGATTTCGACCGCGAGAAACTGGCTGACTTTTGTGAGTCGCTGGGGCAAAAGCGTTTCCGTGCCACGCAGTTGCTGCGCTGGATTCATCAGCGCGGCGAAAATGACTGGGAACAAATGACGGATATTTCGGCCAGCTTTCGTCAGCAGTTGGCCGAAGTTGCTGAAATTGGTTCTCTGCCAGTGGTGTCATGCCATGAATCGGCAGATGGTACCGTCAAATGGCTGTTTGATGTGGGGGCCGGTAACGCGATTGAAGCGGTGTTTATTCCCGAAACGGATCGGGGTACGCTGTGCATCTCCTCCCAGGCTGGCTGTGCCATGGGATGCCGTTTTTGCTCGACGGGCCACCAGGGCTTCAGCCGGAATTTGAGCACCGGAGAAATTCTGGCGCAATTGCGCCAGGCCGAGTTTTTTCTGCGGGGGCGTCTGCAGCGCACAGACCGGGTGATCACCAATGTGGTGATGATGGGTATGGGCGAGCCGCTGCAAAATTACCATGCCGTGGTACCGGCATTGCGGGTGATGCTGGATGATTATGGCTATGGCCTTTCCAGAAGGCGGGTCACGGTGTCAACTTCGGGGCTGTCGCGGATGATTGACCGCCTGCGCGAGGATTGTCCGGTGGCATTGGCGATTTCTTTACATGCACCCAATGATGCACTGCGGGATACATTGGTGCCATTGAATCGCAAACATCCGATTGACGACCTGTTGGATGCCTGCCAGCGTTATCTGGATAAGGCGCCACGCGACTTCATCACCATTGAATACTGTATGCTCGATGGGATCAATGATACGCCAGCACATGCGCATGAACTGGTTGCATTGCTGAGCCGACGCATACGCTGCAAACTGAATCTGATCCCATTCAACCCGTTTCCAGGTTCTGGCTTAAAACGTTCCCCTACTGCTCAGATTCAGATATTTGCGAAAATTTTGCAAAATGCAGGAATTGTGACCACAATACGTAAAACGCGAGGTGATGATATCAATGCTGCCTGCGGTCAGTTGGCTGGCGAGGTGCAAGACAGGACCCGGGTCCGTGAACGCATGGTGACATTGCAACTAGAAAGGGTAACACATGAGTAAAGGCATGCGGAGTTTCTTTTCCGCCAGGTTATGGATTGGTGTTTCGGCTGCTGCTGTGTTATGTGGTGCGGCCGGGTGTGTGACCACGGAAACCACGCAGTTGTCAGGCACAGGGGGAATACCGGACACCAATATGGCTGCAGCAACGCGCGCGCCGGTTGATAACCAGAAACGTTATGAGGCCCGGTTGCAACTGGCCGTGGCGTATTACCAGGCCGGCGCATATTCGGTTGCGTTGGATGATGTGAATAAGGCATTGGAAGCCAAACCCAATGCACCTGAGGCCATTTCTCTCAAAGGCATGATTTATGACCAGATGGGGGACAAGGCGCAGGGGCTGGCCTTCTTAAGGCAGGCGGCGTCTATTGATAAAAGCAATGGCGACTACCTGCATAACTATGGTGCCGCTTTATGCTCTAACAAGCAAACTTCCGAAGGAATTGCTTCTTTGCAGCAGGCGATTGCGATTCCATCCTACCCGAACAAGGCCAGCAGTTGGGCTGCAATTGGGGCCTGTTATGCCGAGGCTGGCAATGTGGTGCAGGCAGAAAATGCGTTCCATCAGGCGTTATCGTTGGATCCGCGCAATGTATACGCACTGTATCAATTGTCCAACTTCATGTTTAACCGCAATGATGTGCAGGGCGCAAAGTATTATTTTGACCAGTTGCCTGGCCTGAATAACCTGAATTCGGCAGCGCTGTGGCTGGGCATTAAGATTGCCCGCCAGCAGGGTGATGCCTATCGCATGAGCCAGATGGCACGGGTGCTGCGTGCAAATTTCCCGGCCTCTAAAGAGCGTGCGGCATTAGAGAGAGGCGACTTTACGCTGTGAGCGATCAAACAGATAACTTGGTGCCGGATCAGGTAGCAGCAGATGCCTTGAATACGCCATCTGCTGCGGCGAGTGCGGGGCATCTGCTGCGTGAAGCACGCCAGGCGCAGGGGATGGATCTGGACGTGCTGGCGGCCATCCTGAAAGTACCGGTCAATAAACTGCAGGCACTTGAAGCCGACCAGTATGATCTGCTGCCGGATACTGCTTTTACACGCAGCCTGGCGATTGCGGTTTGCAAACGTCTGCGGATAGATGATTCAGCGGTGTTGAGCCTGTTGCCAGGCGTGCAGCCCCAAAGCACCATTGGTGCAGGTGTTGACATGTCGGCAGGCTTGCGCCCCATGGTGCTAAAGCCGCAAAAAGGGCGTAAAAAAGGGTCCAAGTTGTGGTGGATGTTTTTTGCTGTTCTTCTGATAGTGCTGCTGGTACTTTATTTTATGCCGGCACAGTGGCGAGATGCCTGGCTGTCGGTGATCGGTCAGGAAGACGGCCAGAATGCAGCGACAGTCGTGCTTCCTGCTGCGATTGAACACAGCACCACACTGTCTTTGGCAGAACCTGTTTCACAGCCAGATGCGACAGAGTCCGTGGTGGTTGTGGCACCTAATGCAGCGCTGCCTTCATTACTGGTGAATGATGGTGACACACAAAGTGCAACAACAGGTGCTGCTTCTCAGTTGGCGCCCGCTGTGATGCCCAGCCCCGTTCTCAACGATGAGGCCAGCGCGGCAACTGTCGGTGGAAATGACCGCATCCGCTTCACAGCAACGGCTGAAAGCTGGATTACGGTGACAGCCCAGAACGGAGATGTATTGGCCGAGCGGCTGCTGCGCGCAGGCGATACGTTGGATGTACTGCTGAAAAACGCCCCGGTGAATGTTGTTGTGGGCGCTATTGGCGCAACGACAGTCCAGGTACGGGGCAAACCATTTGACCTGACGCCTTATAGCCGAGGAAATGTGGCACGCTTTGAGGTGAAGTAATGACCAGTTCTGCGGATAAAGATCTGCCGGCTTTTCCCATCATTGCCCCTGTTGTCCCGATGAAGCGCCAAACATTACAGGCGCAGGTTGCTTGGGCCGGACGTGTCGTTTCTATCGGCGGGGACGCGCCGATACGCGTACAGTCCATGACCAATACCGATACCGAAGACGCGATTGCCACAGCCATTCAGGTGAAAGAGCTGGCCAACGCGGGGTCTGAACTGGTGCGCATTACCGTCAACACGCCGGCAGCAGCACAGGCAGTGCCTTACATTCGGGAGCAGTTGGATCGCATGGGCGTTTATGTCCCCCTGATTGGGGACTTTCACTATAACGGCCATAAGCTGTTAACAGAATACCCTGAGTGCGCACAGGCTTTGTCCAAATACCGCATCAACCCGGGAAATGTGGGTAAGGGAAATAAGCACGACAGCCAGTTTGCGCAAATGATTGAGATGGCGCTGAAATACGATAAACCGGTTCGCATTGGCGTCAATTGGGGAAGTCTCGATCAAGAATTGCTGGCAGACCTGATGGATGAAAATGCAAAGCGCCAGACGCCTTTGGATCCGCAGCAGATCATGTATCAGGCTGTTGTGACATCTGCGCTGCAGTCGGCGCATTCGGCACAGGCGCTGGGGATGAATCCGGCACAGGTGCTGATCTCCTGCAAGATGAGCCAGGTTTGTGATCTGATCACCGTGTATCAGGCGTTGTCGCAGCAGTGCCGCAATCCCCTGCATCTGGGGCTGACTGAGGCCGGCATGGGATTTCGGGGCGCAGTGGCTTCTACGGCGGCGCTATCTCCACTGCTGCTGCGCGGCATTGGGGACACAATTCGTGTATCATTGACGCCCCAGCCCGGCGAAGCACGCACACAGGAAGTGGTTGTGGCGCAGGAGATTTTACAGTCGCTGGGGTTGCGTCACTATGTGCCCAGTGTAACGGCATGTCCCGGTTGCGGTCGTACCACCAGTACGTTGTTTCAGGAACTGGCACAGAAAACGGACGAATATCTGCGGGCCATGATGCCTAAGTGGCGTGTGCAATATCCAGGGGTTGAGTCGATGAAAGTGGCCGTGATGGGGTGTATTGTGAACGGCCCCGGGGAAAGCCAGCATGCGGATATCGGCATCAGTTTGCCGGGGAATGGCGAAGCGCCTTCTGCGCCTGTATTTATCGACGGCAAGCGGGAACTGCTGCTGAAAGGTGAGCATATTGCGGATGATTTTTTAGGCATCATCAATGATTATGTATGTAAGCGTTATGGGGCTGGCAACGGTGTTGTCGAAGAAGAGTAAGCATCCATTTTTAAAATAAGTTAAAGAGTTATTCATGGAACAGATACAGGCAATCAAGGGGATGAACGACATTCTGCCTCCCGATTCGGCAACCTGGGAGTGGCTGGAGGAGAAGGTTCGTCATTTGATGGCTCGCTATGCTTACCGCAATATCCGTACACCGATTCTGGAGTTCACGTCGCTGTTTGTACGTGGCCTGGGAGAGGTGACCGATGTGGTCGAAAAGGAGATGTATTCCTTTACCGACAGCATGAATGGCGATCAGCTCAGCATGCGCCCGGAAAGTACTGCCGGCGTGGTTCGTGCGCTGAGCGAACACTCGGCTTTGTACGATGGCCCTAAACGCTTGTTTTATATTGGCCCGATGTTTCGTCATGAAAAACCCCAGAGAGGGCGCTACAGGCAATTTCACCAGGTAGGCGCTGAAGCGGTAGGCTTTTCTGGCCCGGAGCTGGATGTTGAACTGATTTTGATGGCACAGGCTTTGTGGCATGAAATGGGCATTGCCGAGCATGTGCAATTGGAGCTGAATTCGCTGGGGCAACCTGATGAACGGCGGCAGCACCGCGAAGCGCTGATCACGTATTTTGAGGCGCATCAGGATCAGTTGGATGAAGATGCCCGCAGGCGGCTGCATAGCAATCCGCTCAGAATTCTGGATACCAAAAATCCGTCAATGCAGGAACTGGTGACACAAGCGCCCCAGTTGATTGATTATTTGAGTCCGGCATCGATGGCACACTTTGATCAGGTCAAGTCTTTGCTGGATGCCAACGGTGTGCAGTGGAAGCTCAATCCCCGTTTGGTCCGTGGGCTGGATTATTACAACCTGACGGTATTTGAGTTTGTTACAACCAGGCTCGGTGCCCAGGGTACGATTTGTGGCGGTGGGCGTTATGACTATCTGTTTGAAATGATCGGTGGAAAACCGGCGCCTGCAGTTGGCTGGGCCATGGGCGTTGAACGCGTGCTGGAACTGGTGAAGGAGCTTGATGTGGCCCCTGCTGCACCGGCTGCAGACGTCTATGTCATAATCCCCCAAAATGATGCATTGCAGGTTGTTTCGCCTTTGCTTGAGCAGTTGCGCCGGCTGGGGGTTGCTGTGCAAATGCATGCCGCAACGCCAAACGGCTGGGGCAGCATGAAGTCGCAGTTTAAAAAAGCGGATGCCAGTGCAGCACGTTACGCATTGATATTTGGTGCTGATGAGCTGGCAGCAGCTCAGGTCACCATCAAAGCTTTACGTGACGGAGAGGGGAAACAATGGCAAAGGCCTATCCATGATGCCTCAAGCTGGTATCATGAGGTGCTAAGCTGAGAGCACTCATATTCAAAAGCATATGCGGGCGCAATCTTGAGCAGGCAGGAATAGAAGGTATTTATTCATTTCATTATCATGGCAAAACATCTGAAAAACCTGAATTTAGAAGAGCAAGAACAACTGGAGCAACTCAAAGGCTTCTGGGCCGAATACGGTCGCCTGATCACGTTGACGGCAGTGGTGTTGCTGGTTGTGATTGTTGGCTGGGTGGGCTGGCAATTCTGGCAGAACCAGCAGGCACGCGGTGCCGCAGTCATTTATGACAAACTGAATGAGGCTTTGGTGCGCAATGATGCCGATCAGGCCAAACAGGCGGTGACGGAAATACAGGAGCAGTATGGCAGGGCCACATATGCGTCACAGTCAGCGCTGGTGGCAGCCAATCTGCTGTATAACCAGGGCCAGTTGGATTCGGCCAAAGAAATCCTGTCCTGGGTCACAGAGCATGGCCGCGATCCGGGGCTGAAAGGGCTGGCGGTATTGCGGCTTGCCGATATTTTGATGGACCAGAAAGACTATGACCGGGCATTGGCCGTGTTGGCGACCGAAGTGCCTGAAGCGTTTGCAGGACTGGTGAATGACAAGCGCGGCATGGTATATGTCGCACAAGGCAAAATCGAAGAGGCAAAAGCAGCTTATTCCCAGGCCTACCGTGGGCTTGCGATGCTGCCGGAATCTCAACAGATGGTTGCCAATAAATTAAGTGTTTTAGGGGTTGATGTGACAACCCTGGTTCCTGCAGGAGAGCCGCGCTCATGAAAAAGTACCTTCTGAACAGCATTGTTGTAACGTGTGCCGCTTTGTCACTGGCAGGGTGTTTTGGCAGCAGCAAGGGCAACCGGCCGGAGCCGGAACCACTGCCTGTGGTGACACCACTTCTGACGACCACGCAGGTATGGTCAACGCGTGTGGGGGATGTTGACTTTCCGCTGGTGCCGCGTGTGGTTGGCACACAGGTCGCCCTGGCCGGGGGAGATGGCACGGTGCTGATGCTGAATGCCAGCACCGGGCAGGTGATCTGGCAGGCTTCTGCCGGGGCCCGCTTAACCGCCGGTGTGGGCAGTAATGGTCGTTATACCGCAGTTGTCACGCGGGATAATGATCTGGTTGTGTTTGATGAACGAGGCCAGGAACTGTGGCGCAAGCGTGTTGCTGCACAGGTTCTGACACCGCCCTTGGTGGCTGGTGGGCGCGTGTTTGTGAATGCGACAGACCGTTCCATTCAGGCTTATGATGTCCGCAACGGGGCTGGTTTATGGCGCCAGCAGCAAAATACCAATGATTCATTGGTGTTGCGCCGGGATGGCGCACTGGATGCATACGGGAATATCCTGATCGTGGGGCTGACTGCCAATTTGTATGGTGTGAGCCCGGATACCGGGGCGCCTTTGTGGGGTCTGCCCATAGGAAACCCACGCGGAACCAACGAAATTGACCGGTTGGCTGATGTTGTGGGTGGCGTGGCGCGTAACGGCGATGTTTTGTGTGCACGCTCCTACCAGAATGCCATTGCCTGCATACAGGCTGGCGGTGCGGTGCTTTGGAGCAAAAGCGCAGACAGTGACCAGGGCCTGGCAGTAGATAACCAGAATGTTTATGCCGTAGAGTCTGACGGGCGGATCATGGCGCTGAACCAGCAGACTGGTGCTGCGGTATGGAACAACGACCAGTTGCGCTACCGCCAGTTGACCGCGCCATTGGCTTTAGGGCAGCGCTCGGTGGTGATTGGTGACAGTCAGGGCAACATACACCTGCTTTCCCGTCAGGACGGCAGCTTCCTGGGCCGGTTTACAACCAACAGCTCCGGCGTTGCTGTAACCCCGGTGGCGGTGGGAGACATGCTGATCATTGTGACGCGCAATGGTACTGTCTATGGCTTTAGGCCCGGTTGATCGATAATGCACAACGCAGATAGGCACAAAGCAGCATGAAGCCTGTGGTCGCACTGGTCGGACGGCCCAATGTCGGCAAGTCCACCTTGTTTAATCGCATCACAAAAACGCGAGATGCCATTGTGGCTGATTTCGCGGGGCTGACACGCGACCGCCATTATGGCGATGCTGTGTGTGCCGGGCATGAACTGATCGTGGTGGATACCGGCGGGTTTGAGCCCGATGCCTCTTCAGGCATTGTGCGTGAAATGGCCAAACAAACGCAGCAGGCCGTGGCAGAAGCCGATGTGGTGGTATTTGTGCTGGATGCACGGACGGGTGTCACCGGACAGGATCATGACATTGCGCGCTATCTGCGGTCGCTGGGCAAGCCGACTGTTTTGGCTGTCAACAAATCGGAAGGCATGCATGACGGCGTGCAACTGGCTGAATTTCATGAGCTGGGTATGGGGACACCTTTGGCGGTTGCCGCCGCGCATGGGCAGGGTGTACGCAGCCTGACTGACGAGGTTGTTGCGCTGCTGAACCTGCCTGAAGTTGATGAAGAAACGGTTGAGGATGACGACGCAGAACGGCCCATCCGGCTGGCTATTGCTGGTCGTCCGAATGTAGGCAAATCGACCCTGATCAATACCTGGCTGGGTGAAGAACGGCTGGTGGCGTTTGACCAGGCCGGTACAACCCGGGATGCGATTTCTGTGCCCTTGGAGCGCCAGGGGCAGGCTTATGAACTGATTGACACCGCCGGGTTGCGCCGTAAAGGTAAAGTGTTTGAGGCGGTGGAAAAGTTTTCTGTCGTGAAAACACTACAGGCCATTGATAGTGCCAATGTGGTACTGCTGTTGCTGGATGCAACACAAGGGGTGACGGACCAGGATGCGCATATTGCCGGTTATATTCTGGAAAATGGCCGTGCTGTGGTGCTGGCAGTGAATAAGTGGGACGCGATTGACGATTACCAACGGCAGATTGTGACCCGCTCCATCGAGCAGCGTCTGGGGTTTATGCGGTTTGCTCAGGTGTTGCGTATTTCGGCACTGAAACGACAGGGGCTGGGCCCGTTATGGAAAGCCATCGGGCAGGCATATGGCAGCGCATTCCGTAAGCTGTCCACTCCCAAACTGACGCGTACTTTGCATGAGGCGGTGGAGTTCCAGCAGCCCAAGCGGGCTGGCCGGTTTCGTCCAAAGCTGCGTTATGCTCATCAGGGCGGCATGAATCCGCCGGTAGTGATTATTCATGGTAGCGCCTTGGAGCATGTGACAGATGCTTACAAACGTTATCTGGAAGGGCGTTTCAGAACAGTATTTGATCTGTCAGGAACGCCATTGCGTATAGAATTTCGCTCAGCACACAACCCTTTTGTTGATAAGGCTGGTGCGAGGTAGTGGTCACGAACTGCAGAGTTGTGGTATCGTGATGTTTTTAATCCATCATTTTCTTTGAACACGGAGAATATCGTGAGCAATAAAGGGCAGTTATTACAAGACCCATTTTTGAACACCCTGCGTAAGGAACACATTCCAGTATCCATTTATTTGGTCAACGGAATCAAACTGCAAGGTCAAGTGGAATCTTTTGATCAGTATGTAGTGTTGCTGCGCAACACCGTAACACAAATGGTTTATAAGCACGCCATATCAACCATTGTTCCAGGCCGCTCGGTCAGCTTCCAGTCTGCTCCTCCGGTAGCAGATGAAGGTGCTGCAGAGCGTCAGAGCGGGATTTGATTTGGCAGCCAAAAGCCGAGTATCTCATTTTGAGAGTACAGCTTAACAACTTTGTCTGAACACCCGTTGGCCTCATCGCGTGGGCAATCTGCTTCGGCAATGTCTGTCGGTCCTGGCGTTTTTTTGGTAGGCGTTGGCTTTGGTGCCAAACGCCTGAATGATGACGACCTGGATGAGCTGGCTTTGCTGGCTGAGTCTGCCGGATTGCACCCGGCGGGCCGGTTGGTCGTGCAGCGCAAGGCGCCGGATGCCGCTTATTTTGTCGGTTCCGGCAAAGTGGACGAAATTCGCATGCTCGCGCAGGCCCAGGGGGCTTCGGAAATCCTGTTTGATCAGGGGTTGTCTCCTGCCCAGCAGCGAAATCTGGAAAAGCGGATTGGCATGCCTGTCAATGACCGTACGTTTCTGATTCTGGATATTTTTGCCCAGCGTGCCCGCAGTCATGAGGGTAAGTTGCAGGTTGAATTGGCCAGGTTGCAGTATCTGTCAACCAGACTGGTGCGGATGTGGACCCACCTGGAGCGACAGCAAGGTGGTCAGGGCGTGCGTGGCGGTCCGGGGGAAACCCAGATAGAGCTGGACCGGCGCATGATCAATGAGCGCATCAAGGCGCTGAAAAACCAGTTGCATAAGGTGAAGAAGCAGCGCAACACGCAACGACGTGCACGGGCGCGCAATGAGGTGTTTCGCGTGTCTTTGGTCGGTTATACCAATGCCGGTAAGTCAACGCTGTTTAATGCGCTGGTGAAAGCGCGTACCTATGCAGCAGACCAGTTGTTTGCCACACTGGATACAACGGTACGTTCGCTTTATCTGAATGAAGCCAAAAGATCGGTCTCCCTGTCCGATACCGTAGGGTTTATTCGTGATTTGCCGCATGGTCTGGTAGAGGCTTTTGAAGCGACGTTGCAGGAGGCCGCAGAGGCTGACCTGCTGCTGCATGTGGTAGATGCCAGCAATGCACAATACGCCGAGCAGATTGAGCAGGTGCAGCAGGTTTTGGCAGAAATCGGCGCGCAGCATGTACCGCAGTTGCTGGTATTCAATAAAATTGATGCATTGCCCGAAACCGCCCAGCCCAGAGAGCCGCAGGACTGGTACGAAGTGGATGGTGTGTCATGCCGGCGCGTTTTTGTCAGTGCAGCGCAGGGCATTGGACTGGACGTTTTGCGGCAGACGCTTGCACAGATTGTTCAGGCTGATGACGGGCAGATGTCCGAAAATTCACCTGACAATTTGAACAATTCCATACAAAATTCGTCAGATACGGCACAATCACACTTTGAAACACGGGATTCTCGGGATTTTTCAGACGAAAATTAATTGTCCCGAACATCAAGAAAGACACAATCTTATCGTATGTCAAGCATGACCCATTTATCAACGCCTCCCAAGACCATCTCCATATGGCAGCGCCTGCTTGCGGTGTTTAACCTGAACGATCCGCAATGGGGGCGTCCAACCAAGCCTCAGAATGATGATTCGCGTGAAGGCGATCAGTCTGGTTCGCCGCAAGGAGACCGGGAACCTGAGGATGATCAGGATGGGCGTAAAGGGCAATCGGACAATCAACCTGGACAGCAGGGCAAGCAGCCTGATGGCCCCCCTGATCTGGATGAAATCTGGCGTGATGTCAGCGGCAAACTGGGAAGCTGGTTTGGCGGCGCAGGCAATGGCGGCAAAGGTTCCGATTCTAACGGTGGCGGTAACAGTGGCAACAACGGCGGCTGGGGCGGCGGTAATGGTAACGGTTCTTCCGGTAACCAGCGCCCGCCGATGCAGGTCAGTGGCAAAGGTGCCGGCATAGGCGTGGGCTTCATCTTGCTGGTGATTGTGGCAGGCTGGCTCGCCTCAGGTATTTTCACGGTGCAGGAAGGCCAGAAATCCGTTATTTTGACTTTCGGCGAATATACGCGGGAAGTTGGGCCTGGTCTGCAGTGGCATTTGCCGTATCCGATTCAAAGCCGCGAGACGGTAGCCACCGAACAATTGCGCTCCATCAATATTGGCAACAGCAACATCAATAGCGTAACCGGGCTGAGCAACGCGGCCATGCTGACACAGGATAAGAATATTCTGGAGATTCGCTTCACGGTGCAATACCGTATCAATGACATTCGCAAGTTCTTATTTGTGAATGCCCAGACGGAAGACGCTGTGGTGCTGGCTGCCGAGTCTGCCGTGCGTGAGGTGGTGGGCAGCACACCGATGGATATTGTGATTAAGCGTGAAAGCTGCCTGCCGCTTGCAGGTGAGCATCTGGAGGCCTGGGATGATCCCTGTTTTCTGATGAATCCGCGACGTGTGGTTGCTGGGAATGATTTTGGTATGCAAACCAGCACACTGACGTTAGAGGAAAGCGCCCCGCCCGGAGTGAGCAAGCGGCAAAGTCTTGCCGCACTGATGATGAGCTCCATTCAGAACCAGTTGAATAAGCTCAATGCCGGTATTGAAGTGTATAACGTGAATATTCTGGATGTGCAGGTACCGGCGCAGGTGAAGCCTGCGTTTGACGAGGCACGCAGTGCGACAGCCGAAAAAGAAAGCCGCATCAACGAAGGTCGCGCCTATGCCAACCAGCGTGTTGCATCGGCAGAGGGGGTTGTTGCACGCCTGCGGGAAGATGCAGGAGCCTACCGGGCACGCGTAACAGCACAGGCACAGGGCGACACGGAACGCTTTTTACAGATTTATGAACAGTACCGCTTGGCTCCAGAGGTGACCCGTAACCGGATGTATCTGGAAACCATGCAGGATATTTTTGGCAACGTGACCAAGGTGATAGTTGATTCGCGCAATAACAGCATGCTGTATCTGCCGTTGGACAGAATTCTGAACCAAAGCAATGCGGCGCCAGGTGCCAGCGGCAGTGGTGGAACAGCTCCCGCAGCACCAGCGGCAGCGGCGCAGCCATCTTCTTCTGACTCGCCACTGGCCTCCAGTAACAATACCGCTATCAATGGATCGGCGTTGGGAGATCGCTCCAGAGATGCGTTTGGTCGGGATCGTTATTAATAAATTCGCGAGATCAATCAAAAAAGGATAAAACAATGAACCGTATTGCCATGATCATCGTGACTTTGCTGGTACTGCTGTTTGTCGGCAGTACGATGATCTTTACTGTTGACCAGCGTCAGATCGGCGTGGTGTATGCCTTTGGTAAGGTACGCTACATCATTAATGTCTCATCGGATCTGAATGCGTTGTGGGATGTCAAATCACTTTCGGCCGAGCGCAGCAGCGATGGAGAGATCGAGTTTATCAACAAACCCGGACTGCATTTCAAGCTGCCGGCACCATTCCAGACCGTTGCGTATATTGATAAACGCATCCAGACGCTGGATAACGCAACGCCTGTGGAAATTCTGACATCAGAATCCAACATGGGGCTGATTGTGGACTGGTTTGTGAAGTGGCGTGTGGTGGATGCCAAGCGCTTCATCGAATCCAACAACGGCACAGATATGCGTACAGCCGAAGCGAAGCTGGTTTCCAACGTACAACGTATTTTTAACGAGGAAGTTGCCCGCCGCAGCGTACAGGCCGTGCTTGACAGTGACCGCCAGCGGATCATGAGCGCCGTGCAGGTGGGGCTCGCGCCTATCGCGCAGGACATGGGCATTCTGATTGAAGATGTGCGTGTGCGCCGGGTTGATTATTCCGCGTCCACTGCGCCCAAGATTTTTGAGCAGATGATTACCGAGCGTAAGAGTCTGGCGGAAAAGCTGCGTGCGGAAGGTAATGCTGAAAATGAAAACCTGCGTGCCCAGGCCGACAGAACCTATCAGGAAAAAATTGCAACCGCTTACCAGGAAGCCCAAAATGTGATGGGTGAGGGGGACGCCCAGGCGACCCGTACTTTTGCCGATGCATTTGGCAAAGACCCCCAGTTTGCTGATTTTTATCGCAGCCTGCAGGCGTATCGCGCGAGCTTTCGCGGTAAAGATGATGTAATGGTGCTGGACCCGAACAGTGAATTCTTTAAATTCATGGGCGCGTCGCAGACCGGTGGGCGTTAACCTGGCTAACCTGGTTTAAGCAGGGTTGGATGTTCTGATTTAAAAGTGCCACGTCAACGTGGCACTTTCAGTTTATAGGGACGATATGAACTTTCAAATTGATCACCTGGATCATCTGGTTCTGACGGTCAAAGATGTGGATGCGTCATGCCGGTTTTACGAAAAAGCGCTTGGCATGAAGGTGGTGACTTTTGGTGCTGGGCGTAAAGCGCTGAGTTTTGGTCATCAGAAAATCAATCTGCATGCATCTGGTAAAGAGTTTGAGCCCAAAGCGGCTCATCCGACACCAGGCTCTGCCGATTTGTGTTTTATTACCCGGCAGCCGTTGGATATTGTCATGCAGCATCTGGCGACGGTTGGTGTTGCCCTGCTTGAAGGGCCGGTTCAGCGTACCGGTGCAACGGGGCCGATCGTTTCGGTGTATCTGCGTGACCCTGACCAGAATTTAATCGAAATTTCGAATTATGTTTAAACTGTGACAAGTCTTTGTATTTACCGGGGTGGAGGATATGTCGCAATATAAATGGGTATGCTTTTCGTGCCAAACGGCTGTACGCCGGCCAGCAATGGATCGGAATGTGCGTTGTTTTAGCTGCGGGCAGCCTTGTGAATGCCTGGGTGTGCGCATACCGATTCCACCCAAAAGCAAACCCAAGTTATGGAAGGCGCTGCAACAGCAGATATGTCACAACCGTATTCAAGGATATGAGCGCTGGAGGCATTGGAATACCCGGCGTATCCATGCTTTGGAATTCCAACTGGAAAAACTGCGCCTGGATAAGCGGCGTCCTCGCCGGCACAGCGAGGTTCTGAAGCTGGAGACCCAACTGCACTATGCCAAAACGCTGCAGCCTGATGCTGCTGCGCAGGAATGGGCAACTGTTCACAGACAGATTCAGCGTTACAGCCACAGCAGCCGTCCTTTGGTGTCGGAGCACTGGGAAATGCCGCGCGTGCAGGCGTGGCTCTCAGGGCAGCAAGGAAATCTGCTGCTGGTTTTTGAAAAAGATCATGTGGTGTGCAATGTTTCTGCGCAGGAAATACTGGCGTTGCTTGAGCAGGAAGTGCCGCAACCTTCTGCCCTTCATGAAGGGATCATTGTATTTCCGCCCCATTTTTCATGGGCACTGTTTGTTTACCCCGAAAGTCGTTTTTCTTATCTTGAGGCTGCATAAAAACAGGCTGCCGCAGCAGCCTGTTGTAAGAGCAAATCCAACCCTGCATTTCAGATATCAATGCAGAGTTGTAGACTTTTCGCTTAAGGTTTAACCGCGATCTTCATCACACCATCGCGCTGGTTGGCAAACAGGTCGTATGCAGCCTCAATGTCGTCCAGTTTGTAATGGTGGGTGACCAGGGGGCGCAGGTCAACCTGGCGTGCTGCCACCACAGCCAGCAGACGGCGCATACGTTCTTTACCGCCAGGGCACAGGCCGCTGAGGATATCGATATCACCCAGACCGGCACCATAAGCATCCAGCGGGATCTTCAGGTCGTTCGAATACACACCCAGGCTGGAAAGTTTGCCGCCCGGACGCAGAACGCGCAGACACGATTCAAACGTGGCCTGGGTGCCCAGCGCTTCAATAGAAACGTCCACACCACGACCATCGGTGAGGTCCATGATTTTCTCAACCGGGTTGCATTCTTTGAAGTTGACGGTATCTGTGGCGCCCAGTTTTTTGGCAACGGCCAGACGTTCCGGAATGGCGTCTACCGCGAAAATGCGTGTTGCACCCATCAGCTTGGCACCTGCCACAGCACACAGGCCGATCGGGCCGGTGGCAAATACGGCAACCATGTCGCCGATACGCACATTGGCACGTTCAGCAGCAGAGAAGCCGGTGGACATGATGTCAGGACACATCAGCACTTCTTCATCGGTCAGGCCATCAGGAATGGGGGCCAGGTTGGCCTGCGCATCGTTGACCAGAATGTATTCAGCCTGAGAGCCGTCAATCGTGTTACCGAATTTCCAGCCGCCCATCAGTTTAAAGCCGGTTTTGGTATCCGGGCCATCCTGTGAGGCGCAGCCGCACATACAGGCGTAGCTGTGCATGCTGGGGGTGATGGCCCCGGCGATGACGCGCTGGCCTTCTTTAAAACCGGTCACTGCGGACCCCAGTTTTTCAATGACGCCGACCGGCTCGTGACCAATGGTCAGGCCTTTGGCAACCGGGTATTCTCCTTTTAAGATATGAACGTCTGTACCACAAATGGTGGTGGTGGTGATTCGGACCAGAGCATCCAGCGGACCTACGTCAGGAATAGGTTTTTCTTCTAATACAATGCGATTTTTTTCAACAAAAACTGCTGCTTTCATCATTTTTGCCATATTTGTCTTCTCCTTACGTCAGTCAGACTCTTTAAGAATGCTGTCCAGAATTATTGAAACAGCTTACATTCAAAGTCTTATATAAGACTTTGAATTGATTCGCACATCCTATTACAAATTGCCGTGTTTGTATATCATTTCCGAGAGTATCATGCAATCATGCGGTGCAAAACATAATTGCTTGTTATTTCAATATGTTAGGTATTATTTTCGTTTTGGATCGGGTGCAGAGACGCGATGCGATGAAATGACTGTGAGTATGGTCAAAATGGAGATTTCGCGTCGCAAAACAATCGCTTCCTTATTGATAAGCTCATTTTTAATGAGCGAATGCGACACCATTGTCAAGTTTAAAGGAGCCTATATTGAAGCAGAATAAAAAAAGAAGCTGTGCAATCTTGCACGACGGCGTAAAATCCAATTTTTAAGAACCTCTGTTACCGATAAATGTCTGCTTGGTTACTGCCAGAGTCCATCGCTGATGTATTGCCCTCAGAGGCAAGACGTATTGAGGATTTGCGGCGCGAACTGTTGGATGCTGCCCGTTGTTACGGCTATGAGCTGGTGATGCCGCCTATGCTGGAGCATCTGGAATCACTGGTGGGTGATAACCGGCAGGCGCTCGACCTGAAAACATTCAAGCTGGTTGACCAGCTCTCCGGGCGAATGCTCGGCGTACGCGCAGATACAACGCCCCAGGTGGCACGGATTGATGCCCACCTTCTAAACCGTGAGGGCGTGGTCCGGTTATGCTATTGCGGGCCGGTTGTACATACCGTGCCTTCCGATTTACACAGTACCCGTGAACCGCTGCAGTTCGGCGCCGAAATATATGGCCATGCCGGGCTGGAGGCTGACTTGGAAACGCAGTCTCTGGTACTGGAATCGCTGACCCGTATCGGGGTGCCACATCTGACCTTGGACATGGCCGATATCCGCATTGTGCGCAGCCTGCTGGGCGGGGTTTTTGTCGATGCGCATACATTTCACCAGGTTTATGCAGCACTTGCCAACAAAGACGCAGGTGAGCTGCAGGCGTTGACGCGTACGTTCCCGGCAGAGGTGCGTCAGGCATTACTGGCATTGTTAAACCTGTATGGTGATGTTGCCGTACTGGACGAAGCCGCGCGGATTTTACCGCAACGCACGGCCATTACACAGGCACTGGCAGACCTGCGCTGGCTGGGGCAGCATATTGGTGAGCAGTATGGCGCCCGTGTGAGCTACGATCTGGCAGACCTGCGCGGTTATGGTTACTACACAGGCGCTCGTTTTGCGGTTTATGCGCAAGGGTATAGCGACGCGCTGGCACGCGGTGGCCGTTATGACGAAATCGGTGCCATTTATGGACGCACCCGTCCGGCTGTGGGGTTCAGTCTGGATATCAAGTTACTGACTTCTTTGGCACATGACCCCGGGTTAATGCCGGCGATTCTGGCGCCCTGGAGTGTGGATGCCGCGCTGACGAAAGCCATTGCCCAATTGCGGGCACAGGGCGAAGTGGTTGTGTGCATGCTGCCCGGACATGAGCAGCGCGTAGATGAATTTCAATGTGACCGCATTCTGGTGCAGCAAGGTACTGACTGGGTTGTCAAACCTTATGCACCCAATGCATGAGCAGGTCTGTGGATAACCAGGGAATTTGAGCAGCAGGCCTGGCCTGCATGATTTGGATGTGAATTTTCAACTGAATACGGAGAATGCAATGACCCCAACAGGACGTAATGTAGTGGTCGTCGGCACGCAGTGGGGCGACGAAGGCAAAGGGAAGCTGGTGGACTGGCTGGCAGAGCTGGCGCAGGGGGTGGTCCGCTTCCAGGGGGGGCATAATGCCGGGCATACACTGGTGATCAACGGCAAGACAACGGCCCTGCACCTGATCCCCAGCGGTATCATGCATCCGTCTGTGACGTGCTTTATTGGCAACGGGGTGGTGCTTTCTACCGAAAAGTTGCTGGAGGAAATTGCACAACTGGAAGCTGCAGGCATTGAGGTTCGTTCACGTTTGCGTATCAGTGAAGCATGCCCGCTGATTTTGCCGATTCACAGTGCATTGGACATTGCACGTGAAGCGGCGCGTGAGCGCGGGGGCAACCAAAAAATCGGTACCACAGGGCGAGGCATTGGCCCGGCTTATGAAGATAAGGTAGCGCGCCGCGCATTGCGCGTGCAGGATATGAAGCACCCCAAGCGTTTTGCCGAGAAGCTGGAAATACTGCTGGACATGCATAATTTTGCACTGAAAAACTACCTGAATGCCACACCGCTGGAATTCCAGCCGATGTATGACACAGCCATGGCACAGGCCGAGCAGATCAAGCCGATGATGGCCGATGTGTCGCGTGAGCTGAATGAACTGTGGCGTGAAGGCGGCAACCTGCTGTTTGAAGGCGCGCAAGGGTCATTGCTCGATGTGGACCACGGCACGTATCCGTATGTGACATCCAGCAACTGTGTTGCCGGCAACGCCTGTTCCGGCGCGGGTGTTGGCCCGCAATTGCTGAACTATATTCTGGGTATCACCAAGGCGTACTGCACCCGCGTGGGCAGCGGGCCGTTCCCGACCGAGCTTGATATTCATGCAGAAGGTTCTGTGGGGCGGCATTTAAGCACGGTGGGTGCGGAAAAAGGCGTGACCACCGGGCGTGAGCGCCGCTGTGGCTGGTTTGATGCAGCGCTGCTCAAGCGCTCGTGCCAGATCAATGGCATTTCCGGGTTGTGCATTACCAAACTGGATGTGCTGGATGGCCTGGATGAACTCAAGCTGTGCGTTGGTTATGAGCTCGATGGTGAGCGCATTGACATGCTGCCTATGGGGGCCGATGAAATTGAGCGCTGCCAGCCGGTGTATGAAACGATGGAAGGCTGGAAAGAAAGCACGTTCGGCATTACCCAGTACGACAAGCTGCCGATGAATGCCAGACTGTATCTGCAGCGCATTGAACATCTGGTCGGGGCTCCGGTGGACATTGTTTCTACCGGTCCGGATCGTAAGCAGACGATTTTATTGCGACATCCATACCTGGCTCATTAATCATCGTTGAGGGAGTTGATGCCATGCTGACTGAAGACGGTAAACACCTGTACGTATCCTGGGACGAATACCATGATCTGATCGAAAAACTGGCCATTCAGGTTTATAAGTCAGACTGGGAGTTTGATCAGATTCTGTGTCTGGCCAGAGGCGGGACACGTCCGGGAGATATTCTCTCACGTGTGTTTGACAAGCCGCTGGCCATTATGGCAACCAGCTCTTACCGTGATGAAGCCGGCACGCTGCAGGGGCGTCTGGATATGGCCAAGTACATCACCATGCCCCGCGGTGAGCTTGGCGGCAAGGTGTTGCTGGTGGATGATCTGGCCGACTCCGGCGTGACATTGCACGCAGTGGTTGACCGCTTGCGTGCTTTGCCGTCTATCGAAGAACTGCGCACCGCCGTCATCTGGCAAAAAGGCATTTCCAAATTCATGCCGGACTATTTTGCCGAAGCATTGCCAACCAGCCCCTGGATTCACCAGCCATTT
This sequence comes from Saezia sanguinis, assembly GCF_963921665.1. Classification (NCBI taxonomy): domain Bacteria; kingdom Pseudomonadati; phylum Pseudomonadota; class Betaproteobacteria; order Burkholderiales; family Saeziaceae; genus Saezia; species Saezia sanguinis. The sequence goes on from NZ_CAWUGC010000001.1 coordinate 26,542, forward strand.
GAAATATATGACACCATGCGCCCGGCCAAACTGCTTAGTAAGTGGAAGTAACCGGCTGTTATTCATCAAATAACAATTGCAGGCAGACTGTGCTGGGGCTAGGGGGCCGGATGGCTTCGCTGTTGCGCGTTGGTGAATATGAGGCGTCATGCGTTGTCAACCATGGCGCTTTTCCTGTCTGGCGCAAAATTGCCGTTGCGAACATGGCAGCAAGCAAATCATCATCAGGGACAGAGTCAATGAAAACTGCATCGGTGAATGGACTGACAACGGATTTTTCCCTCATCGGGCAAATGGATGGTGCACAGCACGGGTTGTGGAATGCGGTGGTTGAGCTTTGGGCATGGGCCATGAAGCAGGAGATCAGCCTGATCCGTCAGGCCATCCATCCCGGTTATTGTGGCTGGGTCATTGGCCATCCTGCCGTGCAGAATTATGAAACCGGTGTTTTGTCAGTCGGGCCCGATTCCCCGCGTGTGATACGGTGTTGCCTCAAGCCGGTGGGTGTGGCCGTATTCGATCACTGCGCAGGTGTGGCGCATTACTGCTATGAAGCGCAGGTGCAAATGCCGGATAGCTCCAGCGGTTCCAGCAGCCAGATCTGCGGGCGCTGGAGTGAGTTTTACATGCAGCAATCCGGCAAATGGCTGATGGTCTCGGTCAGCGGTGGCCCTGACGGGCAGCGCCAATGAGCCATGGTTGCATCATGGTTTCTGTGTGCCTGACAAAAGAAATAGCGTTTAGAAACAGAGCGCTATTCTCTTATGCCCTGAAGTAATTTATTTATCATATTTCTATCGTTTGTCAGCATAAAAAGCAGTTCTAGAATGAAATTTTTCATGATCTGGAGCTGCAATGAATATTGCCATTCCTTGGACGACTGAGCGAAAACCTGTTGCCGCACTGGCGGCAGTGACGCTGCTGGCAATAACAGCACTGTTGCTGCTGAACCTGGTCAACTGGCGTCAGGCGTTGCTGTTTCTGGTGGGCGCTGCATTGGGGCTGACGCTGTACCATGCTGCTTTTGGCTTTACATCGGCCTGGCGGGTGTTCATCCGGGACCGGCGCGGTGCCGGGCTGCGGGCTCAGATGGTGATGCTGGCACTGGCTGTGCTGCTGTTTTTCCCGGCGCTTGCGGCCGGCAGCCTGTTTGGGCATCCGGTTGCAGGGTTTGTTTCACCCTTGAGCGTTTCAGTGGTTGTCGGCGCTTTCATTTTTGGCATTGGTATGCAACTGGGTGGCGGCTGCGCATCCGGAACGCTGTTTACCGTTGGCGGCGGTAATGCGCGCATGTTGGTCACGCTGTTATTTTTCATTATCGGTTCGGTTATTGCCACCCAGCATGTGGACTGGTGGTTTGCTCTGCCGTCGCTGCCTCCGGTTTCTCTGGTGAATGATGTCGGGCTGGCGCCGGGGCTGCTGATCAGTCTGGTACTGTTTGCCATCATTGCCGCATTGACTGTGGTGCTGGAAAAACGCCGCCATGGTGCTTTGGAGCAGGCGGCGCAAGCCTCACGGCATGGCGTGGCACGGTTCTGGAAAGGCCCCTGGCCTTTGATCTGGGGGGCGGTTGCGCTGGCGTTGCTGAATTTTGTCACACTGGCGCTGGCGGGCCGCCCATGGGGTATTACTTCGGCATTTGCGTTGTGGGGTGCCAAGGCGGCGCAGGGGCTGGGTATCTCGGTTTCAGACTGGGCATTCTGGCAAACGGCTGCCAATGCCAAGGCGCTGGCAGCGCCGGTGTGGGAGGATATCACAAGCATGATGGATATTGGTATCATGCTGGGGGCTTTTCTGGCCGCTGGTCTGGCCGGGCGTTTTGCACCCAACCTGAATATTCCGCGCCGCTCCTTGGTTGCCGCGATTATTGGCGGGCTGATGCTTGGCTATGGCGCACGTTTGGCCTATGGTTGCAACATTGGCGCTTATTTCAGCGGCATTGCCTCGGGCAGCCTGCATGGCTGGCTGTGGCTGGTGGCGGCATTCTTTGGCAACAGTGTGGGGGTTTATTTGCGCCCGTGGTTTTTCCCCGGAGAACGTCAGCCCAAAACACTGAGTGCTTGCTGAGGGCTGCGCATGATTGGAGCAGGTCAGCGGGTCAGCCTCTGACCTGTTTCACATACAGGTTTTTCTGCCTGAGCTGCTTGACCAGTATGGCAGTCAGTATGACACTGACGCCTGCGACAAGGGCCAGCACAGCCAGTACGCCCTTGGAACCGGCCATTTCAAACAACATGCCAAAAATGAAGGGTGTCAGTGCCTGGGCCACCAGCGACGGGCGTGCAATTTTTCCCATGACCAGGGCAAACTCCTGAGGTTTGAGAATGGCCAGCGGCAACGTTCCCCGAACGATCGAGCGCAGGCCGTTGCCGGCGCTGTATACAATCACTGCCCATGCGGCATAGGCCGGTAAACACAGCAGCAGGGTAACGCCTAAAAAAACCAGCACAACAGAGATGAGCAGCGACCAGATCGGATGGCTGATGCGCACCATGATATCCACGACACGTGCTGCCACCTGCGTCGGGCCGATCAGTGCGCTGATGGCAATGGCCGCCGACAGCGTAAACCCGTCTTCCTGCAGCAGGTCAATCAGTTGTACCGTTATGACGGTCATGGCCACGGCGGACAGCATGAAGATACATGACATCAGCGTATAAACTGTCCGGTCAATCGTGATTGGCGGTGTTTCTTTTTGATCCTTTGGCGGCGGGCTTTTTGCGACCTGAGGTAAGGAGCGCCGATAAATCGGAAAAATGGTCAGCGCCAGAAACACCGCCCATATCAGGCAAGTATGGCGCCAGCCCAGATGGCTTACACCCAATGCCAGCAGCGGCCATACCAGTGTGGTGCAAAAACCTGAAATCAATGTGATGGTGGTGATGGCTTTTTTAGCGCCAGTGCCATAGGTATCGCCCAGTGTGGCAAACAGTGCATCGTACAGGCCCATGGACATGGCGACACCTAAAATACACCATGACAGAATGAAAACCACCAAAGACGAAGACAGTGCCATGACTGCCAGCCCAAGAGCGGTGACCACCCCACTGAGTGCCAGCACGTTTCTGCCGCCTTGGCGTGCAATGTATTTGCCGATGTAGGGCAGCAGAACACCGGAGATAAAAATACCCAGCGAAAGCGAGCCATAAATCCATTGGCGCGACCAGCCTGTTTCCTGCATGATGGGGCGCGCCAGCACAGCCAGCAGAAAAAACGAACCGCCCCAGACAAAAATCTGGGCAAACCCCATCCAGAAAATAGCAGCCAATGAAGGCTGTGCACCGTCCTGGCTGATGGAAAACAAAGACTTTAATCGGTGTATCATGACGCGCTCATACACAGTTGCATTCAAGCCGCCTGCAGCGCAAGATGCTGTAGTAGCACGCGCGTCACACCATCCAGACAGCCTTTGAAAAAGTGGTCTGTTCCCGGAAAAACAATCACCGGGCGGTGCTCGGCCCGTGCCCATTCCAGCACGTTGGCTAACGGTGTGACCGTATCATCCTGCCCATGAATCAACAGGGTGCGTGCCGGTAACGGCAGGGCTTCATAAACCCTTCCTGCGGCGGTGTTGCCAACCGGCAAGCCCATCAGGGCGATGGTATCGGCCGGTTGTGTTTGTTCAAGCTGGCAGGCGGCTCTGGCGTACACATATGCACCAAATGAAAAGCCGACCAGCGCCAGCCGCAGGTCCGGGAATACCGAGCGCATGTGGGCTATAACAGCCAGCGTATCTTCGGCTTCCCCGATACCCTGGGCATATGTGCCGTCTGAACGGCCAACACCCCGAAAGGCCGGGCGAACGGTAATCCATCCGTCAGCACACAGATTTTTAGCCAAAGTGTGCGGCACAATGTGCCTGGGTGTTCCACCCAGCAGGGGTTGCGGGTGGCTGACCAGTGCCACCCCCTTGATTTCTGCAGGCTCGGCAGGCATATCCATCGTGATTTCAATCTGGCCTGCGGGGCCCTCAATGAGTAACTGGCTTCGTTGGGCCTGTGTGGTTCTAACCTGCGTATCCATACCTGTGTGTTAACCCGTCATCAATCAAGACCTGCATATTTTCACATTGACCTGCTATTGTGTCTAATATATTAAAATAGCGATACCCATACTTTTAAAATATATTATGGAGTTAAGACACCTGAGGTATTTTCTGGCGGTCGCCAAAGAAGGTAACATCACCCGTGCCGCGCAACAGCTGCACATCGGACAGCCACCTTTAAGCCAGCAGATTAAAAGCCTTGAAGATGAGCTGGGCGTCAAACTGTTTCAGCGTACCCCGCATGGGGTGGTGCTGACCCCGGCAGGGCAGGCGTTTGAGGTGCAGGCAGCCTATGTGCTGGAGCAGGCTGAGCATGCAAAAAAAACAGCTCGCCGTGCCGCGCAGGGTGAAATCGGGCAACTGCGGCTGGGGTTTACAGGATCGGCCCCGTTTAATCCGGTGGTTCCTGCGGCCATCAACGCGCTTAAAAAACGCTTCCCTGCTGTTGAACTCACCATGGAAGAAGCCAATACGCCCCAGTTGCTGCAAGGGCTGGTGGAGCAACGGCTGGACGCAGCTTTTATTCGCCCGGCATTTTATGCCCCCGAGGGCCTGCAGTTCTACCGGCTGGCCGATGAGCCGATGAAAATTGCCTTGCCGTCCACCCATGCGCTGGTCAGAAAAAAATACCTGAAAGCCAAGGACTTGATGGATGAATCTTTTATCCTGGTTCCCGGCCCGCCGGGCACCACGCTGTACAGCGAAGTTTTTGAACTCTGCCATGCCCAGGGCTTCAGCCCGCGCATCAGCCAGCCGGCACCACAGATTTCTTCGGTGATCAATCTGGTTGCAGCGGGGCTGGGTATCTCTATTGTTCCGGCTTCCTTATCGCAGATCAGGCTCAAAGGTGTTTGTTATAAAGACTTTGTGCCACCAGCACCTATTGCACAACTGGCATTTGCCTGGCTGGACCAGGACAACGGTGTCGTGCGAAGGCTATTGGAAATTGTGCAGCGCCTGTAGCAGGGTAGCTGAATGGTCGTGTGGTACCTGTTCTGTTTTGAGATGATTGTCTGTACGTGCATTTGAAAACTACTCAAACACACATACAGGCAATTCCTGAAAATGATAAGGCGTTATCCCGGGTTCTGTTGGGCATGAGGCGTGTCCGGACGTTCTTTTTTGGCAAACAGCCGGCCTACCAGCAGGAAAAACAGAGGGACAAGGACAACGGATAAAACCGTGGCTGTCAGCGTGCCGCCGAGGGTGCCTGTGCCGATGGCGATGCGGCTGTTTGCCCCCACGCCGGTACTCATGGCCAATGGCAGTACGCCTGCGGCAAAAGTGAGAGCGGTCATCAGAATAGGCCTGAAACGCAGTATGGCACCCTGGCGGGCAGCTTCCATGAGGCTGAGTCCGGACTTGTGCGCCTGGTCTGAAAATTCCACCATCATGATGGCATTTCTTGCCGACAGGCCTATGATGGTCAGCATGGCCACCTGGAAGTAGATGTTATTTTCAAGCCCGCGCCAATGTACGGCCAGCACGGTTCCCACCGCACCCAGCGGGATGATCAGGAGCACGGCAATCGGTACCGACCAGCTTTCATACAGGGCCGCCAGGCAAAGGAAAATAACCAGTATCGAGATGCTGTAGAGCAAAATGGTCTGTCCCGAAGCCTGTTGCTCCTGGTAGGAAAGCCCGCTCCAGGCATAAGAGGCTCCGGGAATTTCGTCCATGATTTTCCCCACCGCCTGCATCGCGTCCCCGGAACTCATGCCCGGGCCTGCGGCTCCCTGAATGTAATAAGCCGACACGCCGTTAAAGCGCTCCAGCGTTTCCTGGGTTGGAATCCATGATGTTTGCGTAAACTCCGAGTAGGGCACCATTTGGCCCGCGTTGTTCCGCACGCTCCAGGCATTTAGGTCTTCGGGTCTGGAGCGGAATTCGGCACTTGATTGCATATAGACTCTTTTAATGCGGGAGCGGTCGATAAAGTCGTTGACATATTCGCCGGCCCACGCAACATTTAAGGCGTCGTACATATCATCAAGGGAAATACCGTAGGACAGTGCTTTCTCATTGTTGAATGCAAGGTGCAACTGCGGTACCCGGTAAGCATTGTCCGAGCGGACGTTTGCAAGGCTCTTTTCCTGCGCGGCGTGTTCCATGAAAACATTTTGCAGCGATTCAAGCTCTGCCCTGTCTGTTCCGGCAAGGGCTTGCAGATAGAGTTCAAAACCATCCGTTTGCCCCAGCCCCATGATGGGTGGCGGGCTCAGTACAAAGATTTGTGCATCGCGTATGGAGGACAGGCGCTGCATGGCCCGCATGGCAATGCCATCGGCACTATTTTGTGCTCCGGGCCTTTCTGACCAGTCTTTTAGCGAGATGAACGCCATGCCGGAGTTCTGATTGGATGAGTTGAAGCCAAAACCATTGGTGATGAAAACGATCTGTACATTGTCTTTCTCCTCATCGAGGAAGTAGTTCTCTATCGCTTTACCCACCTCGTTGGTGCGAGACATGTCTGCACCTGCCGGCAGGGTATATTGGCAGATGAGGATGCCCTGATCCTCATTGGGCAGAAAGCCGGTAGGCATCTGCATGAGAAACAGCAGGCAGCCTCCAGATATCACTACGTACGCCACCAGCCAGCGCACCGGCCTGCGCAGGGTTTTGTCGATCTGTTTTCCATAATGTTCCAGGCAGCGGTTAAAGAAACGCTGAAACCGGCCTTCGGCTTTCTTTTGCTCCTTGAGCAGCAGGGCGCACATGGCGGGTGTGAACGTCAGGGCCATGAACACGGAAAGCCCCATGGACACAATGATGGTGACGGAAAACTGCCGGTAGATAATGCCTGTTGAACCGCTGAAAAATATCATCGGAATAAACACCACCATGATGATGGCGGTAATGCCCACAAGCGCGCCAGTGATCTCGCGCATGGATTCTATGGTGGCCTCTCGCGGGGAAAGATTCTTCTCCCGCATGAGGCGCTCCACATTCTCGACCACGACAATGGTGTCATCTATCAGCAAACCGATGGACAGTACCATCCCGAACAGCGTCAGCGTGTTAATGGTAAAGCCCAGCGCATACATGACGGCGAAGGTTCCCAGCAGCACCACAGGCACCGTCAGGGTGGGAATGATCGTGGTTCGCCAATTGCCCAGAAAAATGTACATGACAATGGTGATGAGCACCACCGCTTCGATCAGGGTTTTGACCACCTCCCAGATGGAGAGCTTCACAAAATCGGAATTGTCATTGGTATAGGCGATGGCGTAGCCTTCTGGCAGATTTAATTTGACTTCTTCCATGAGCGCACGGACATTGGCAGAAGTCGCCATGGCATTGGCCCCGGAGGTCAGTTGCACGGCAAGGGCGGCAGATGGATGCCGGTTCAGGCTGGTAACAGTGCTGTAGCTTTCGCTGCCCATTTCTATTCTGGCTACATCACCGAGCTTGACAACGGAGCCATCGGGCTTATATTTGATGATGATGTCGCGGAATTGCGCCGGCGTTTGCAGCATAGAAACCGCAGTGACCGTAGCGGTCAGGTTTTGACCCGGAGCCGCCGGCTGATCGCCGAGCTTGCCCATGGCGACCTGCCGGTTTTGCTGTTCTATGGCGGTTCGCACGTCAGAGGGCATGAGGTTGTAGGAACGCAGCTTCATGGGGTCGAGCCATATCCGCATGGCGTACTGCTGGCCAAAAAGCTGAATATTGCCAACCCCGTCAAGGCGTGCGAGCCGGTCCTGCACATTGCTTACCAGGTAGTCAGCCACATCGTAATTGCTGTCACGGTCTCTTGTATCGTAAAGCACCACCATCATCAGGATATTGCCCTGCGACTTCTGCACCGTGACCCCTTGCTGCTGAACCATGGCGGGCAGGCGGGTGGTAACCTGTTGTACTTTGTTCTGAACCTGAACTTGCGCAATATCCGGATCCGTGCCCTGCTCAAAAGTGAGGGTAATGCTGCTTTGGCCGGAAGCGCTGCTGGTGGATGAGAAATACAACAGGCCGTCCAGCCCGGTGAGCTCTTTTTCAATGACCTGGGTCACCGTGTTTTCCACGGTTTCGGCAGAAGCCCCCGGATAGGTTGCAGAAATACTCACTGTTGGCGGTGCAATATCGGGGTACTGGCCTTTGGGAAGCATGATGATGGAAATGCTTCCGAACAGCATGATGATGAATGCAATGACAATGGCAAAGATCGGACGGTCGATGAAAAAACGCGGCATGCTGGTTCCTTATTTTCCAAAGATCGTTGCGACGTCTTGCGGATAATCATCAACTTCTGTTGTGAGCTCTACCGGCCTGACAGTGTCTCCCGGCTTAATCCGGCTCAGTCCTTCCAGCACAACCCGATCTCCGGCCTGAAGACCTTCAAAGATAATCCATGCATTGCCGACGGTTGACCCTGTCACGACCGAACGCTCTTCGACCACGTTGTCTGGCGTCAGTACCATCACCGTGCCTTCTTCTTTGGCGTTCATCGTGACGGCCTGTTGTTTGACCAGCACCGCATTGTCATGCACAGCTTCTGCGACAATGGCCCGCACAAACATGCCTGGCATGAGAATGCGACGGGTATTGGGGAACGCGGCCCGCAATGTGACTGCGCCCGTGGATTCATCTACAGCGATTTCCTGCAGTTGCAGCGTGCCTTTTTCTTCATATATGGTGCCGTCTTCCAACTTGAGCTGTACCTCGGCATTGCCGTTGCGCAGTGCATTTCGTTCCAGAAGCCTTTGCAAATGCAGCCTCTGCGTGCCAGACTGGGTAATGTCTACATAAACCCGGTCAAGGCTGTGAATGGTTGCCAGGGGTTCGCTCTGGTTGGTAATGACAAGCTGGCCCACTGTGACGTTTGAAATACCGATAAATCCTGAAATAGGTGCTTTGATTTCTGTTCGCTCAAGATTAATCCGGGCTGTTTCCAGGAGCGCCCGTTTTTCCTCCACCACGGTCAGGGCCTGCTGATAAGCCGCCACGGCATCGTCCACTTCCTGCTGTGCAATGCCGCCTTGTTTTGCCAGTTCCGTGTAGCGTTCGCTTTTCAGACGGGTGGTTGTGATGTTGGCTTCGGCATTTTTGAGAGAAGCCATGGCCTGATTGAATGCAGCACGATAGCTGTCAGCGTTTATCTGATACAGCACTTCCCCTTCTTTGACATATCCGCCTTCGGTAAAAAGACGCGCCTGGATGATACCGTCAACCTGCGGACGTACATCGGCCTGCAAAGAGGATTTCACCCGCCCTGAAAGCTCTTGCTGAACGGTCACGCTCCGTGTCACGACCGTGACAACCCCCACTTCTGTCGGAGGCATTGCCAGGTTGTCCGGTTCTTTTTGGTCGCAGCCACCAAGCGCCAGAATTGCTATGAAACAGATCAGAAAGTGTTTCTTGACCATAAATGCACCTTGTATGAGTCCAGAATGAAGCGTTTTCCAATGGTTGGTGGCCGACAGTACGAGAAAAGCAATCAAATTAAAAAATCTTGAATATTTATGTAACATGCTACATATATAGTGAAAAAAATTACTGAATGTTGTGCAAAAGCTTAGTTAATAACAATCGGAGGGTATCTTTTTCCTCTTTGGAAAAATTGGCCAAAATGAGCTTCTCCATGGCTACCTGGTTAGTCCGTAAATTGTCCCAGAAAGAGGCATCGCGCTGCGTCAGGAATACATTTCTGATTCTTCGATCGGCAGTTCCAGTCTCAGTCCGGATAAATCCCTTGGCCTCCAGGCGGCGTAGCAGTCCTAATACGGTGGGATGAGAGACTTGCAGGCTTTCCTCAATATCTTTGTGTGAAGTCAGTTGCCTTGTTTTTTCCCGCTCACGCAGCAAAATGAGCACCTTGACTTGCGATAAGGTCAGGTCGATGAGCTTCAGATTCTGATTGGCCTTTCTGTAAAGGCATTCATCAATCTGTTTAATGAGGTATCCAACGTCATTTTTCATATTGAATATTATGTAGCATATTACATAATATTGCAAACTACGGGTACTGTTTGGAAACGTCTTTAAATAGTCAGCTTCAGCAAGAAAGCAAAATGGCCGGAGAACTTCTTGTGTATCAGAAAAAAAGTTGGTGCCAGACAGACGAGTTTCCTGAGTTTGGAAACCCAGTAGTCTTTAGAGAAATGGTGTGGGAGAAAAGAAAAATAAAAAAGCAGCTCTGAGAGCTGCTTTTTTATTTGGTATATGGTGCCCAAGAGAGGACTCGAACCTCCACGGAGTTACCCGCTAGTACCTGAAACTAGTGCGTCTACCAATTCCGCCACCTGGGCTAAGGAGATGAATTCTAGCACAGTTTTTAAATAAACAAAGCGGTTTTTAAAAAATGTTTAAAAATAAGGGCATTGTGTGGCATTGGGTCTTCATGGAAAGTGGCAATGATGCCCGGAACTGTCATACAATTGGCGCACAGACCAAAGAGCGTGGAGAATTAAGGCTGTATCAAGCCCTCCTGCTGCCGGCAATCAGGATGATCTATCCTATGGTGGGCAAAGGGAAATAAGAATGATCACGCCCATGTGGATGTAATCTCTACAAAAATATAGAGGTATGTGGGGTGTTTCTTATACTGGCATTGTGCTGGTATGAATAATCTGTTGTCTGTGAGTTATTTGGGCGGCAGATTGTCAGAGGCAGTCCTGAATTTAAACGATGAAGGTTTATTATCATTAAGAAAATTAAAAAAGAAATAAAGCACGATGTCATTGAAGGTATTGTGCAGGGACATCGCGATGGACATGGATTTATTGTGCGCGATGATGGCGGGCCGGATTTGTATGTGCCCTCGCATGTGATGCATACGGTACTGCACCAGGACCGGGTGAAGGCGACCATTGCCAGCTATGACCGCAAAGGGCGGCCAGAGGCAAATATCACTGAAATTGTGTCGCGTCAGCAAAAGCTGATTATTGGCCGTTTGTTGCAGGAAAATGGTGTATGGCTGGTGGCCCCGGAGGATAACCGTTACCCGCAGGATATTCTGATTCCGGAGCAGGCGTTGGCGCATGCCGAGTCGGGGCAGGTGGTGACGGTTGAGTTGACCGAGCCGCCTACGCTGCATAGCCAGCCGGTAGGCCGGATTGTGGAGGTGTTGGGGCAGATTGACGACCCCGGCATGGAGATTGAAATTGCGGTGCGTAAATACAATGTGCCGCATGTGTTTACTCCCGAAGCATTAGAGCAGGCACAGGCATTGCCCGATAAGGTAAAGCCGGCTGATTGGCGCAGCCGGGTGGATTTGACCGATGTGCCGCTGGTAACCATTGATGGCGAAGACTCGCGTGACTTTGACGATGCGGTTTACTGCGAGCCGGCGCGTGTGGGCAAAGGGCAGGGCTACCGGTTGCTGGTGGCGATTGCCGATGTGAGTTTTTACGTGAAGCCGGGAACCGCATTGGATGATGATGCCTATGACCGGGCCACATCGGTTTATTTTCCGCGGCGGGTGATTCCGATGCTGCCGGAAAAAATATCGAATGGGCTGTGCTCGCTGAATCCGGATGTGGAGCGGCTGTGCATGGTTTGCGATATGCTGATTACGGCGCAGGGCAAAGTGCATGCGTATCAGTTCTATCCAGCCGTGATGAAAAGCCATGCGCGGCTGACGTATACCGAAGTGGCCGCCATTCTGACCAATACCAATGGCCCGGAAGCGTTGCGCAGGTCTGAACATGTGCAGGATCTGCTGCATCTGTACGAGTTGTACCAAGCACTGTACCAGGCCAGAGAAAAGCGTGGTGCAATTGATTTTGATACGGTTGAAACGCGGATCATTTGTGATGAGGCCGGACAGATTGAAAAGATAGAACCTTACGAGCGTACCGAAGCGCATCGCCTGATTGAAGAAGCGATGTTGGCTGCCAATGTGTGCGCGGCAGAGTTCATAGAACACCATAAACGCATTGCGCTGTTTCGTGTGCATGAAGGGCCGACACCGGAAAAACGGGAGTTGCTGCAAAATTATCTGCGTGCCATTGGTGTGGACATCACCTTGTCGGAAGAGCCGACAACTAAGGAGTTTCAGCGCATTGCCGAGCTCACCAAAAACCGGCCGGATGCCAGCCAGATTCAGATGATGCTGTTGCGCTCTATGCAGCAGGCGATTTATTCGCCGATCAACAGCGGGCACTTTGGTTTGGCGTATACGGCCTACACACACTTCACCAGCCCGATCCGGCGTTATCCTGACCTGCTGGTGCACCGTGTGATCCGGGGGATTCTGGCCAACCGCAAGTACAAGCTCGATGATCGCACGGCGGTCAGCAATCTGGAGTCAGCCCCTAAACCGAAAGAGGCTGCAGCGCAGAAGGGCGGCAAGCCGCATACCGGGAATACTGGGAGCATGGCGCTGACGGAAATGGAGCATTGGGTAGTTGCCGGGCTGCATTGTAGTGCCAATGAACGCCGTGCGGACGAGGCTTCCCGCGATGTACTGGCCTGGCTGAAGTGCGTTTATATCCGCGAGCATCTCGGAGAGGAGTTTACCGGAACGGTCAGTGCGGTGACCAGCTTCGGATTGTTTGTGCAGTTGGAGTCCATGTATGTGGAGGGGCTGATCCATATTTCAGAACTGGGCGGGGACTACTATCGCTTTGATGAGTTGCGCCAGGAGCTGCGCGGTGAACGTACCGGTGTGCGTTATGCACTGGGCACCCGTGTGCATGTGCAGGTCAGCCGGGTGGATCTGGATGGCCGGCGTATTGATTTCCGGTTGGTGCCAAACGGCCTGGCCGGGCAGAGCAAACCTGCGTCTGCGCAAAACAAGGCTGCTTCCAAGAATGGCAAAGTAGCTAAAAAGGCGAGCCAGTCTGCCAAACATGGACAAAACGGCGGGACCGGTTCTGCGCTGGACCAGTTGAAAAGCGCAGTCAAACGTGCGGCGCATAAAGCAACCAAGGCCGCTAAAATACGCAGGCCCAAAGCCAAGCATAATTAATGGGGGCGGGTTGTTTGCGGTTTTATTTTGTAGGCGCTGCTGTTTTGGGTTTGTAGTCGCACCATTGGCTGACCTGGCATTCCCAGCAGCGCGGCTTACGCGCCACGCACACATAGCGGCCTAACAAAATGAGCCAGTGGTGCGCGTGCTGCTGATAAGCTGGTGGAACGCGTTTCAGCAGCTTTTGTTCTACTTCCAGCGGTGTTTTTCCGGGTGCAAGCCCGGTGCGGTTGCTGACGCGGAAGATGTGTGTATCCACTGCAATGGTCGGGTCGCCAAATGCTACATTGAGTACAACATTGGCAGTTTTTCTGCCAACGCCGGGTAATGATTCCAGCGCTTCGCGGTCGTGCGGCACCTCTCCATGGTACTGGTCAATCAGGATCTGGCAGGTTGCCAGTAAGTTTTTAGCTTTGTTGCGATACAGGCCAATGGTCTTAATGTATTCGCAGAGTGTGTCATAGCCCAGGGCAAGCATTTTCTGCGGTGTGTTGGCGATCGGGAAAAGCACGCGTGTGGCTTTGTTGACACCGACATCTGTCGCCTGTGCAGAAAGCAGCACCGCAGCAAGCAGCTCAAAGTTATTGTCATATTCAAGCTCGGTTTGCGGATGCGGGTTGGCTGCAGCCAGTGTGGCAAAAAAGGGGACGATATCTGCTTTTTTCATGGGGTGATTTTGAGAGAACAGGAGTAACAGATCATATTGTAAAGGGCGAATGCCAAGGCCGTGCATGGCAGGGTACAAGTGCATGCACAGCCATCAGACAGAAGCGTGTTGAATGCAAAAACGGTACACAGATTGGATACCCCCGCACAAAGCGGCAGCACTCCGACTGTCCTTATAATCGTTCGGTAATTGTCACGGGCTGACGCGGCTCGATAGTGATCCATCAAAATATGAATAAATCAAATCTACTTATTGCTTTGGTGCTGGGGTTTGTGAGCGCCCTGGGGCCGCTGGCTATTGATATGTATCTGCCGGCGCTGTCCTCAATGGCCCACACCTTGCAGGCAGATGAAGGGATGATGCATCAGAGCCTGATGTCTTTTTTCTTCGGGCTGGCGTGTGGTCAGTTGTTCATGGGGCCAATGTCAGACAAGATTGGTCGCCGTAAAACAATCCTGATCGGTATTTCGTTGTATGCGGTGGCGGCCTTGGGTTGTGCATTTGCAGAGAATGCGCAAACGCTGGTGATACTCAGGGCGGTGCAGGGCATTGGTTCATCAGTCGGTATGGCTGTCGGTTTGGCCGTGGTGCGTGATTTGTATACAGGCATACAGGCCGTCAGGTTGATGTCGCTGATGATGCTGATTATTGGTGTGGCACCTGTATTGGCACCAATGATGGGGGCGGCCATCATCAGCCACCCGGCGCTTTCATGGCAGATGATTTTTATCACGATGGGGACAGGGGCGGTTATTTCCATTGTGCTGATTGTGCTGTTTTTGCCTGAGACATCCACGCCACAGCAGCGGGCCCAGTTTCGGCTTGGGCAAACGCTGAAAAACTATGGCACGCTATTGCGCAGCGGTAAGTTCATTCCTTTTGTGACAGTTGCCGCGTTAACGCAGGCAGGTTTTTTTACCTATATTTCAGGTTCTTCTTTTTTCTTTACTGAGCTGCATGGGCTGAGTCCTCTGAATTACAGCTATCTGTTTGCGCTGAATGCCGTAGGAATGATGGTGGCTGCGCAGACCAGTTCACGCCTGATTGCTCGTTTTGGTACGATTCGCGTGGTGCGTGTGACAGGGGTTATCTATGCTGTGTGCAGCATTTTATTGCTGCTGATGGCGGTGATGAAAGTGCAATGGTTGCTGCCGTACTGTATTGTGATTTTCATTGCCGCGACGATGATTCCGATTATCATGCCATGTTGCGGCATGATGTCTTTGGCTGCCTGGGGCGCAATTGCCGGGACGGCATCTGCCATGATGGGGGCGCTGCAATTTGGCAGCGGCTCGCTGTCTACCGGGCTGGTGGGCATTTTCGCCAATGGTACAGCCATCCCGATGTTTACAGCCATGACGGTGTGTTCGGTGCTGGCGCTGGTGTTTTCGTATTTATTGTGGTCCAAGCAGTATGCGATGGAGGTTAGTGAACGCAAGCCGCATCCAGTGCCACCGCAGACCGGTGTAAATGCCGAGGGACAGAAACCGGTCTGAAATGCCGTAGCAGATCCTGATATATAACGGATTCTGAAACAGCGTTGTTTCAGACCATTCGGCGCGGAGCCAAAATCAACCGCGAAGTTATTCCAGATTTTTGAGCAGGCGGTTTGCCTGTGCCAGGCAGTCCCTGTGCATCTGTTTGTAAAACTTGGGCGCAATGCGCGCGTAGTTTTGTATTTCTTCCAGTTGCTGGCGTGCTTCTGCGGGGCGGTTTTGTTGTTGCAGCAGCTTGGCGTAAAAGTATCTGGCATCAGGGCCGGAATAGTATTCAACCAGTTGCTGATACGTCTGTGCCGCCTGATCCAGCTCGCCAAGCTCGTGCAGCGCCCGAGCCTGCAGCAAATGACCATCTTGCGAAATATAGCCGGGGTTGTTTTGCAGCAGGTCTTTCAGGCTGGCGAGACAGCCGGTGTAATCTTTGGCCTGAAACTGTGCCTGTGCCAGTTTCAGCAGTGTATCGGGGTTGTGCGCATCACCGCCGGAAAGGGCTTCCTGATAATGCGTAATGGCTTCATCATATTGCCCCAGTTCAACCAGTTCATCGGCCAGATTGACCCGGCTTTGCGCCGTATCGCGCAGGCTGAGTTCACCACGCAAAGTCCGCAGATTGCGTGGTGCGTTGATGGTATGGCTTAATTTTTTAACGGCACGCTTTCCCTGCCGCGTACCCAGCATACCGGGGGCAAGCACCATCAGTGCATAAATGGCGCATCCTAAAAAAGAGGTGAAAAGAATCAGAATCAGCCAGGTGCGTTCCTGCCCTGTTTTAAAAACATGGATGATACAAATGGCCTGGCAGATGATGGAAAGCGCAAAAATAATCGGCATGGTCTATTGAACTGTCAACTACACGGATATTACAGATACCAGCGATTATAGGGGAGGAACCGGCTGTATCTGCACTTTTGTCACCATCCGGCGACAGAACTGTGCAGCGTTGCGGCTGTTTTAGGCAGATGCACCCTGTTCCAGCGCCTGGATTTGTTCGGACAATTCGAGCCAGTGCTCTTCTATGGTCTGCAGCTCATCGCCTAACACTTTTAATTGTTTGCCGGCGTCCACAATGGTTTCTGAGGGCAGGTCAGGCGTGGCCAGTTGTGCTTCAAGCTGTGTGCGCAAAGCGTCAATTTCGGCCATGCGCTTTTCAATGGTGGCTACTTCTTTTTTGAGCGGACGGGTCTGCTCTGCAATCTGCTGGCGGCGCTGGGCAGCGAGCTTGCGCTCTTCGCGGGAATTAATGACCGGGCTTTCTGCAGAAGGTTGTTCCGTTTTTTGCGGGGTGCCAGCCGATGCAAGCGCTTCGCGTTGTTGTTTGGCATGGTCAAGCAGATAGCGTTGGTAATCGGTCAGATCACCGTCAAATGGTCGCAGGCCGCCTTCTGCCACCAGCAAGAATTCATCGCAAACCGAGCGCAGCATGGCGCGGTCGTGCGAAACCAGCATCACAGTGCCTTCAAATTCATTGAGTGCGATAGCCAGCGCTTCGCGGGTAATCAGGTCCAGATGGTTGGTCGGTTCATCCAGCAGCAGGAGATTCGGGCGCTGCCATACCAGCATGGCCAGTACCAGGCGAGATTTTTCACCGCCGCTCATGGTGCCTACGGGTTGTTTGACCATGTCATCGACAAAACGGAATCCGCCTAAAAAGCTGCGCAGATCCTGTTCGCGCGCTTCGGGTGATATGGTGGCTGCCAGACGGACCATGTGCTGCAATGCATTGTCGTCATGGCGCAAAATATCCAGTTCCTGCTGTGCAAAGTAACCAATGCGCAATCCCTTGCCCTGGGTGCAGCGGCCCGCCAGTGCAGGGATCTGCTGGGCAATGGTTTTAACCAGGGTGGATTTGCCTTGTCCGTTGGCACCCAGTATGCCAATGCGCTGCCCTGCCAGCACAGAGCTCTGAACATGCGAGAGAATGACTTTGTCGTTGTAGCCGCAGGCCACATCGTCCAGTACCAGCATTGGGTTGGGCAGGCTGTCAGGCTCTTTGAATTCAAACTGAAAACTGGATGCGGTGATGACCGGTGCAACGCGTTCCATGCGCTCCAGTGCTTTGATACGACTTTGCGCCTGCTTGGCCTTGGTGGCTTTGGCTTTAAAGCGGTCAATGAATTTCTGCAGGTGCTCAATCCTGTCCTGTTGTTTGTCAAAAGCCGCCTGCTGCAGCAAAATGCGCTGCGCCCGCTGTTCTTCAAAAGCCGTGTAACCGCCGGTGTAGCGTGTCAGTTGCGTGTCTTCCAGATGCAGCGTGACCTGTGTGATGGCATCCAGGAATTCGCGGTCGTGCGAAATGGTGATCAGCGTGCCCTGATAACGTTGCAGCCATGATTCCAGCCAGACCAGCGCATCCAGATCCAGGTGGTTGGTTGGTTCGTCCAGCAGCAGCAGATCTGCCGGGCACATCAGGGCGCGTGCTAGTTGCAGGCGCATGCGCCAGCCACCGGAAAAGCTATTGACCGGCTTTTCAAGTTCATCGGGTTTAAAACCCAGCCCCAGCAGCATGGCCTGCGCGCGTGCCCGGGCATCAAAGCCATTGGCTTCGGCAATGTGCAGGTGTGCATTGGCAATGGCTTCTCCATCGCCTGAAACCTCGGCCTGGGCCAGTTCTTGTTGCGCGGCGGCCAGAATGCTGTCGCCGGCAATGACAAAGCCGGTGGCATCCTGCGCGGTTTCGGGCATTTCCTGTGCCACTTCAGCGATCAGCCAGCGTGGTGGCATTTCCAGGTCGCCGTTGTCAGCTGTAAGCAGCCCGGTCAGCAGCGCAAACAAAGAGGATTTGCCAGCGCCGTTGCGCCCGACCAAGCCGATCTTCTCGCCCGGATTGAGCGTGACATTGGCCTGTTCCAGCACAATTTTGCTGCCACGTCGCAAGGTGAGATTTTTCAGTTTGATCATAATTCGTTTCAAAACAAGATAAAAACCGCAAAGTGTTGTTGCAGGTATCAGACCTATAGTTTGTGTTAACACGCGCTAGTCAATACGCTGTCCGGTAAATCAACCAGGGAGTGTTTTTGCGGCAGGCCGCGTACAGGAGCGGCCGGGGGACATTATCGCACGACTTTTCTGCCAGTGCGGCTGAGAGTCATTAACGCAGGGGCCTGCTAATGTCATCATTGATCTGGATATTGCTGTTTCAAAGCCATGTGGAGGCATGCAAGCCGGAGAAAAATTCAAAAAAAGATGAAACATGAGATATGTGTCTTATATATGAGTTTGTGTTTTGATGGCCCCGAAAATGCGGACGTGTTATTTCTGCAACCAAAATGTCCATATTTAATGAATTGATCGGGATATCGGGTGCGGTTGCAACCGGCTTAGGCATAAAATTCTAATTAGTCTTGTTTACGGGCTCGGACTACCCTCATATTCGATTTTCATCTCAAGGAGTATCTTTCCATGTCACTGTTTTCTGCAGTAGAGCTGGCACCGCGCGACCCCATTTTCGGGCTGACAGAACAATACATTGCGGATACCAATCCATCCAAGGTAAACCTAGGGCTAGGTGTTTATACAGGGGAGGATGGCAAGATTCCAGTGCTGAAATGTGTTGCCATTGCACAAAAGCAGATTTCAGAAAATATTATTCCTAAAGGATATTTGCCTATCGATGGCATGGCGGCTTACACCAGCGGCGTGAAAGACCTGATTTTTGGCCAGAGCAGCGATGTGGTGAAATCCGGTCGGGTGGTCGCCATTCAGGCATTGGGTGGTACCGGTGCTTTGAAGGTGGGCGCTGATTTCCTGCAAACACTTACCCCTGATGTGCCGGTAATGGTTTCAGACCCCAGCTGGGAAAACCACCGCGCTTTGTTCAGCCGCGCAGGCTTCCAGGTTGTGGCCTACCCTTACTATGACGCTGAAAAACGCGCCGTGAATTTTGAAGGCATGCTCAATGCATTTAAAGTGGCTACCAAAGGCACAATCGTGCTGCTGCACCCCTGCTGCCATAATCCCACCGGCTATGACCTGAGTGAAGACCAGTGGGATCAGTTGATTGAAGTGATGCGCAGCAATGGGCTGGTGCCTTTCCTGGATATGGCGTATCAGGGCTTTGGCAGTGGTTTAAAGCAAGATGGTGTGGCTGTGGCCAAGCTGGTTGATTCGGGATTGAGCTTTTTGCTTTCCAGCAGTTTTTCCAAAACATTTTCTCTGTACGGCGAACGTGTGGGCGCATTGTCGATTGTCTGCACCAGCCAGGACGAAGCCAAACGTGTGCAGAGCCAGGTAAAGCTGGCGATTCGCACCAACTACTCCAACCCACCAACATTCGGTGCCCAACTGGTTTCCACGGTATTGGGAACGCCCGACCTGCGCACCATGTGGGAAAATGAGCTTGAGGGTATGCGTGTGCGCATTCAAGGCCTGCGCGACCAACTGCTGGCTAAGCTCAAGGCAGCAGGGGTGACAGAAGACATGAGTTTTATCTCGGCACAAAACGGCATGTTCAGCTACTCAGGGTTGAGCAAAGACCAGATGGTGCGCCTGCGCTCTGATTTCAGCATTTATGGGCTGGACAGTGGGCGTATCTGTGTGGCCAGCCTCAATGCGAAAAACATTGATTATGTGGCCCAGGCAATAGCCACTGTAGCCAAGGCTTAATAAGGCATTTTAGACATTCAACGCCAGGCCTGTGATGGGTCTGGCGTTATTTATTTGTGTTTAAATATTTTCCACACCCAGGTTGGCCAACTGGTCAGCACGCTCATTGCCAGGATGCCCGGCGTGCCCTTTGACCCAATGCCAGTCAATCTGGTGGCGTTGCCGCAGTTCGTCAAGCTGCTGCCACAGCTCTGCATTTTTTACCGGTTTTTTCTGCGCGGTTTTCCAGCCGTTCTTTTTCCAGTTGTCAACCCACTCCAGCATGCCCTGCCTGACATATTGTGAATCCATGTACAGGTCGATATGGCATGCTTTTTTCAATAATGACAATGCCTGAATAACGGCCATCAGTTCCATGCGGTTGTTTGTGGTTTGTGCCTCGCCGCCGTAAATCTCTTTTTCAGCAATGCCATTTTTGCGTGAATACTGAAGTAATGCGCCCCAGCCGCCCGGCCCTGGATTGCCTTTGCATGCGCCATCGGTATAGATGGTGACCTGAGGCAATGTGGCGGTTGTGTTCACGGCGTTTATCCTGGCAGTTTGTTTTATGCAGCCTGCATTGTAGCGGCCTTGCCGGCAGGCTTATTGGTTCTGTTGTTTTTCCTGATGCATGCGTTGCGTGGCAACGGCGCCCTTGGCATTTTTGTTTTGTTCTGTTTTCCATTGCGGGCCAATCAGCCGCATGCCTTTGATGCGTTTGATGGCGGTGATCTGGAAGGCTGCGCCAAGAATTGGCCACCAGCGGTCACCGGCAGACTCCATCCAGGCGGTCCGGTCCAGCCATTTTTGTGTTTGAAACGCGGGGCGGTAGCAGCCAAAGCTTCCGGTGGCAACTTCCAGCCCCAGCAGGCGTAGCCAGTCGCGCAGGCGCCAGTAACCGATCAGCGAGCCTGCGCCCAGGGGCAGGAAGTGGGAGCTGGCTCCCAGGCGCTGTAAAAAGCGTGTACGCCGTTGGCGCAGCCCCCATAAGCTGGTCGGATTCAGGCAGGTGATCACAACACGGCCTTCGGGCACCAGCACACGGCTGACCTCGCGCAGGGTGGCATGCGGGTCTGCCGCCAGATCCAATGTATGAGGCAGTACCACCAGATCAATGCTTTGTTCGGCAAAAGGCAGGGCATCAAACCGGCTGACCAGTGCAGAGGGCTGTGTTGGCTGCTGGCCTGGCAGATGGTCCTGCACCAGCCAGCGGTTGGGCATGCGGTTGTTTTCTAATGCGGGCAGGGAGGGCAGACCAAGCTGAAGCGCATGGTAGCCGAAAATATCTTCAACCGCTTTGTTGATGCGCTGTTGCTCCCAGGCCAGCAGGTACTGGCCCAAGGGCGTGCTTAACCATGAATCCAAACTTATAATCTCTTCTGCCATGAATCTAATTGCAATCCCCGCCTTATCGGACAACTATATCTGGATGCTGCATAACGGGCACCAAGCTCTGGTGGTTGATCCTGGTGATGCTACACCAGTTATCAGTACTTTGCAGGCGTGCCAGTTGGAACTTGCCGCCATTTTGGTCACGCATCACCATGCCGACCATACGGCTGGTATTGCTGCCTTGCGTCCTTATCTGGCAGGAGAGGTCTGGGGGCCGGCCAAAGAGGCTGTTCCTGAACCTTACCAGCCAGTACATGAAGGGCGGCAGTTGCACCTGCTGGGACTGAATATTGAGGTTTATGATATCCCCGGACATACAGCAGGGCATATTGCTTTTTACATTCCCGCACCACAAGATGCCTTGCAGGAAAACCAGGCGCCAATTGTCTTTTGCGGTGATACGTTATTCTCTGCCGGTTGCGGGCGCATATTTGAAGGCACACTTGAACAGATGCTGCATTCGTTGGATAAACTGGCTGCACTGCCCGAGCAAACCCGTGTTTGCTGTGCGCATGAATACACCTTATCGAACCTGCGTTTTGCGCAGGTGGTAGAGCCGGATAACGCCGATATTTTCTTATACGCCGAGCATTGCCAGCAGTTGTGCACAAAACAACAGCCCACACTTCCATCGCAAATAGGTCAGGAATTGCGTATTAATCCCTTTTTGCGTTCGCGTAAATCGTCTATCATAGGGGTTATTCAAGCTCATAACCCCGCTGCTACAGACGATGTGGCTGTGTTTGCGGCGTTACGTCACTGGAAAGATAATTTTAAATGAATCTTCAAATTCGTTTCGGGGCACTTTTATCCTGCGCGTGCGCTTTGTGGTTGACAGGGTGCGCAGTTGATACGCAGACGGTTGGACTCCCTCGTGGCACGCAGGCCACCACCATGGATTCAGATGTGGTGCTGGTGGATAATTCGGACGCTGCATTTGCCATTTACGATGAAGGGATTGACCTGAATATGGCCAATGCCGACATCTGGCAGCGTGTGCGTTCCGGGTTTGCCATGCCCGATCTGCAAAACGGACTGGTGACAGAAAAAGAGCAGTGGTATGCCTCGCGCACCCAGTATTTTGTACGCACGAGTGAACGGGCTCGCCGCTATCTGTATTATGTGGTGGAAGAACTTGATAAACGCGGCATGCCCATGGAACTGGCCTTGCTGCCGTTTGTAGAAAGCGCGTTCAATCCACATGCTGTTTCAACCGCGCAGGCTGCAGGTATGTGGCAGTTTATTCCGTCGACCGGACGTAACTTTTCCTTGCAGCAGGATATCTTCCGCGACGAGCGGCGTGACATCATTGCTTCGACCAATGCGGCACTTGATTACCTGCAAAAACTGTACGCCATGTTTGGCGACTGGCACCTTGCCCTGGCAGCCTATAACTGGGGCGAAGGCAATGTATTGCGGGCCATTGAGCGCAACCAGCGGGCCGGTTTGCCAACCGATTACGCCAACCTGACCATGCCGCGTGAAACGCAGACGTATGTGCCCGCGCTGCAGGCGCTGAAAAACCTGATTGGTGATCCGCTGGGGTACAAAATTGAACTGCCCTTGATTCCTAACCATCCTTTTTTCCAGACCATCGCCATTGAGCGCGATATGGATGTAGACGTTGCCGCTAAACTGGCAGGAATTTCTGTGGATGAGTTCAAGGCACTGAACCCGGCGGCCAACAAACCTGTGATTCTGGCAGAAATCACTTCGCAGATACTGCTGCCCTGGGACAATGCCGAAGTATTCATGGAAAATCTCAGCCTGTATAAAGGGCAGCTATCTTCCTGGACAGTCTGGAAAGCACCTAGCACCATGAGCGTATCTCAGGTGGCGCGGGAAACCGGTATGTCTGAGTCTGTTCTGCGCCAGGTGAATGAGATTCCGCCCCTGGTGCTGGTACGGCAGGGCAGCGCGCTGCTGGTGCATCGTTCTACAGACAACAACGCCAATGTGGCACTGGCGCTGGTTGAAAATGCTTCGTTGAATTTCTCCAGGTCTGGTGGGCGGCATTTTACCCCCAGCAAAATTGCTGTGGAACAGCAGCACAGCCCGATTGTTGCGCGGAACAGCACGCCCAGCAAGGTAGCGGTCAGTGGTAATGCAGCGACACAGCCTGTGGTTGCCAGCGCGCCTGCCACGGCGGCTACTCCGGTTGCCAGCGTTACTGCAAGCAGTGCCAATGTGCGCCATAACAGTAGCCCCAGTAAAGTGGCAATGACTGCAGCCCCGGCGGTAACCAACGTGGCATCATCAGCAACTCATTGATAACAGAGAGCAAAAGGGAGAGGAACACAGGGTTTCGCATGGCGGTTTGTCCGGGCAGCAATACCAGGGCTTGGCGAAACTCTGACAAACCGATATAATCCTATCCTTGATTCCAGGAAGCGTGGCCGAGTGGTTGAAGGCACCGGTCTTGAAAACCGGCAACGGGTTAAACCGTTCGTGAGTTCGAATCTCACCGCTTCCGCCATTTAAAACAAGCACTTACGTCAACCCTCAAAAGTGCTTGATTGCTGTTGGAAATACCGCAAAATTCATAAGTAAGTAAGAACACACAGGCAAAAAACGCTGATTAGCACAGCACAGGAGAAGCACAATGCCACGGCAGGCTATCCAAGCATATGCACAGCGTTCAACCCCTTCTTACCTCACTTCATATGCACGACAAAGCTATATCCAATTGGGTATGTTCATGAGATCGCGGTGCCGACCATTCGCTTTATGCCGACTCGATGGTCATTGGCAGCAGTACATCCGTTCCTATTGGGTTTCCAGATGTGCAGACTGAAGTGCTGGTCTTTGATGTAGTCGAACTTCAGTACATTGCTGGAGCTATCTTGGATAAGGGAGGCGTTCGTGACGGCTACCTGCAGCATCTTGGCGACAAAAATGTGAATAACAAAGGGATATCCACGTCGCGTGGGGATTTCCTAAAATATCAATAGAACTAACATGGTAGAACGTCCTCTATTTATCCCAGCCACTGAAGGGTCGGCCCTTGTCAAGACCAAGTACATCGAGTTCCAGTGGTTTCCCGGCATGGCCGTATCGCAGAAACAGAAGTCTGTTGACTCGCTACACGATGCAGCGTGTAATTTACCTGGCATCTCAAAGGTGCTGGAGGTCTCTAGCAAGTCTCGCGAAGAGCTTGGCGTAGCACTCAGTGCCTTCAACCTCAGTTTCGCCACAGTCAAGCACAATCGAACGTTCAGCGTTGAGTGTGCATATCAAGGCAGTAAAGTCTTTGAGCGGGGGGGACCCTTTGTAGATATTTTCGGTAAAACCTCCCGTGAAGCGAAAAAGGATGAACGCCTGCTTTCCTCGGGCCGACTTACCGGTTTTCGATTCTTTGGCACAGACTGGGAGTTGGAGCCGCAGACTGCGTTCTACGATTGGCTCTATATCAACGCACTGAAAAAGCAATCCGGCGTTACCGAACAGCTTCTGGAGTATTCGGCTTTCACAGATATCGAGTTCAATCCCAAGCGCTCAATCAACTGCCAAGCTTATTCCGTTGCATTATATATAGCTCTACATAAGCGTTGTCTCCTTGAAGAAGCCACTTCCTCCAAGGATGCATTTCTGCGGACTGTGGGTAACGCCGCCATAAGCAATGCTCGACAAGACGAAACCGTGCAAGGTGGTCTCTAGCACTGATTCGTTGGCGGATTGTCATGGCGGGCTTGCCAGACAAAAAACACCTTACAAAAAAGAGATGCTGTTCATCTGATTGTCTCGGGCGCCAATAGCAGTGGCATGAGAGTCGATAGCCAGAAAGCGGTGGTAAATATAGCAATAACGTATCACCCGCGACACAGTTGATAAGCATGGTCGATGCGGCGGGCCTTGAGCACATGTACGGCGGAACCATACTGTTTCTGGTAGCCTAAAGAGCAAAGTCACCCCTAGTGACATCTGGCTGAGCATTTTTATTCCTGGGTAAAACCTCTTGTTGAGTCTGCTCTTATTTGAGCAGCACGATAAATGAATTCAACTGAAAAGCGTTGATCTGGTTGCGCTGTTTCTTGTACAAGTCGTTGTCATTGAGTTGTCATAAACCATCGTTATCATTCAATACACTCAATTCGTATTTGTATTTGAAGGAGTCGAAGTGTATGCGTATTAAAACGATAATGAAGTGTTTGCTGACAGCCAGTTTGGGGTTGGCTTTAATTGAAGGGGCATGGGCTCAAAAAACGCAACTGACTGTCTACACGGCACTTGAGGCAGAACAGATTAATGAGTATGCCAAAGCATTTAACGCAGCGCATCCCGATATTGAACTGCAAATTGTACGTGATTCAACGGGAGTGATTGTTGCCAAGTTGATAGCAGAAAGAGCCAATCCTCAAGCTGATGTCATCTGGGGCGTTGCCGCTTCTGGCTTGGCTTCGCTTGATCAGTTGAACATGCTGGAGCCTTATGCGCCAGCGAATTTTTCCAATCTGAGCCGGCAGTATGTTGATGCAAAGACGCCTCCACATTGGTGGGGCATGGACGTGACCGGTGCGGTGGTGTGTTTTAACACGGTAGAGGCAGCTAAACGCAACATTCCTTTGCCTCAAACCTGGCGTGATCTGCTTAAGCCCGAATTTCGTGGGCAGGTTGTGATGCCTGATCCGAACTCTTCTGGCACCGGCTATTTTCATGTGATGAGCTGGCTGGGCATGTGGGGTGATGACAATGGCCAGGGTGAAGGCTGGAAATTCATGGACGGCTTGCACCAGAATATTGCACAGTACACGCATTCAGGCTCTAAGCCCTGCAACATGGCTGCTACTGGTGAATACGTTGCTGGCATTTCGTTTGAATATCGTGGACACACCAACAAGGCCAAGGGCGCTCCAATCGAGCTGGTTTTCCCGTCGGAAGGGTTGGGCTGGGACGTTGAAGCCTTTGCTATCCATAAGGGAACACAGCATATGGATGCTGCGAAGATCCTGGCAGACTGGGCATCCAGCCGTGATGCGATGGAAATTTACGGCAAGAGTTTTGCCATTACCGCGCAGCCTGGCGTGGCACCCAAGCTTGAAAATATTCCGGATGATTACGAGTCGCGCTTGATCAACATGGACTTTGAGTCCATTGCACAAAACCGTACCCGTGTTTTACAAGAGTGGTCACAGCGCTACAGCAGTAAAACAGAGCCTAAATAAGTATGAGTGATATAGCTGTGTTGTTAAAAATCATTCAGGGTTGAAAAGGACGGAATATGAATCAGCCATACCTGCAGCTTTCTGGCATCTCAAAGTCATATGGTAATTTTGCGGCGCTCAGGCAAGTGGACCTGTCTATTGGTCAAGGTGAACTTGTATGCTTTCTGGGACCTTCGGGATGTGGTAAGACCACGCTCCTTCGCATCATTGCCGGGCTGGAGCAGCAAACATCAGGAAGCATCCATCAGTGCGGGCAAAACATATCTTATGCTGAACCTGCAAAGCGCGATTATGGCATCGTATTCCAGTCCTATGCTTTGTTTCCCAACCTGACCGCTGCTGAGAACGTCATTTACGGACTGGCAAATCACAAGCATTCACGTCAGCATCTGCAAAAGTGTGCCGATCAGTTGTTGGAACAGGTTGGGCTTAAAGGCAGTGGAAATAAATTCCCCTCGCAGATGTCGGGAGGGCAGCAGCAACGCGTCGCTTTGGCCAGAGCGCTGGCTACATCGCCAGGGTTGCTGCTTTTGGATGAACCGCTGTCAGCACTGGATGCAACAGTGCGCCAGCATCTTCGCAAAGAAATTTGCCGCTTGCAGCGCGAGCTGAATCTGACAACCATCATGGTCACGCATGATCAGGAAGAAGCGCTATCCATGGCGGATCGCATTGTTGTGATGAACCATGGTGCCATCGAGCAAGTCGGCACGCCCATGGAGGTGTATTGCAACCCGGTATCTCCCTTTGTTGCTGATTTCATTGGCAACGCCAATTGCCTTAAAGCAATTGCTGAAGGTAATGGTTGGTTTCGTTGCGGTGACCTGCGTATGCGGTGCTCTGATGAAAAGGGCGCCGGGCATTTTGCTGCGGGGCAGGCCGTTAAGCTTTATCTGCGTCCCGAAGACCGTATTGTCGGAGAGCTGCTGGATGATGACTCCGGAAAATGCAGGGCAACCGTGCGCCGTGTCGAGTTTCTGGGAGATAACTGCATGGCAGAGGTGATGGTTGACCGAATTCCTGATCAGGCATTGCAGTTGCAGTTTACGCTTAACCAGATGCGTGACTTTAATGTCCGCGAAGGCAGCAGCCTGCATTTTTCAATGAGGCCGGAGCGGATGAGTATTTTCCCGATGAACTGATAAAAACAAATTTTGAGGTGAGCGTTTCAACCGCTTCTTGCAACTGCAAGCGGCTGGTTTTGAGCAGGGTCTTTTTACATGCATTTGAAATGGTGTTTCCGTATTCGGTACGGGCATTGTGAATTGCGTTTATCGCAATCAGGCCATGCATGTGACTGATGTGCAAAATAAAACAACAGTGAGTAGTAAAAATAAGGTGGTAGGTAGATTTTTCAGCACACGCGGTTTGATTTATGCAGGCCTGATTGTCTTTGTGCTTTTACTGGTGGTTTCCCTGGTTTTACCCCTGTTCGCGGTTTTGGCCCAGATCTTTGACAGCGAATTTTCCGGTATTTCAGGATGGGAGGCCCTGGCAACATATGCTACTTCTCCCGGTCTGCTAAGAAGCTTGTGGAACAGCATCTGGGTTTCGGTGCTTGTGACGGTGATTACGTTGCCGCTGGCCTACATTTTTGCCTACGCCTTAACGCGCAGTTGTATGCGCTTTAAAGGTGTTTTGCGCAGCATTACGCTGTTACCGCTTTTGGCACCCTCGTTGCTTTCTGCCATTTCACTGATCTACTGGTTTGGTAACCAGGGGATCGCCAAATCATTCTGGCAGTCACTGGGGTTTGACAGCATTTACGGTGCCTCAGGCATTGTTCTGGCCGAGTGTTTTGCTGTGTTTCCGCATGTGCTGATGATTCTGGTGACTTCGCTTTCGCTGGCTGACGCGCGCCTGTATGAAGTCGCAGACACGATGGGAACCACACGGGTCCGCAAGTTTCTCACCATCACGCTTCCCAGCAGCAAGTACGGTGTGATTTCGGCGGCGCTGGTTTCTTTTACGTTGGTGATCACTGATTTCGGTATTCCCAAGGTGGTTGGTGGCAGTTTTAATGTGCTGGCAACAGATATTTTCAAGCTGGTAATTGGGCAGCAGGATTTTCAACGCGGTGCGATTGTGGCAATGCTATTGCTGGCACCGGCCTTGCTGACATTTTCTGTGGATTATTTTGTTCAGCGTAAACAGACGGCAGTGCTTTCTTCGCGTGCTGTCGCCCTGGTTCCCAAGCCGCGAAAAGCGTTTGATATGTGGATGACCTTGTATTGCGTGGTCGTCTGCCTGTTAATGGTTGCCATGTTTTTAATGGCCGCGTTTGCCTCGTTTGTCACTTTCTGGCCTTATAACCTGAGTTTGAGTCTGGTCAACTATGAGTCTGCACTGATTGGCCGAGGGCTGGGAGACGCTGTTGTTAACAGTCTGAAAATGGCTGTGGGTACCACCATCATCGGTACGGCCACAGTTTTTGTCGGAGCCTACCTGATGGAGAAAACCAAAGGGCTGAGCCTGGTACGTCCCGTTCTGCGGCTGTTTGTGGTGCTGCCTATGGCTGTTCCGGGGCTGGTTCTGGGCATGGGGTACATCTTCTTTTTTAACAGCCCGTCCAATCCGCTGAACTTTCTTTATCACACCATGATACTGATGGTGATATGCACAGTCGTGCATTTTTATACAACCGGGCATCTGTCGGTGGTCACAGCGCTTAAATCGATTGACAGCGAGTTTGAAGCGGTTTCAGCGTCCTTGAAAGTGCCTTTTTACAAAACGATGTGGCGTGTCACGCTGCCTATTTGTACTCCTGTACTGCTGGATGTCTCGCGTTATTTTTTCATCAATGCAATGACGACAATTTCCGCGGTGGTGTTTTTGTATTCTCCGCAGACACGGGTGGCTTCCATTGCGATTTTGAATCTGGATGAAACGGGCGATGCCGGTGCTGCCGCCGCCATGGCGATGCTGATCGTGGGCATTTCATCCATTGTCACCGTGTTTTATCTGATATTGGGCAAATGGGTGGAAAAAAGAACGCAGCGCTGGAAGGTGCGCGTGTAATCGCGGTAACAGATATTGCAGCAATTTGAATACAAGATGTTAATAAAGGATGATGAGCATGATGGATGACAGTCATATCTTACTGACACCGGGGCCACTGACGACAAGCCTGCGCACCAAGCAGGCCATGCTCAAGGACTGGGGCTCATGGGACGCTGATTTTAATGCGTTGACGGCAACCGTCTGCCGGCAGTTGCTGGACATTATTCATGGTCAGGATGACTATGTCGTTGTTCCATTGCAGGGCAGCGGCACTTTTTCGGTAGAGGCGGCCATTGCCACTGTGGTGCCGCGTCAAGCCCATTTGCTGGTGCTTGACAATGGCGCTTACTGCAAGCGAATGGCAAAGCTGGCCACCATGATGGGGCGCCGCGTCAGCGTGCTGACCCAGCCTGAAAACAGGCCAGTCTCGCTTGAGCAGCTTGAACAGACATTAATGCAGGATGACAGCATTACGCATGTGGGGCTGATCCATTGCGAAACCGGCACAGGGGTGGTGAATCCGTTGCAGCAGGTCAGCGATATATGCCAGCGTCTGGGGCGTGGGTTGATTGTAGACGCGATGAGTTCATTTGCCGCGCTGCCCATTGACTGCCATGAGATTGTGTTTGACGCTTTGATTTCAGCCAGCGGCAAATGCCTTGAAGGCGTTCCGGGTATGGGGTTTGTGTTTATCCGCCAGGCTATTTTGGAGAGCTGCCGCGATAACAGCCATTCTCTGGTGCTTGACCTGTATGACCAGCATGTCTATATGACCCACACGGGGCAGTGGCGTTTTACGCCACCCACGCATGTGGTGGCGGCACTGGCTGAGGCGCTGGTTCAGTTCGAGCAGGAAGGCGGACAGCCTGCACGCTTGGAGCGTTATACGCAAAATTTTCAATGTCTGCTCAGCGCAATGACGCAAATGGGTTTAAGCACCTATCTGAAGCCTGAAGACCTCTCTCCGATTATCGTGACATTCAATTCGCCTGAAGATGAGCGGTTTGATTTCAAGGTTTTTTACAACAAGGTGAAAGCGCAGGGCTTTATTCTTTATCCCGGCAAACTGACGGAGGTGGAAACCTTCAGGGTGGGGTGTATTGGCGCGATCAACAGTGTTCAAATGCAAAAAGCAGTGAATGCTGTTGGCAGCGCACTGAAGGAAATGGGTGTTTTACATGGATAAAGTACTTGCTCCGGATTCCGCGTTACCGCAGCAACAGGGCTGTGACAAGCCTGTTTCATCTGCCGCATCTGCTACATTTGCACCAGTTGCACAGCCGGTGAGGCTGGCCATGTTTGATCTGGACCTTACCCTTTTAGAGGGCGACACCGATCAGTTGTGGTGCATGTACCTGATTGAACGAGGGCTGCTGGACAGAGAAATGGAGTTGCAT
This sequence comes from Saezia sanguinis, assembly GCF_963921665.1. Taxonomy (NCBI): domain Bacteria; kingdom Pseudomonadati; phylum Pseudomonadota; class Betaproteobacteria; order Burkholderiales; family Saeziaceae; genus Saezia; species Saezia sanguinis. The sequence continues at coordinate 57,193 of NZ_CAWUGC010000001.1, forward strand.
AATGCACGCTGGCAGCAGCAATATAAGAGCGGGCGGGTGAATGCCATGCAGTTCTGCCGGTTTTATGCCGGTTTGTTGAAAGGCCGTGAGGAAGCGGCGTGCCAGCATATCCGCGACGAATTTTTTGAAGAGGTGCTTTGGCCACGAATTCCTCCCATGGCTAAATATCTTGTTGAGTTGCATCGTGACGGGGGCGACTCTTTGTTGCTGACGACTGCCAGCAGCCATTTTCTGGTGATGCCTGTTGCACGGAAACTGGGATTTGACGCATGGATTGCGACCACATGGCAACTGGATGAAAACTGTGTGTTCACTGGTGAGCTGGAAGGCAGGCCCAATATGGGTATTGATAAGGTGCGCTATCTCAGGCAATGGCTGAAACAACGAAATGTGTGCAGTCTTGCAGAAATGAGTGCAATTCTTGCGGGCTCCACTTTTTATTCGGACTCTATCAAAGATCTGCCATTGCTTAAAAGTGTGGGTTGCCCGGTGGTGATGAATCCTGATGCCAGATTGCTGAAAGAGTCGCTGATAAGAGGCTGGCCTGTGAGAAGGCTTTGGTAGCCGACAGTGGTGGCCCATTCATTGATATCTGTGAAATAACGTAAAGGGAAGAGTAAAACATGGTACAGACACGGGAAAAATTAAGCGCTGTTGTATTTGACTGGGCTGGAACGATCGTGGATTTTGGCTCTTGCGCGCCCATGGGGGCATTTGTAGAGTTGTTTGCGCAGTTTGGCATCAGGCTGACAGTTGCGCAGGCACGCGGCCCCATGGGAATGGCCAAGTGGGAACATATTCAGGCATTGCTTTTATTGCCTGAGGTGGCCAGCCAGTGGCAAACAGTTTACGGTAAACAGCCGGATAAGATGGATGTCGACCATCTTTATGAAGTGTTTGTACCACTGAACGCACAGGTAATTTCGGATTACGCCGACATTGTGCCTGGCGCGATTGATGTCGTTCAACGTTTGCGCGAACGTGGCTTGAAAATCGGCTCTACCACAGGCTACAACTGGATTATCATGGATATTCTTTCGCCGTTGGCTGCTGAGAAAGGGTATGTGCCTGATAACGTTGTTTGTGCAGGAGATCTGCCGGCCGGGCGTCCTGCGCCTTTCATGATGTATCAGACTTTTGCTGAGCTTGGCATCTGGTATCCGCAAACGGTGGTGAAAGTGGATGATACCGGTGTCGGTATACAGGAGGGGCTTAATGCGGGCACCTGGACTGTGGGTATTACCGTCAGCGGCAACGAAGTCGGGCTTTCACTTCACGAATGGCAGGCGTTAAGCTCTGCGGAGCAGGAAACCCTCAGAGCCCGTGCAAGCGCCAAGCTGAAAGCGGTTGGCGCCCACTATGTTGTGGATACCGTGGCGGATTTGGAGCCTGTGCTCGATGAAATCCAGGCCCGGATTTTACAGGGTGAAAAACCGGTGTGACATACCGGACATTCGTCATGGTGCACATGGCAGGCATTCATTGAGACTGTTGCATGGTGATACAGTGTACGGCGCTGTCATGGTAATGACATATAGCGCTGTTATCGTACGGCATATGTTAAATAAATGTGTCAATACATGAAAGGGCTGAAGGAAAGTATCACTGCCAGGCATATGGCCAAAGTCATGACGTGGATACTGGCATGCATGCTGTTGACGTTGGCTGTGATTTTATTGGTGTTCCTGGTCAGGGAAAGCTGGGTATTGATTGACATATTGCTTGATGGCGCTTCAGACCATAAAAGCTATGCCATGATTGAAGCCATCATCATCTGGTTTTTATACTTTGAATTTATTGCCCTGATCGGAAAGTATTTTGAATCCGGTTTCCACTTTCCTTTGCGCTACTTCATCTATATCGGTATCACTGCAATTGTCCGCCTGATTATTGTCGATCACGAGAAGCCTATGGCCACTCTGATTTATTCTGTAGCGATTCTTGTGCTGTTGGGCGCGCTTTATATTGCCAATACCGGGTTGCTGAAACGCATATAAAAGAAAAAATGCAGCCCGGAAAAATTGGCCACAACAGGTTTCAGCTAAAAGCGCTGGCAGGAAAGCAGAGGGTATGTGATGTGTTTGGGTAAAACTCAAACAGCTACCAAAGCATAAGGAAATGACGCTGAGAAGGTGGCGCCGTGGCCCAAACCTTCAAATACATGTGACTGCACATTCAAATCGCTGCGCTGCTGTAATGTTTCCAGCAGGGTTTGTGTTGCATGGTTGGGTCTGATGGCGGGTTGCCCTTCCGGCTCAACCGGTGCATTGCGGCGCCGTTCCTGGTCTCCAAACATGATGAGCACTTTGGCTGGCTGGCTGTTTTGTCGATGCGGTGCATTGGGTGCCAGGGTTTGCAGCATATCGTCACCCCAACTGACGGAGGGGCTGACGGGAATATAGATTGAAAATGCATCCGGCTTTGTCAGCAGGGTGAATAAGGAGAACAGCCCGCCATATGAGTGCCCCCAGATAGCGCGGCGTTTTGTATCGATGTGTAGTCCATTTTCTGCGGCGGTCCGTAAATCTCCTTGGACAAATTCCAGGAAATAGGCGGCTTCACCTGTTGGGCGTGCCGCTGCGCGGCCGGTGGGTTCGCTTCCTTGTGGCAGGGGCGGGGTATAGTCCCGCGAGCGTGCCATGACATCGTGTATGTAAGGGGTCGGGTAGCCGATACCGACAATGACCATGTCTGGTACTTGAGCAAGCATTTCGGGCGTCAGGCGGTCAAAGACGGCATTGCCATCGAGCATGTACAGGATTGGATAGCCTGCATTTTCAGGTGCTTTGTTTGGAACCGCCATGAATATCTCATAGGCATGTCCTTTTGCCGATGTTAACTGGAACCGCTTGAGCTGATGCGAGCTTAAAGGCGCATTGAAAATGGCATAGTTTGCCACTATCTCAAAATTACGTGGCTGCGCCAGGCTGGACAGGGCACTGGCTCCAAGCCATACGCCAAGCAGTGTGTGCATAGCGTTTCTGCGGGTCATGCTGGTGCGATGAGAGGAAGTAGGCGATGTCATGATGAGGGATGGCTCAGGGTTGCAGTGAAAGTGTTGCTGAAAAAAGTAAAAGCTGGCTGTTGGGCAATGTGTTGATTGCCCGGCGCCAGCTTTTCAGTTAACAGTTATCAGAACTTGTGTGTTGCAGAAATATAGAATGCACGGCCAGGTTCATTGAATGTTTCAGACCCGGCAGATGTGGAGTTCCCTCTGCGATACAGCCGTTTGTCAAAAAGGTTGCTGATACCAACGGTGAAGTGCAGTTGGTCATGAACCTGATAGGTGCTGCTCAACCCGACCAGGGCATAAGAGCCTCTGGTTGTAGCGGCCTGACCTGTCAACAGCTCACCCTTGTAACTGTAGCGCATGGGTTTAATGCGGCCGTAATAGGTCAGTGTGCCTTGCAGGCTCCACTGAGCGGTCGGGCGCCAGTCCAGCGTGGAGTTGATTGTGTATTCTGGTGTTAAAGAAAGCACTTCGCCTGTTTCTTTATTTTCAGAATTGATCATGTAGGTGAAATTGGTCGACCAGTTCAGGTTGGAGAGAACCGGAATGTTGACCGAGCCTTCCAGCCCTTCGATCACTGCCTTGGACACGTTGGTCCATTCATAAATGTTGTAACCTGTGCTGGTTTTGGCAATGATATCTGTACCGGCCTGTATTTTGTTGCGGTAGTCATTGCGGAAGTAGGTCACACCAAACCGGAAGTTATCCGGGGTTTTATATTCAAAACCGATTTCTTTGTTGATGCTGATTTCGGGCTTCAGATCGGCGTTGCCCAGCAGGTAGCAGCTTCCTGAATCGTAACAGCCGTTACCTCTACTTGCCAGCAGGTAATTGGCGTTGGTCTGGAACAGGTTGGGCGCTTTATAAGCGCGTGCAATACCTGCTTTAAAGGTAATGCGGTCTGTCAGATCAAAAGAGCCGTTGAGCGACGGGCTCCAGTTTGAGCCGGAGATGCTGTGGTGGTCAAAGCGCAGGCCGGGTGTCAGAATGAAACGGTCTGTCACGCCAATGTTGTCTTCAACAAAAAACGACTTCATGTTGGAGGACATGTGGCCGCTGCGCTCGCCGGTGGTGTAAGGGATATGGGTGATGTTGCCAAAGTTCAGGCTCTGCGTCATGGAGCTGGGGTCATCCATTTTGCTTAAAGACCATTCCAGCCCGGTTGTCAGCACATGGCGAACCCCGAATGTATTCAGCGGCACATTGACTTCAGTGTGTGCAACATAGTCACTCAATTTGCTTGTATTGAAGTCATTGGGAGAGGTAATCGACCCTTCCGGCCCGCCTGCCAGAGCTTCCACCAGACGCGTATTGCGGGTATTGGTATATTGCAGGTACGACATGGATGTGCCGAAATCATAGATGCCGTTGTGGGTGATGCTGTATGACTCGCGGTACATGCGGTTGGTCTCGCGGCCCAGCAGATAACTTCTGTTGTCATCCAGGGCAATGTTATTCTGCGAATCCCCTGCGTAAATGTTGCCCTGCCGGCTGAAGCTGCCGTCAAAGTCAATAGTGTGCCCATCGGCCAGGTTCCAGGTCAGGCGTCCGGCAATGTCGCGGTTGCGCACACCTTCGCGGCCGGCCGAGTTGCCAGAGATGGTGGCATCGCTGTTGATATCGGAATCATCCGCATCTGTTTTGTTGATGTTGCCATACATGCGAAATGACAGCCTCTCCCCAATAGGGCCGCTCAGGTCAAACGTGGAACGTGTTGTTGCGCCTTCGTTGGAATGTTCCGGCTTGTTGGCGTACACAGTGATAGAGCCGCCAATCTTGTCGGTATTGCGTTTTGTAATGATGTTGACAACACCGCCAGCCGCACCGCTGCCGTAACGTGCTGCAGAGGGACCGCGCAAAACTTCAATGCGTTCAATTTCTGAAGCAGGCACCCAGTTGCTGTCGCCCCGTGTATCCCGCTCTCCGCGCCAGCCATAACGCACAGAGTTGCGGCTGGTGACGGGTTTGCCGTCAATCAAAATCAGTGTATTTTCAGGCCCCATGCCGCGGATTTCAATCTGGCGGTTGTTGCCGCGCTGGCCCGAAGCAGAGCTGCCTGTTAAGTTGACCCCTGGCATGGTGCGAACAATATCCGAAATGTCATTGACAGGGGGGCGTTTTTCGATATCTTCAGCGGTAATGACGGAATAGCCCAGAGACTGCCGCATTTCTTCTTCTGCCGTACCAATCACTCGGACGGTTTCAAGAGAACCGCCTTCTGAGGCGACTTGCTCGTTGTTATTGCTCTCGTCAGAATTAATGTCTGTGGATTGTGCATAAACAGGATATGCAAATAACATGGAAACCAACAAAGCGACTTTGGATTTGGAAAATTTGGAAACGTGCATGAATTGAAGCCCTTGCAATAAAGAATAAATAGGCGGACTGGTAACATTCGTTGGAGGTATTTCCGCTCATTAATTAATACATGTAATATAATGATTATTACATGTATTTGCTCGGCTATAAAAATTGATACCTTCACTTGTGATGCAAAGGTATCAATTTTTCCAGCGAGAAATAAACTTTAATGAGAAAGGAAACAAGAATAATTATCATTATCATTTAATGTTTATGCAAACATAAGGTTTTTGAAATGTCGCAATAAAACATCAAATGAAACGGGTTTTTGTTGTCAGCGCGTGTGGCCACAAAGCACGGAATCAGAGGATTTGGTACCGGATTTGTACGGCGGCAATCAATGAAGTGCAATGCTTTGCAACAGGTAACAATGCGTAACTTTGTATCAGCCGTTTAAAAGTAAATTCAATTCCACGAGCGCTGTCTGAAGATCAGATAGCACAGAGTCAGATGCGTGGATACCTATAGAGGCCAGCATGTCAATGGCATTCTCGATAAGCGCTTTAATCTGCTCCATCAAAGCAAGGTAAGGCATTTTTTCTATGAGCAGCTGGTTCACATAAAGGCGTTGTGATTTATTGTCATAATTGATTGTGATTCTGCCGGATAGCGTGAATTTATGGTCGTCTTTTCTCATGGCATCAGCAAAATCGCTCAGCAGGATAAACACCATTTGAAAATCCTGGCTGGCATAGTTCTCCTTGGTAAAAGAGCCGGACAGCCCATCAAATTCCAACCCTCCAAGATCAAAAGAGGACTCAAGCTTGCCTGTTAAAAAAATGCTTATATTCATCAGAATGCTTATTTTTCTGAGTTAAGGCGTTGACCATGCATGATACCAAGGATCGTATGCACGGCGTTTGGTTTTCAGAGACCATTATCCGATGGTATGGATGCATTAAAAAGAATGCTCTATATAATGGGCGGCTCATAGCCCGCCGCCGCCATGTGCGGATGGGCCATTTCTCAATAACACAAGCCGGACGTTCATTTTTGCTTGTACCCGAAAGCGGTTCAAGAAAAGAAAACGGCCTGCACACTGACTTTGATTTTGACATGTCCCAACCTGCCTGCCCCGTTTGTTCTTTGAACGATGTTCTTGACTTTCCCGACCATTATGAGTGTGCCACCTGCGGGCATGAATGGGAGCGGGAGGATAAGGCTTCAGATGCGGCCCGAATTGTCAAGGACGCCAATGGCAATGTACTGGCTGACGGGGACAGCGTGACCTTGATCAAGGACCTGAAGCTGCGTGGTTCTTCCGAGGTGATTAAACAGGGCACCAAAGTGCGCAGCATCCGCCTGGTTGATGGCGACCATGAAATTGACTGCAAGGTGGACGGTGTTTCAATGGCACTTAAAGCCTGTTTTGTGAAAAAAGCCTGAAAACAGCTTGAAAGCAGCCTGAAACAACGAATAGGCTTTGCATCGCCGGCGTTCATCGGGCTTTTATGACCCCTGGCTTTGAGTGTGCATAAGAGCGCATTCGTTTTTGCACGCTGTTTTCAATGGCGTTCATGTGGGCGCTGTGCGCGGTAGCGTTCTCTCCAGTCCAGGTCGTCGTCATTTTCATCATCGTCAGCTTCTTCCTGCCGGGTTGGGCTGGATGCCGGTGTGAAGAACCATAATATATAAAGCGCCACAATGCCCCAGACACCTGCCCACATCAGCAGGCGCCAGATCCGTGGAATTTCCTGAATGATCTGGACATGCGTGGCATACACTGTTTCGCACGCACCTTGCCCTGTATCTGTCCGGGTGGTGCTGGTACCGCGGATTCTGTGACTGGCCGTGCCGTATTCGGCCAGGTAGCCTTTGAAGTAAATCTGGTCGCCGATGCGGACATCACGCAGAATTTTCGCAACCTCCTGGTTGCCAATGAGCATGTGGTTATTGCTGACACGGTTGATATCAAATGCGCGGTAGACTTCGTAACCGCCTTTGCTTTCAAAAAAGCAGGTCCATTCGCCGCTTCTGAATTTAATCTGCTGGTAGATGCCACTGAATGCATTGTTCCCCCAGACCACGCATAAGTCAGTCGTATTCAGGTAGTCTCCCCAGCGCGCATGAGAGTTGCTGAGAAAACTGGAATTGGCCTCATGCTTGCTGACCACCAACCCATAAAGCTCATAGGTGTACAGCGGTTTCACGTAATATGTCGTGCCGTGTTCGGTCTGGGTAAATTCTGCCACTTGGGCGCTTTGTTGCAGCGGCTCGTGCCCGAGCTCCGGCAGCATGGCATCCGGGGTGGGCATTCGGCCATCCATCACCCAGCCTGCAATCAGCAGCCCGACACATAATACAAACAGATATTTGTAGGTGCGCGAGATCAAAAATAAAAAAGACTGGACCGGTATGGGAACCAGGTTTTTGATGGCTGAAATCGACATGCTGTTTTTAACTTTAAAAATAACGTTTGCCGGCCCCGCACGTAAGTAAATGGTTCTTCACAACGATGAACATATAAAGCATCGGGTGTTCAGGCAGTTTGGAGCATGAGTTATTTTAAATGATATCAATGTGTAACAGCCTATTGACCCAGTGTCTGAAGGTAATTCTGCATGGCTGCAGAGCGGAATTGTTCCGGAATATCTTCAAAGATTTTTTGCGGATGCCTGACCTGCATGAAGCATTGCTCATACAGCGCATGCAGATCAACAGCCAGTGGTACACGCAGCAGGCTTTTGGGAGAGAGTTGCATGGCTGCGACCATCACTTTTTCGGTACAGGCGTTTTGGGGAATCTGCCCGACCATTTCGGATAGGAGCATACGATCCAACGGGCTGTTTTCGGCAAATAAGGCCAGATAGAATGCTTCCGTGGTTTTCAGTTGTTTCGGCACTTTTTTCAGTACAGCGGGGTTTTTCCACACCAGTGCAACCCAGTCTTCAACGCTGTCCGGTTTTTTTTCATCTGTGGTTGCGATAACACGCTGGCCATCGCGCAGGGCGCGCAGTATATCCCCCCACAACTGAATGCGTGGCGATAACAGCGGTTTTAAGTTGGCAGGAATCCGGGCGCTGTTATCGATGCTTTCGGTGATTTTTATCTGGCAGGCAACATCTTTCGGGCTGAATTTCCCGGATTGAATAAACGTATTGAGGCCGATGGATATGGCGTGGTCTTCATTGATCAGAATAGTGGTTATCAGCCTGCCCCATATGTCCAGTTCTCCATGGTTATAAAACCCGTATACCGCGTCTGAGATGGACGCATCTTTTTTGATGATGATACTGGCGCCGCCGCTGACGATATTACGGGCCCGGCAGTTACCCATCACGATAAGGAACGGGCCGCCATCCGCACTGGTATTCAAAATGGATTCCGTGACATGCAGGTCTGCGGTAATGACAATACCATCAATATCGTTCAGGCGGATGTTTTGGGATGCCGAATTTGACTGAATCCATTGTTCATAAAGCGTGTTGCGATCCCAGTCCAGATGCAGGTGCCCATCTATATGTGCATCTCCCTGATGCAACAGGATACGCATTTCTTCTTTAACCCACTTTGGAAATGGAAATTTGTCTTTAAGATCCCGGACTTGAACAACGGATAACATGGCAATATGACTTCAATCAGGTTGATACGGTATTCAGATCTTATCATTATGCGTATTAAGGTCCTGCGTAGCCTGTGCTGTTCATGCCTGAGACAGAAAGAGGTTAGCGGCAAGCGTTATACTGTGAGTTATTTCAACCGATGGTATTCATATGCATTTCATAGATCAGGGAAGCCGCATTATTGCAGTGGATGCAAGTGAGCAGGAAGTGGGTGAAATTACATTTACCCGGATGGGAACAGATCTGGCATCTTTTGACCATACCTTTGTCAATCCGGAGCTGCGCGGCCACAGCATTGCGGAAATGCTGGTGCAAAAAGCCGCAGAAGTCATGCGCAAAGAAAACCGCAAAGTATTGCCCCATTGCAGTTATGTAGAGCGCCTGTTTGAGCGCAAAAAAGAATATGCGGACATCTGGGCGCAGGATGAATAAAACCTGCGTGGTGTAACCAAAATAACCAAAAGGTATGGTTTGGCTTTGACGGTGGGCCAATGCCTTTTATGCCAAAGCATAGGTCTATAAAATCTGCTCCCATAAAACCTGGAACTGAACCTGGGGGACTGCAAATGCAAAAAGTTCGCTCGGATTGGCGCCCAACTGCTCAAGAAAGGGCAGTTGTATGTCATCAACCTGTAATGGCAGTGCCTGTGAGGTATCAATGGGCAGCTCAATACCGGCATGTGCAATGCGGTTGATGCTCTCCACATGAACCACTGCGCTGTGTTGCAGGCAGATGTGTGTTAAGGCCTGATTCCAGTCGCCATACCATTGGGAAAATTCAGGCGGCAGTTTTTTTTGTGAGATCTGGCGCGCAGTGCAGGAGAGTGCCGGCGCACTGCCTTGTCCTGATGAAATGTGCGTGCTGTAGGTGCCTTCTGCGGCGGTGTGTTCAAATTCTGCCGCGAGGTGCGAGGGCAATGCATCGCTGAAAATGCGGCTGCCGGCTGTATAGAGGAAGCTGTTCAAAATGTTTTTAAGAAACAGGACAATACCTGCGCCGGATGTGCCATCGGGCAGGGTGTCCAGATAAAGCCGCCAGTTGCTTTGCAGGGGCGAGGGGAATATGCCGCGCAGCGGGCCCATAAATATCGGGCCGAAATGGCGGTGCCTGTACGTGAGAATGGTAAACAGTGTGCGGCCATTTTGCTGTTTGATCTGCAGGCCGTCAGGAATATAGCCCCGCAGAGCATCAATATCAACCAGCCAGTTCAGGTAAACGATGTCATGCACACCACTTTCCAGTTTGACAAACGGCAGCCTGGATATGGTGGCCCGTCTGGCCGCAAGCAGGCGGTGGCTATTGAGCAGCTTATTGCAGCACTTTCCCCATAAATGGGGGCTGGGGTAGATGAATTCGTTGTTGGAATCCATGGTGAATCTCCTTTTGATTTGTCTTTCGCAAAGGCACTTTACGGATGTGCATGCTTCTGAATAAGCATAGGTGTATGCCGTTTTATTGTCAGTATATACTATTTTTACTATAATTTCTTTAATTACAGAAATTATTAACAAGACAATGCGCTTACCAAACCAATGGTCTGTATCGCATCAGAGGGAAAAAGATGTGCGGGTGCCTGATTCGATCTGCAGTTTGTCGTCGCTGCCGCGAGACCACGCCATGCAGTATTCAAAGCGATCAGAGGGGTAGTGAATCTGGGAGAAGTTAATCGCCCGCTCATTCTGGTCAAAAAATACGCGGTGCAAGCGCAGCAAAGGGCTGCCAATCTGCACATTGAGCAACTGGGCAGAGTCAGGGTCTGCCAGTGTGCAGCCAATCGCCTGTTGCACACGGTTGATCACGATGCCGGCGCGCTTCAACAGGTCGATCAACGCCAGTGATTTGAGGTCTTTTGCGGTAAATGTGCGGCCAACCGGTTCAATCACATAGCTGACCGAGTGCGAAAAGGCCTGCTTGTTCAAATAGCGAACCCGGGAGGCACACTGAACAACCGTATCGGCCGGCAAATTCAGTTGTTGTGCAACAAAAGCCGGTGCAGGCAGGTATTCGAACGACTGGATTTTGACGGTGGTTTTATCCGCAATTTGAGACAGGTTGGTAAACAGCCCTTCAATGCTGGCTGTGATGGGCGCACCAACGGATTGTGACGTGTTGCGCTGGGTGACCATGGTGCCGCGCCCGCGCGAGCGGGAAACCAGTTTTTCTGCCGCGAGTTCGTCCAGCGCACGTTTAACGGTGATGCGGCTGACGCCGAATTTTTGCATCAGTTCCGCTTCTGCCGGCAGTATCTGGCCAACCTGGTAGTGCCCGCCAATGATCAGCTCGCGCAATACAACGTAAACCCGGTGATACAAAGGCAGAGGGGATTTATCGTGCAGCGAGGCATCCGCCAGGTTGACGTGTATGTGGGATACGGGAACGGTTCCGTTTTGCGTTTTTTTCAAAGTGGTCATGACAGGAAAAATCAGAATGGATGATGGATTGAGCTGCAACGGCAGTTGGAAAAGGCGGGCGTAAAGCCACTTCCGTATGTTTGACGGTTGCGCATGTATTCAATCTCCCTTTTGTATATATCACTCCCTGCAACAACTGACTGCTTTCAAGCAAGTCATGCAATGAATCACCAAGCCAGAGTGTAATGCGGCTGACTTCGCTTGTAAATTAAGGCATAAGGATTCTCCGCTGGCTAAAACATTAACCCTATTAGGGGAAATACTCATGTCAAATATGTCCTAATTATATAACATTAAGTCATTGAACGATGTTGAGGCCAAGGAGAATTGCATGGAACGATCCGATCAGACTGCACGACAACTTTATGAGGCCATTAAGGCAAAACCAACGCGCCCCCGGCTTGGCTTTGGCCGAAAGCCCATGCTGCTCAGCATCGATCTGCAAAAAGCCTATACCTGTGTGGGCGAGTTTGCAACGGCATACGAAACAGATCCTAAGCAGTTGGAGTATGTGAACCAACTGGCAGCGAAGTTCCGCCAGCTTGGCCTGCCTGTGGCATGGACTTATGTGGCGTATATGGAGTCGGGCGAAGACTGCGGCCTGTGGGGAACGCGCAGCAACACGCCGGATTCGTTGCAGAATATCAAGGTGGGTTCCAGGCGCGCAGAGTTTGATGACCGCCTGCAGGTGGATCAGGTGCGCGACATCATCATCAATAAACGCATGGCGTCGGCCTTTTTTGAAACCCACCTGCGCTCTTTGATGACCTGGCACGGCTGCGATACGATCATTCTGACCGGTGGTTCCACATCGGGCTGTATCCGGGCGGCTGTGGTGGACGGCCTGTCATGCGGCTACCGGATGATCGTGCCGGAAGAGTGTGTGGCAGACAAACACGAAAGCCCGCATTTTGCGAACCTGTATGACATTGCAGTCAAGTACGGTGATGTGATCCCGGTGGCTGAGGTATTTACCTGGCTGAATCAGTACCCGGGAGATGCGGCATGAGAGAAATGACGACAGAGCTGGGGCTGTATGACTATTTCCCGTATGAGGGGCGGCCCAAAATTACCTGGCCTAACGGTGCCCGTATTGCTGTCTGGGTGGCACCCAATATCGAGTTTTATGAATTTAATCCGCCGCCGAATCCGGTGCGCTCACCATGGGCCAGGCCCAATCCGGACGTGCTGGCGTACTCGCACCGTGACTATGGTAACCGGGCCGGCTGGAAACGTACCATGGCGGCCATGGACGAAGTGGGGGTGCGTGGCTCGGTGTCGCTGAATGTGGCGATGTGCGAGCACCACCCGGAAATTATCAAGGCCTGCGCCGACCGGGGCTGGGAGTTTTTTTCGCACGGTATTTATAACACGCGCTACGTGTATGGCATGACGCCTGAGCAGGAGCGCGCCATCATTGTGGATTCCCGCGAGACCATTAAAAAATGGACCGGACAGCGATTGGACGGCTGGCTTTCGCCGGCGTTGTCCAATAATCCGTGGTCAATGGACCTGCTGGCCGAAGAGGGTCTGCTGTATACCTGTGACCTGTTTCATGACGACCAGCCAACGCCTTTGAACGTGGAGCATGGCAGGCTGATCAGTGTTCCCTATTCGCTGGAAATGAATGACATCATCGTTTACAGCACCGATTTTTATACGCCGCGGCACTATGGCGAAGTGATCAAGCGCCAGTTTGATCAACTGTATGAAGAAGGCGCGCAGTCGGGTACGGTCATGTGCATTCCACTGCATCCTTATGCGGTCGGGCAGCCGCATCGCATTGACGCTTTTGCCGAGGCACTGAGCTACATTGCGGATAAAGAGCAGGTGTGGCTGGCGACCGGACGCGAAATTGCCGAATACTATTTGTCCAACTATTACGATGCCGCGAAAAAGAGCATCGCAGCAGTTAACGGTTAAGGGGGAAATATCATGTCTTTAACTCAGGATTACCTAACATACCCCCAGCGCCGCCATGCCATGGACCAGAGCCTGTATGCATGGTCTGACCCCTATGAACGTGCTCCGGTGGCATGGCCCAACGGTGCCTATATGGCATTATGGGTCATGCCGATTGTGCAGTGGTTTCCGCTGAATATGCCCAGCAAGCCATTTCGGGCGCCGGGCGGGCTGACCATGCCGTTTCCCGATTTTCGCCACTATACCTGCCGTGATTATGGCAACCGGGTCGGTATTTTCCGGCTGCTGAAAGTGCTGGATGATCTCAAGTTGCCGGCCTCTGTGGCAATGAATGCTGAGATTGCACTTCGCTATCCAGCGCTGGTGAAAGCGGTGGTTGCCAGGTCTATGGAAGTTGTGGCACATGGCAAAGATATGGGGCATGTACATTACACCGGCATGGCTGATGAGCAAGCGCTGATTGCACAAAGCCTGGCGGTCTTGCGGCAGGCCAGTGGGCAGGCGGTGACCGGCTGGCTGTCACCGGCGCGGGCGCAGTCAGACCAGACGCCGCATCTGCTGGCACAAAATGGCGTGCGTTATGCGTGTGACTGGGCCAATGATGATTTGCCCTATGCCATGAATGTGAACAGTGGCGAGCATTATGCGATGCCGCTGGCACATGAAACCGACGACCGTGTCGTGATGCTGGATTTTCACCACAACGAGGACCAGTGGCTGCAGCAGGTGAAAGACCGTTTTGACGTGCTTTACCGTGAGGCGCAAAAATATGGTGGCCGCGTCATGAGCATTCCGTTGCATGCATGGGTGACCGGAGTGCCGTATCGGGTGGGCAAGGTACGCGAACTGCTGGAGTACATTTTGCAGCACGATGGCATCTGGCCTGCAACCGGAGCGCAGATTCTGGATGCATTCATTGCGTCGCAAAAGGTGGCCCATGGCTGAGGTGCGTGATCCGTCTTCTGCTGGCAAGTCCATGTTTCAGAAAATATGGGACAGCCATGTCATTATGGCGCGCGAAAACCGGCCGACATTGCTGTATGTTGACCGGGCCATGATCCATGAAGGTTCGTTCCATGCGTTTGCCCAGATGCGTCAGCGCCATCTGTCGGTACGCTCTCCCAGGCAGATACTGGGTATTGCCGATCATTATGTGCCCACCCGGGCCAGAACGGCTGATGGTGCCGCAACCCCCGAGATTGCACACATGATCCGGCAGTTTGACGATAACATGCACTGGGCCGGAATTCCCAATTTTTCCCTGGCAGATCAGAGCCAGGGCATTGTGCATGTGGTGGGGCCTGAACAGGGCTATACACAGCCGGGCATGGTGGTGGTGTGCAGCGACAGCCACACCTCAACGCATGGGGCATTAGGCAGCATTGCCTTTGGCATCGGGCAGTCTGAAACGGTACATGTCATGGCCACACAGGTGCTGTGGCAGGGCCGGCCGCGCGTGATGCGCATTCGTGTCGACGGGCAGCGCGCAGCAGGCGTTTCCGCCAAGGATGTGATTCTGGCCATCATTGCGCACATTGGCTCGTCAGGTGCAACGGGTTACGCCATTGAGTATGCAGGCGATGTTTTTTCCGGCATGTCCATTGAGGAGCGGCTGACCGTGTGCAATATGTCTATAGAGGCAGGTGCACGCTGTGGCATGGTGGCTCCGGACGACACCACCTTTGAATATCTGGCCGGGCGTCCGATGGCGCCGAAAGGCGCTTTGTGGGAGCAGGCCGTTGCATATTGGCGCACGCTGCCTTCGGATGACAACGCGGTGTTTGACCGCGAGGTGCAGATAGACGGCTCACAGATCGAACCGATGGTTACCTGGGGCACCAGCCCGGAAAATGCACTGCCAATCAGTGCCTGTGTGCCAGACCCTGATGCCATCAGCGATCCGCTGCGGCGGTCAGCCGCACAGGCGGCACTTCAGTATATGGACTTGCAACCGGGAACACCGCTGGAACAGGTGGCGGTGGATACAGTCTTTATCGGCTCATGCACCAACAGCCGGTTGTCAGACCTGCGGGCTGCCGCTGCCGTATTGAAAGGGCGCAAGGCCGTGGTGCCCGGCATTGTGGTGCCCGGGTCGGGGCTGGTGAAACGCGATGCAGAGGCAGAAGGACTGGATCGTATATTTAGAGATGCGGGGCTGGAGTGGCTGGATTCCGGCTGTTCCATGTGTGCAGCGATCAACGGTGATGTGGTGCCTGCGGGCAAGCGTTGTGCCTCTACCTCCAACCGCAATTTTGTGGGCCGGCAGGGGCCGGGTGCCCGCACCCATCTGATGAGCCCGGCGATGGTTGCCGCAGCAGCCGTGACCGGACATTTAACCGATGTACGAAAACTGGCAGGTGCATGATGCAGGCATTCATCCGTAAAACAGGCCGTGCCGCACCGCTGGAAGGTAAAAATATTGATACCGACCAGATTGTGCCGGCCAGATTTTTAAAAACAGACCGCAAGCAGGGTTATGGTCACATACTTTTTCATGACTTGCGTTTTGATGCGCAGGAGCAGGAGATTGCCGGGTTTGTTTTAAATCAGCCGAAATTCCGGAATGCTCAGATTCTGCTGGCAGATACCAATTTTGGTTGCGGCTCGTCACGCGAAGCAGCCGTCTATGCGTTGTATGACTATGGTATACGCACCATCATTGCGCCCAGTTTTGGGGACATTTTTTATAACAACTGTCTGAAAAACGGCATTGTTCCGGTGCGTCTGGATGAACAGTTGATTGCCAGCCAGCGGATGAAACTCTCGCAGGCGGAGCATGTCATCATGACGGTTGATCTTGAAAAGCTGGAAGTGATTTTTCCCGATGGTGCTAAAAGCCACTTTGAGCTCGATCCGTTCTGGCGCGAGTGTTTACTCAAGGGGGTTGATGACCTGGAGCTGACATTAGGGTATCAGAAAGAAATTCAGGAATTTGAGCAGCGTTATTTGTGTGAGCGTCCTTGGCTGCAAATGCAGGCCTGATTCTTGCGTTGTAGTTAAGTTATTCGATAATAAAAAGGAGGCAACATGCCGGTTAAACCCGCATCACAGGCTGAATTTGAGATTTATGTTCCCTTGCTGGTGATTGGTGCAGGCGCTTGTGGGCTGGTTGCGGCATTGAGTGCGGCACGGTCCGGCGTGGCAGTTCTGGTGCTGGAGCGTGATGCGACGCCGATGGGCAGCACTTCACTGTCAGCAGGATTGATTCCGGCAGCCAATACGCGGTTGCAGCGCGAAAAAGGTATTACCGACAGCGCTGAACAGTTTGCCGCCGATTTAAGAGCCAAGGCACATGACCTGAACGACCCGGTGATCGTGCAAAGAATTGCCGAAATGTCCGGCCCCACCATGGACTGGCTGATTGATGAGGAAGGGCTGGACTTTCATCTGGTGGAGGGGTTTCGTTATCCGGGGCATTCACAGTTGCGCATGCACGGGCCGAAAAGCCAGGCCGGTGCAGACCTGGAGGGTATGTTGCTGAGTGCTGCCACAAAGGCAGGGATTGACATACTGACAGAAGCTTCTGTACAGGATTTGTATGTGCACGATGACGGCCGGGTTGCTGGTGTTGGTTTCAGCCGCCCTGATGGCTCCGTGGAACTGGTTGGCTGCGATGCTGTGATTCTGGCGTGTAACGGCTTTGGCGGCAATCCGGAAAAAGTCCGGCAGTATATTCCTGAAATGGCGCAGGCCCAGTACTGTGGGCACGAGTCCAATACAGGGGATGCACTGGACTGGGGCGTGGCGCTGGGCGCTGCAACCAAAGATCTTGGCGCCTATCAGGGGCATGGGTCGGTTGCCTCGCCGCACAGTGTACCGCTGACCTGGGCGGTGATTGCCCAGGGAGGCATCCAGGTCAACATCAACGGCGAGCGTTTTGCCAATGAGATGCGCGGTTATTCTGAACATGCACAAGAAGTGCTGAAGCAGCCCGAGCAGTTAGCGTGGGACATTTATGACGCCCGCGCAGAAATACCGGCACTGGCTTTTCATGATTACCAGCAGATTGTGTCGCTGGGCGGTATCAGGCATGCAGACAGTGTGGAGGAACTGGCCCAGGTGACGGGCCTGCCGCTGGACGCGCTCAGAAAAACGCTGGCCGATGTTGCAGCTTATGCCAGGGGTGAAAAACAGGATCCGCTCGGGCGCGACTTTACAACCAACCCGCCGCTGGCAACACCGTATCGCGCCGCGCGTGTCACAGGTGCATTGTTCCATACGCAGGGCGGACTGGTGATTGATACACAGGCCAGGGTGTTGCGTGAGGGTGGTGAACCTTTGCCCAACCTGTATGCGGGTGGGGGTGCTGCACGCGGACTGTGCGGACCGGCGGCGTTTGGCTATTTGTCAGGTAATGGTTTGTTGTCGGCAGTTGTTCTGGGGCGCATTGCAGGACTGGCTGCGGCGCAGCAAATCGAAGAAGAAGCGGCATGACCTGTTTGCAGGGTGCCGGATAAAAAGCAAGATCATGGCTGAATTCGGGCATGATTTTTATAAGTGAGACTTGATCTTGAATTGGAGAATGGTTATGAACATGAAACGCAATGACTTCAGTCGTCGGACCTTTCTGAAAGCCGGGGTTGCCGGTGCCGCGACAATCAGTGTTCCAAATCTGTCCTGGGGGCAGACACCCCCCACAATCAAAGTGGGTGTGCTGCAACCTGTGACGGGAACCTTCTCCATGGATGGCGGATATGGCCGCACCGGTGCTGAATTTGGTATTGCGCACATCAATGCCAACGGAGGTATTAAGGCATTGGGCGGGGCTAAACTTGAGATGGTGTTTGCCGATGCCCGCTCCAACCCCGAAGCGGCGGTGCAGGAAGTGGAGCAACTGAAAGCGCATGGTGTGGCGGCCATTGTTGGCGGCTTTTCTAGCCCGATCTGTCTGGCGGCTTCGCAGGCGGCATCCCGCTACAACCTGCCTTTTATTGTGGATGTAGGCGTTTCAGAGCAGATTGTGACGCGTGGTCTGAAAAATACTTTCCGTTTTTCACCGGGGTTTGAAATCTGCACCAAAACCGCCATTGATAATCTGGTCACGCTCAATAATGCGGCAGGGCGTCCGGCCAAAACCATTGTGCTGGTGCATGAGGATGGGCTGTATGGAACCGGCCTGGCAAAGCTGATGGCGCAGGAACTGCCTAAGCACGGCTTTGAAATTCTGGACACCATCTCCCACCCGACACCGGCCAGAGACATGTCCAACGTGGCGTTGCGCATCAGGTCACTGCGGCCGGACCTGATCGTGCCGTCATCCTATTATGCTGAAACGGTGCTGCTGATGCGCACGCTGCAACAGCAACGCGTGCGGGTCAAAGGGGTGTACTCGGTGTTGAATGGCGCAGCGTCCAACCTGCGCTTTATTGACGAGTTTCCGCAGGCTGCGGAAAACATCATGGACTGCAACCACTGGCATGACCCACGCAAACAACTGGCGCTTGATTTCCGCAAGCAGGTGGATGTTTCCAAAAAAGGCTGGAATTACAACGTGCCATTGAATTTCTCGGCGATACAGTTGCTGGCCGACGCCATTGAGCGTGCCGCTTCGGTGGACCCGGGGGCGCTCAACGAGGCACTGGCTTCATCGACGTTTGAAGGCCATATCATGCCTTACGGGCCGACACGTTTTGAAAACGGGCAGAACACCGGCGCCATGCCTGTGGTGCTGCAGGTACAGCAAAGCGATATCAAGGTGGTGTACCCGCATGAATTTTCAGATGCCAAACCCAATTACCCGCTGCCGACCTGATAGGCGAAAAAGAGCCAGGGCTGGGGGAGCCGGCCTTTGCTCTGCCTTTTGGCTGATTGCAATAAAACAATAGAGAGCTGCTTTTATGTATCCACCAAGTATTGTCATTGAAGCTGTTTTGAACGGTATGCTGACCGGTTCAATCTACGCTTTGGTAGCGCTCGGGCTGACACTGGTATACGGCGTTTTGCATATCATTAATTTCTCGCACGGTGCCATGCTGGCGGCTGCCATGTTCATTGTGCTGAGTATTCACCAGAAGTTCGGTCTGGACCCTTACTGGCAGATTGTCATACTGGTTCCGCTGATGTTTGCTGCGGGGTATCTGGTGCAGCGCTACATCATAGGACCGGGCAGCCACGGCAAAGATGAAAATGTTTTGCTGATTACTCTGGGGCTGTCGATTGTGATTGAGAATGTGCTGCTGGCAATATACCGTTCAGACATCCGCACCATCAATACGAGTTATTCGTTTGATGTGTTTGAGGTGGGGCCGTTCATTTTTTCCCAGGCCCGTGTGTTCGGGCTGGTGGCATCGATTCTGACTGCGATTGTATTGTGGCTGTTCCTGTCTAAAACCAGCATCGGGCGGGCCATACGCGCGGTTTCCAAAGAGCAGTTGGGCGCGCGGCTGGTAGGCATCAATGTGCAGAAAATTTTTGCCATCACATTTGGCATTGGCGCAGCGTGTCTGGCCGTTGCTAGTTGCCTGCTGCTGCCGATTTTTTATGTCAGCCCAAATGTCGGCAATACGTTTGTGCTGGTGGCCTTTACCGTGGTGGTGCTTGGTGGCATGGGGTCAATCTCGGGCGCATTGATCGGTGGATTGTTCATTGGTGTGATTGAGAGTCTCAGTGGCCTTTTTCTGGGTGAAAGTTTGGGGCAGATAGGTATTTTTGTGACCTTTATTCTGGTTCTTCTTTTCCGTCCAACAGGATTATTTGGAGCAAAAGCATGAAACCTTATTTCCCCATTTTCATTGTTGCGGTTGTACTGGCCCTGTTTCCTGTGGTGACAGATTCCAACGTGTTGCTGACGCTGTTGATTTATTCGCTGATCATTGGTCTGGCAGCCCAGGGCTGGAATGTGCTGGCTGGCATTGCCGGGCAGAATTCTTTTGGACATGCGGCTTTTTTCGGCACCGGGGCCTATGTGATCAGCCTGTGGCAGACCAATCTGCATATGAATCCGTGGGTCGGCTTTCTGATTGCGCTGCTGGTGGGGGCGGCATTGGGTTCCATCATCGGCTATCTGGCATTTCGTGCCGGGTTGCGCGGCTCTTATTTTGCTCTGGTCACCCTGGCCATTGCCGAAGTGCTGCGGGTGCTGGCCAATGCGGCGTCTTTTACCGGCGGGGCGGCCGGGTCCTTGCTGCCGATCAATCCCGGGTGGGAGCATTTCCAGTTTTCAGACCGGCGTTATTTTTACTGGATTACGCTGGCGCTGGTGGTTCTGAGTCTGGTGCTGGTCAAGCGGATACAGCGTTCGCGGTTTGGGGCTCAGTTGGTTGCAGTTCGTGAAAATGAGGGGGCCGCGCAGGCGCTGGGCATCAATGTGCTGGCGACCAAGCTCAAGGCCATTGCCATTTCGGGGGCCATGACGGCGGCGGCCGGTTGCCTGTATGCACAATGTTTCCTGTATATCGATGCGTCGCTGGTGTATGGCAGCAAGATGTCGGTGGAAATGCTTCTGGCGGCCATTGTCGGCGGTATCGGCACGGTATTCGGGCCGCTGGTGGGTGCTCTGGCGCTTCATGTGCTGAGCGAAGTGGTCAAGGTGTTTGCCGGTGATATTCCGGGCATTGATCTGGCGATTTACGGCGCGGTGCTGATCATGGTGGTCTGTTTCCTGCCGAAAGGGCTGTTGAGTCTGGGCACCCGTTTGCGTAAGAAAAAATATCTCAGATAACCGGAGGAGTCGCCATGATGCTTCAGATGAAAAATATCACCGTGCGTTTTGGTGGCCTGACGGCTAACAAGGATGCTTCACTGGATGTCCAAAAAGGGTCCATCACCGGGCTGATCGGCCCGAACGGTGCCGGTAAGACAACGCTGTTTACCGTGGCCTCCGGATTTTTAAAGCCCAATGAAGGCCAGGTGTTGTTCAACGACCAGGATATTACGGCGTTGCCGCCTTATAAACGTGCCAGCATGGGCATGGCCCGTACATTTCAGATTGTGCAGCCGTTTGCAGGACTGACCACGCTGGAAAATATCACGATTGGCGCCTACCTGCGCCATACCCATCGGGATGATGCATTCCAAAAAGCGCGTGAGGTGGGGATCCGGGTCGGGCTGGAAAAAGAGCTGAACCGGCCTGCTTCGGGGCTGACGATTTCAGGCCGTAAACGTCTGGAACTGGCTCGCGCACTTGCGACCGAGCCGCAACTGATTTTGCTAGACGAGGTGCTGGCCGGGCTGAATCCGTCGGAGATCAAAAATATCATACCGGTGATTCAGGATATCCGCGCCAGCGGTGTGACGGTGTTCATGATTGAGCATGTGATGCAGGCTGTTGTCAGCCTGTGTGACTATGTCTATGTGTTGTCGCAGGGGCAGTTGATTGCGCAGGGAACATCTGCACAGGTTGTGGCGGACCCGCATGTCATTGAAGCGTACCTGGGCCATGGTGCGGCGGCACGTTTAGCTGAGAAGGAAACACAGCATGCTTGAAATTCGCGGATTGCGGGCCGGTTACGGTTCGGTAGAGGTGTTGCGGGGCATTGATCTGGATGTCAGAAAAGGTGAACTGGTTGCGGTGCTGGGATCCAATGGCGTGGGTAAAACGACGCTGAACATGGTGCTTTCGGGGATTTTGAAAGCCAGTGCAGGAAACATCATGTTTAACGGCCAGCCGCTGGGCAAAGACAGCAGCAAGGTGGTCACCAGCGGGTTGATTCATGTGCCCGAAGGCAGAAAAATTTTTCCGAACATGAGTGTATTGGAAAACCTGGAGCTGGGGAGTTTTTTGCGTGCGTCTGAGCGCATGCATCAAAACCTGGAGCATGTGTTCGATGTGTTTCCCCGCCTGCGGGAGCGCATGGATCAGAATGCCGGGACACTGTCCGGTGGTGAGCAGCAGATGCTGGCGATCGGGCGGGGACTGATGGCCGAGCCGCTGTTTCTGATTCTGGATGAGCCGTCGCTGGGCCTGTCGCCGCTGCTGGTGGAGGAAATGTTCAACCTGATCAAGCGCCTTAACGATGAAGGCATGACGATCATGCTGGTGGAGCAGAACGTTATCCAGTCTCTGGAGCTTGCCAGCAGGGCGTACATCATCGAAAACGGCGAAGTCGCGATTTCAGGGGATGCACAAACGGTGATGAATGATCCGGAGCTGCAGCGTACTTATCTTGGCCTGTAACCACAGGCGGATTTTTAAATGGAGAGATTTTGCATGTCGTTGAAACAAGACTTACAAGCGGCACAGCCGGTGATTGCACCGGGCGTTTATGATGCACTGACGGCGCTGATTGCATCGCAGTACGGTTTCAGGGCTTTGTACCTGTCCGGTGCCGGCATTGCCTATACCCGTCTGGGCAGGCCCGATATCGGGCTGGTTTCGGTGACGGAGGTGGCTGCAACCATCAACCTGATCCGGGACCGGGTGGCGACACCTCTGGTAGTGGATGCCGATAACGGTTATGGCAATGCACTGAATGTGCAGCGGACTGTACGTTTGTTTGAACGCGCCGGGGCCAGTGCACTGCAACTGGAGGATCAGAGCCTGCCCAAGCGTTGCGGGCACCTGTCCGGCAAATCACTGATTTCATGCGCAGAAATGGTGGGCAAGGTGAAAGCGGCAGTCGATGCAAGGGCCTCAGCAGAGACACTGATCATTGCCCGTACCGACGCCATTGCGGTGGAAGGCTTTGAGCCTGCACTGGAGCGTGCCGAGCAGTATGCACAGGCCGGTGCCGATGTGATTTTTGTTGAAGCGCCGCGCAGTCGCGAACAAATGCAGCAGATCAACCTGCGCCTTGGCAAGTACACACCGCTGATGGCCAATATGGTGGAAGGCGGCTTCACGCCGCTGCACAACGCATCAGAGCTGGGTGATATCGGCTATAAGCTGATTATCTTCCCTGGTGGCATTGTGCGTGCCATTGCCTTAACGGCCAACCGTTATTATGCGTCCTTGTTCCAGAACCAGACCAATGAGCCTTTCCGTGAAAACATGTATGACTTTGATGGCCTGAACCAGTTGATTGGCACACCTGAAATGCTGGCTTTAGGGCAGCAATACGAAGCATGAGTTTCATGCGTAATTGTCTGTAAGGTTGTTTTAGACCTGCAGGGCTGAGCAAACGCCTGCATAGAGGCAGGCGTGTTTTTACCGGATGGATTCACTCACCAAAGCTCCAGCATATGGAGAGGGGTATCTTTGTCTAAAAAATTCTATTGATATGGCATTAATCACTATAAAGGAGACTACCGTGAAGAAAAAAGCGATTGCATTGGGCATATTGGCAGTGCTGGCCGGCACTGCTGCAGCACAGTCAAATCTGACGCTGTATGGCAAGATCGATGTGGGCTATGGTGTCAGTAATGGCGGCAAGGCCGAGGGCGCGCCGGGCCATGAAGGCAAGTTTCAGCAATGGGGGGGCGCCAGAAATACTTCCCGTTGGGGTATCAAAGGTTCTGAAGATCTGGGTAACGGCTTGAAAGCCTATTTCGGGCTGGAACAGGGCTTTCAGCCCGAAAGCGGAAAACCAATGCGCGATGGTTTTGACCGTGGGGCTTATGTAGGGTTGTCGGGCGGCTTTGGTTCAATTCAGGCCGGCAGGCAGAATACCGTGATGTATAACGTGCTGGGGCAGTTTGATGTTTCAGGCACACCGGGGCTGACATCTGCTACGGTTAATTCCGGGCTGTCTGCCATTACCCAGGCATTGGGGTATGGCCGGCAAGTGGATTTTGACGCATGGGGTAATCCGCATGTGGTGGATGGTTCGGGGTTTGGCAACAGCCTGACCCGGGCGGATTCTGTGCTGGCGTATATCTCGCCTGATTTCAGCGGGTTCAGTTTTCAGGCAGCGGTGATTCTTAAAAATGACAATGCTTTCGCCATAGATAACAGTGTGGCTTATCCCGACCCGGTCTGGGGCATGACACTTCCCCGTTATGCACAGGCGAAAAATATGTATTCGGTGGGCGCCACCTATACCCATGGCGGCCTGACGGTGGCCGCAGCCTATGAAAGCAAGCCTTTCAGTTCTCCGGGCACTTCAATCGGCGCTTCGTGGGGGCTTGCCGCCAAATATGACTTCGGGTCGTTCCAGCTTGCCGGCGGGTATTTTGACAACCATTATGAAAGTGACGGCAAAGGTTTTTACATGAGTGTGAAAGTGCCCGTAGGCGCGCTGACTTTGGGTGCACAAGTGGGCTATAACACCGATGCTGTGGCCGGACTGGAAAGCCAGTACACATGGGCTCCGAACACAGGGGTGTCAGGTGCCGGGTTATGGGACATCAACAACTGGTCGGCGTATCAGAGCTATACCGATAAAGAGGTGAAGCCGGTGGCGTGGGAGTTGTTTGCCTTGTATAACCTGTCCAAACGTACCCAGTTGTATGTACAGTATGGCGGTATCAATAACGATGCTAAAGCGTATCTGGCAGCTTCACGCAAGTACAGCTTTGGTCTGGGCATGATTCATGATTTTTAATGTTGTGATTCTCCAGTCATAACAGTTAAAACGCCTGCAACTGCAGGCGTTTTTATTTACAGCAGAGCTTGCTGCTGCAAGTGAAAGACACCATTGGGGGCAAGGGTGTTGACTGTTCCCTTAATATGGTATGGTCTTTATTGTCAACGGTTATGAGGGCGTGTTAAAACGCCCTAGAAAGAAGAGGTCACGATGAATATCAAACAAAGCAGGACCATTGAACAACTGGTTGCCGGACAAGAGACCAGTGATGGCGCTGGCGTGCGCCTGACGCGTGTATTGTCACAGCCGATCATGCAAAAAAGGCTGGATCCTTTTTTGATGCTGGACCATTTCGGCAGTGATGATCCTGACGATTACATTGAAGGTTTTCCAAACCATCCGCACCGGGGGTTCGAAACCATTACGCTGATGTCGCAGGGGCGTATGCGGCACCGTGACAGTGCCGGGCACGAAGGTGTGCTGGAGAGTGGCGGCGTCCAGTGGATGATTGCCGGCAGTGGCGTTGTGCACAGTGAGCTGCCCGAGCAGAAAAGCGGTGTGATGGAAGGGTTTCAGTTGTGGCTGAATCTGCCGGCCAGCCAAAAAATGCTAAAGCCCTGGTATAAGGACTTTCAGGCTGAGGATATTCCGGCCTACACCACCCCTGAAGGGGTGAATGTGAAAGTCATTGCAGGCATTTCCGGTGATGTGCAGGGCGCACACCAGCGTGAGATCACGCAACCGCTGTATCTGGATATCACCATGCCGCCCGGAACCCGGTTTGCCCAGGCCATTGCGCCGCAGGCCAATGCGTTCATTTATGTGTACCGGCAGAATGTGGATGTGCAGGGGACAACCGTGCCGCAGCAGCGCATGGGTATTCTCAATAATGACGCCGGGGCCGATGGCGTGGTATTGCAGGCCCCGGCCGGCAATACGGCAGATGCCCGTGTTTTGCTGCTGGCAGGTAAGCCGTTGCATGAGCCTATTGTGCAGTATGGGCCTTTTGTGATGAATACGCGTGAGGAAATTCTGCAGGCTGCTCTGGACTATCAGAACGGGCTTTTTGCGTGATTCTGATAACGGTCTGAAAAAAACACCTTTTTCCTTGGTGTGATGACCATGTGGTTGCGTGCAGCCACATGGTTTATTTTTATCTGGGAAAGTGCTTTTACAGCCAATCAGCCTTTATTTGCGTATTTGTATAAAAATAGGGTGTCCATTTAACCCCGTTGGCGGATTTGCTCCGTATAACAGGGCATCTGTATGCTGAAGTTGATCATTTTGTTGTTCAATTCTCTCATTTCAGTATTTGAAACGGCCTGTAATTTTGGGGCCATATGCCAAGGAATGTTTATGAACAATTTCTGTCATCGGCTGTATAAAAGAGGGTCTCTTTTATCACTGGTTTTTGCCACTGCACTGGGCATGGTGGCGTTTTCTTCGGGAGCACAAACAACCATGAGTCCAACGGTTCAACCTGTCAAACTGACACATGTCACGGTTTTTCTGCGCGGTGCAGAGTTATTCAGCTCTGACAAACTGACATTGCCGGCTGGCGAGAGCGAGGTGGTGTTCAGCAATGTGGCCGGGCGTATCAATGAGCAAAGCCTGTCCATCTCGGCCAGCAATGGCGTGATGGTGCTGTCTTCGGGGGTGCGGAATGATTTCCTGCAGGATGAGACCCTTTCGCCCCAGGCGCAGCGGATTCAGGATGAACTGGATGCTGCCAGGCTGGAGCGGGAAGGTTTGCAGGTGCAGATCAATGTGATCAAGGAGCAACTGGCGGTACTGAAGGCCAACCGCAGGCTGGCGCAGGATGGGGGCAGCGTTTCGGTAGATGAGCTGAACCGGATGCTGGATTTTGTGGCAGCCAGGGTGAGCGCGGCGCTTAAAGCGCAGGCAGATATTCAGTTGGAACTGCATAAGCTCGATGAACGCATTGGCAGGCTGGAGCAGCAACTGGAGGAAGAGCGCAGCAAAGGGTACCAGCCGGGGGGGCGTATTGTGGTGAAGTTTTATGCGCCGCAGGCGACCACGACAGATTTGAAAATGTCGTATGTGGTGTCTGACGCGGGCTGGGTGCCCACGTATGACCTGCATGTGGAGAAAGTGGGTGAACCGGTTCATCTGACGTACAAGGCCCGTGTATTCCAGAATACCGGGATTGACTGGACCAAAGTGAACCTGACGCTTTCCACCGGCAACCCATCGCAGGGCGTGCAGGCACCTCATCTGTACCCGTGGTTTGTAACGGTGGATCATCCGGTGGCGCTGGCGCAGCAGGATATGGCTCGCGTGGCTGAAAGCGTGATGTATGAAGAAAAAGCGGTACCGATGGCGGCCATGGCCCCGGCGGCACCACGCCGGGCGGTACAGAGCAATACGCTGGATGGTTATGTAAGCACCAATGCCCAGGGCATCAATACCAGTTTTGAAATCAGTATTCCTTACACTGTTCCTTCGGATGGCAAAGGCCATGTGATCATGGTGCAAAGCGCTGATATGGCCGCAGACTACCGGTATGTTACCGTACCCAAGCTGGATTCCGATGTGTTCCTGCAGGCGCGCATTACCGACTGGCAGAACCTGAATTTGTTGCCGGGCGCTACCAGCGTGTATTTTGAAAATTCATTTATCGGCCAGGGGCGGATTGACCTGAACAACATCAAGGATGGGCTGGATGTTTCGCTGGGTCGTGACAAACGCGTCATCATTGACCGTGTGGAAGATAAAAACAACCGGGGAACCGCCGGACTGTTTGGCGGCAGTGCGCAGCGCACATTTGCCTACACTGTCAATGTGCGCAATACACGTGCTGACGCCATCAAACTGGTGATCAAAGAGCAGTTGCCGGTCAGCCAGGATAGCGAGGTTACGCTCAATGACCTCAAACTTGCTGGCGGCGTGCATGATGATAAAACAGGTGAAGTGACATGGACGCTGGATTTGAAAGCCGGCGAGCAGCGCAGCATCACATATTCTTTTGCAGTGCGTTACCCGAAAGATGCGCAGATCATGGGTCTGTGACAGCACCGCCTGAGCAACTGCCCTGAATTGAACCATGAAACAACGACAATGAGGAACTGATATGTACTCACTGAAAACCAAAATACGTACCGTTTTAGCCTCGGTGGTGGCGGTGCCGCTGCTGTGCGGCATGATGTCTTTGCAGGCTTATGCACAGAGTACCACGCAGAAAATCAATCTGGACAATGTGACGGTATTTTTACGCGGCGCCGAGCTGTTCAACTCCGGCTCTGTGCGGCTGCCTGCCGGTGAAAGCGAGGTTGTATTCACCAATGTGGCCGGGCGCATCAATGAGCAAAGCCTGTCTATCTCGGCCAGTAACGGCGTGATGGTGCTGTCTTCGGGCATTCGCAATGATTACCTGGTGGATGAAAACCTGTCTCCCAAAGCGCAGGAGATTCAGAAAGAGCTGGATGCGGTAAAGGCCGAGCGCGAAGGCCTGCAGATTCAACTGAGCGTGATCCAGGAGCAGTTGGCCGTGCTGGAGGCAAACCGCCAACTGGCGCAAAGCGATGGCCGGATTTCTGCTGCAGAAATCGGCAAAATGCTGGACCTGATTTCTACCCGCATGACTGCGGCGTTGAAACAGCAGGTGCAGTTGAATCTGGATGTGTCCAAGCTGGATGAGCGCATTGGCAAACTGGAGCAGCAACTGGATGAGGAGCGCAACAAAGGCTATCAGCCTGGCGGCCAGGTGGTGGTGAAGTTTTATGCACCACAGGCTACCACCAGCCAGGTTCGCATGTCGTATGTGGTCAATGATGCCGGCTGGGTTCCGGCTTATGATCTGCACGTGCCCAAAGTGGGGGCGCCGGTGAATGTGACATACAAGGCCAATGTGTTCCAGAATACCGGCATCAACTGGGACAAGGTGAACCTGACCCTGTCCACCGGCAACCCGTCACAGGGCGTGCAGGTACCCACGCTGCGGCCCTGGCATATTGCTGTGGCCAGGCCACAGCCAGTAAGTACAGCAGCCACTGCTAGCGGATCTGTCAGCAGGGAGTATATGCCGCAACCATCACCTGTCGCTATGCGTGCTGAAGCGCCTACTACGGCATTGTACGGTCGGATACAGACCAATGCGCTGGACGGCTATGTGACCACCAACGCGCAGGGCGTGAACACCAGTTTTGATATTGCCATTCCCTATACCGTACCGACAGATGGTAAAGGGCATATGATTCTGATTCAGAGTGCCCAGGTTCCGGCAAGCTACCAGTATGTGGCAACGCCCAAGCTCGATCAGGATGTTTTTTTGCAGGCACGCCTGACCGACTGGCAGAACCTGAACCTGTTGCCGGGTACTACCAATGTGTATTTTGAAAACTCTTTCATTGGGCAGGGCCGGATTGATCTGAACAACATCAAGGAAGGGCTGGATGTTTCTCTGGGTCGTGACAAGCGCATCATAGTCGAACGTGTCGAAGACCAGAACAACCGGGGTACTGCTGGTTTGTTTGGTGGCAGTGCTCAGCGGACGTTTGCCTACACATTCAACATACGCAATACACGCGGCGAGGCCGTTCAACTGGTCATCAAAGACCAGTTGCCGGTGAGCCGTGACAGTGAAGTCACGCTCAATGACCTCAAACTGGCTGGCGGTGTGCATGATGATAAAACCGGTGAAGTGAAGTGGACGCTGAGCCTAAAAGCAGGTGAGCAGCGCAACATCACTTATTCTTATGTGGTGCGTTATCCGAAGGATGCCAATATCACCGGGCTGTAATCAACGGGAGGGCAGACATTTCAATGGAGGTGGGAACACCTCCATTTTTTGATGTGTTCTGCCCCTATATGCCATGCATTCAATGAGCTGGATCAGAGCAATGAATTGTTTTCAGGGCAAAATACGCATCATTGAATAAACGTGTGAGCAGGAATCGTGGTATGTTGAATCAGCAGATTTTGATGCAGCAGTTGCAGCAGGTGCGCCAGACAGGACCTTTGGTGCACTGCATGACCAATGATGTGGTGGTAAATTTTACCGCCAACGTGTTACTGGCAATTGGCGCTTCCCCGGCCATGGTGATGGCACGGGAGGAAAGTGTGCCTTTTGCCCGGATTGCCTCATCGCTGCTGGTGAATGTGGGCACATTAACGCCGGAGCTTGCAGATTCGATCAAAGCGGCGGTGATCGCTGCGCACGAGGCCGGGAAACCCTGGGTGCTGGACCCGGTGGCTTATGGTGTACTGGATTTCAGAACCCGTTTTTGTGATGGGTTGCTGCAATATCGGCCTGCCGTGATCCGGGGCAATGCAGCGGAAATTGCCGCAATGGGCGGGCAGAAAAGCCTGAGCAAAGGAACGGATAGCCTGACCTCCAGCAATGAGGTGCTGGAGTGTGCCCGCCAACTGGCACGGCAGCATCAGACAATCGTGGCGATGACCGGCCAGACCGACTACGTGACAGATGGCGTCAGCACGTATGCGCTGGATAATGGCCATGAGCAGCTGACGCGCATTACCGGTGCAGGCTGTTCACTTTCAGCGATGGTGGCGGCTTATTGTGCCGTTTGTGAAACCCCGTTGCTGGCCGCTTTAGCGGCACTTTCACATATGGGAATTGCAGGGGAACTGGCCGCTGGCCGCACGCGTGCGGTAGGCAGTTTTGCGGTGGCGTTGCTGGACGAGCTGGATTTGCTGGCACAGAATGGTGTACAGCAGCTTCAGTGCCGGCAGGTCTGAGTTGGCATCTGCGGCTGCGAATAGGAACGCCTGTTTATAACAAATGGGCTGGCATGAACTGGCCAATTTGTGATAGGCTTTGCCCCTATGCCACAGACACTTGCCACACCTGTACACAGTGAATTGATCATTAAAAAAAGCCGGTTTATCGGCTGTGTTCAGCCTGCGACCAACCGTGCGCAGGCGCAGGAAGTGGTGGACCAGTTATGGCAGCAGCACCCGACAGCCACACATATCTGCTGGGCGTTGTTGGCGGGAGGGCAGTCGGCGGCGGTGGACGATGGTGAGCCCGGCGGTACGGCAGGGCGCCCGATGCTGGAGGTGTTGCGCCATCAGGACCTGGAAGGCGTGCTGGCGACGGTGGTGCGCTATTTTGGCGGTGTTAAGCTGGGTGCAGGCGGGCTGGTGCGTGCTTATACCGATGCGGTGGCACAGGCGCTGTTGAATGCGGAGAAAATCCCTCTCATTGTCACGGTGTCGGTGGTCTGTGAATTTGACTATGCACTTGAAGGCCGTGTGCGTTATGCGCTTGAGCAGGAGGGAATTGTCATCAAGCAGATGGAGCATGCGCAGCAGGTGAAAGTGTATTTTGATGTGCCCCAGGCACAGAAGAATCAACTGTATGAGCAGATGATGGCGATGAGTCAGGGGAAAGCCTCATGGAGTGAGGCATAAGGCCGGCAGCGTATAATAGGCACATGATCAGTCATGCCGCAAAGACGTACATATACTCAAAAAACAGACAATGACGTATGATTCGGCGGGCTGCGGCATATTATTTTAAATGAACCAACGGGCAACAGGACCATGAAGGAGTCTGTCAGGTGCTGTGTGAAATCAGGCACATCATGCTGAATGTATCCAAAGTACGGATGGCAATACAACGCTACGGCAGGCTGTTGGGCCTGGCCGGGGTGTGCGCGCTGCTGGGCGGCTGCCTGAATATTTTGCCGACTTCTTACAAGATTTATGATGACAATGAATTCCACGGCGGTGGAGATTTCCATGAGGAATTTGCTGTCAGTCAGAATGTTGCCTGCGAGGCGGCCAGAAGAACACTGCTCAGCCAGGGCTATATCATGGTCAACTCCAACAGGGAGCAGATCATGGCCACAAAGTCTTTTCAACCTACCGGTGAAGAGCATGTGGAAATCAACTTTCATGTGGTCTGCATTGCCGAGCCCGATAACAGGGGCAAAGAACGTACCACGGTTTATGCGACAGCCGTGCAGGACCGCTATACCTTAACCACGGACAATACCTCGGCGAGCCTGGGGCTGCCGGCGCTGGGGTCGGTTTCTGTACCGTTATTTTCTTCTGGCAGTTCGTTGGTGAAAGTGGGGAGTGCAACCATTGTTTCCGGGGATTTTTATGACCGGTTCTTTGCATTGCTGCAACAAAGCATTTATTACCATTACCAGCTTGATATGGAGCAGCAGCCTGCGCTGCCCAGAGCCACGTCTCCGGCAACGGAAGCCCCGGTAGGGAATGCGGCTGAGCGTATCGTGTTTTAAAAAAACATCTGGCACCTTTTCAGGCGCCGGATATTTCCAAAAGCTTTGTTTTAATACAGCGTACGCTGGTTCAGCGGTGGCGGGTTCCACTGATACAGCCAGGTTTCGCTCAATACTTGTCCTTCATGTTCAAGGTACAGGCGGATGTCGATCTGGCTGGTGCTGTCATCAGGCTTCAGGTCAAACATGGCGCGGTAGCCTTTTTTCTCGTACTGTGGCCGTACAGAAGCCAGCTCAACCTCTCCGCGTGATACGGTGATAACCGGTTTGACGGTGGCATTTTCGGGCAGTTTTTCCAGTATGCTGCCGACAAAATCCACCACAAAGCGCTGCGAATAGTAGGTGCGTTTCTGGCCGACTACACCACCCAGCCCGGTATAGGTGTCAACACAGTGTGCCAGCGGTGAACTGACCGGGGGCAGGCCGCCCCAGTACAAACGGTACTGATAGACCAGTTCATCGCCGCGTTGTGGTTTTTGCGCCGGGGTCCAGAACGCCACGATATTGTCAAACGTTTCGTCCACAGTGGGAATTTCAACCAGGTCCACCGACCCTGCGCCCCAGTTGCCTTGTGGTTCTACCCACAGGCTGGGGCGGCGTTCGTAAAAAATGCCGTCGTCCTGATAGTGGTCAAAGTTGCGGTCTCTTTGTACCAGTCCGAAACCACGCGGATTATTGTCCTGGAAAGCGTTGAAACGCAGATGGACCGGGTTGGCCAGAGGCCGCCAGATCCATTCGCCATTGCCGGTATGGAGTTGCAGGCCATCGGAGTCGTGGATTTCCGGGCGCCAGTCCCAGGCCATGCGCTTGTCATTTTCACCATACTGGTACATGCTGGTGCAAGGGCCAATACCCATGCGGGCAATTTCTTTGCGGGGGTACAGATAAGCCGCGACATCCATGGTGAGCGTATCACCGGGGGTGATGGTGAATTGATAGGCGCCGGTGATGCTGGGAGAATCAAGCAGCGCATATACCTTAAGCGCTTTGGCATCGGCCGCAGGTTTTTCCAGCCAGAAAGCGATGAATTCCGGGAATTCCTCCGGGTACGGCATGGCGGTGTCAATGGCCAGCCCGCGGGCGGAAAGGCCATACTGCTTTTCAACCCCGACAGCGCGGAAATAGCTGGCGCCTAAAAAGGCGGCAATATCGCGTGTCATATCCTGGGTATTCAGCAGCCTGAAGCCGGCAAAGCCCAGGTCGGCCGGCAGTTTAGAGCCGTCCAGACCGCTTTTGCCGTAGTTGAACATGGCCGGGTCATAAGCCAGTTCCTGGGCCTGCCCGTCGACGACCTGGTACATCTGGACTGGAGTTTTAAAGAACAGCCCCAGATGGAAAAATTTAGCAGCCAGCGGCAGCTTGTCGTCACCCCACAGGGTGTGGTCATCCTTGAACTGGATGCTTTGGTACTGGTCCCAGTTCAGTTTAGAAACCTCGGCAGGCAGATGGTTATTGTGTACAACATAAGCTTCGGAAGCCATTTTTTGAGCGTGCGCCTTGAGAATATCAAGATCAAAACGCTGTGAAGCGCCTAACACCCGGAGCTGTTCGGCCTGTGTCAGGGTAGACCATAGTGACAGTGCTGATACAACGCTGCCAGCACCAATGGCTTTACCAGAGGAAGAAAGAAAGTGTCGTCTATCCATAATATTGTGTTTTGTTATCGTGAAAAGTAAGTTGAGCGGCAAACTGGCAAAATAGTTCACTTGCTGCAAAGATGTAAACCCTTTGCTCTGACCTATGGTGCTTATTGTGGCATAAGGTTCAAAATGAGGTTGTTATCAAGAAGGAATGGATGGCGTGTTGTTTAAGAATTTGATGTTGTTTCGTTATGCGGATAAGTGGAAACCGGAAATGCAGGCCATGGAGGCGGCATTGGAGAAAAATCGTTTTACCCCGTGTGCAGGCTCCCAGTCGCAGTCAATCGGATGGGTAGAGCCGCGTGGAGCTGAAAACGGGCCTTTGGTTGAGTTTGTCAATGGACAATGGCTGCTGCGCCTGCTGGTAGAGGACAAACCGGTACCGGCGGCGGTTATCAAACGCCGTTTGCAGGAGGTGTGCGACAAAATTGAAAAAGACAGCGGACGCCGCCCCGGACGCCAGTACCAGAAAGAACTCAAGGAGCAGGTCACGCAGGAATTGTTGCCGCAGGCGTTTCCGCGGCAGCGCGGGTTTAATATCTGGATAGAGCCTAAAAACC
This sequence comes from Saezia sanguinis, assembly GCF_963921665.1. Classification (NCBI taxonomy): domain Bacteria; kingdom Pseudomonadati; phylum Pseudomonadota; class Betaproteobacteria; order Burkholderiales; family Saeziaceae; genus Saezia; species Saezia sanguinis. Next base: position 91,296 of record NZ_CAWUGC010000001.1, read on the forward strand.
GCTGGATCATGGTGGATGCCACCAGTACCACCCATGCGGGCATAGTTGTTACTGCGCTGGTCAAGGCGCTGGATGGCCTGGCTGTCAGCGATATGCAGACCAAAACGTCTCCGGCAGTGGCTATGGCACAGTGGCTGCTGGATGGTGAGCCTGCACCATGGACAGTGGATATGGATTGTGAGCTGCGCTCAGACAGTGAAATGAAATCGGTTCTGCGTTATGCCCGGCTCTCGCTGGATACGCCCGAGATCCGGCAGCACCTTGAGCAGGGTATGCACCCGGCACAAATGGCTTTGACCTGGAACAGCCGGGTCAGCCTGATACTGACGCAGGAGTTAAAGCTCAAACGCATCAGTTTCCTGGATGTGGTGTTTGAGTCCAACCCCAATGACTCAGACGATGTGTTTGATGCCGATGCGGCCATTGCAACAGGTGAATTAATGCCTTTGTTGCAGGATCTGGTTCGTGCGCTGGATGGCGAGCAGGCATCGGTGCGTTAAGGGGGCTTGTTTTATGCACATATCAAGTGAAAAGGATAGATGATGGTTGCAATAGCTGTTCTGGATTTGTCACCCATTAATGAAGGGGGATCTGCTGCTGAATCTTTCCGGCATACGCTGGATCTGGCACAACATGCCGAGCGCTGGGGCTACCAGCGTTACTGGGTGGCAGAACACCATGGCATGCCGGGTATTGGAAGCTCTGCCACAGCGGTACTGATGGGGTACATTGCGGCAGGCACCTCGACGCTGACGATAGGGGCCGGCGGCATCATGCTGCCCAACCATTCGCCGCTGGTGATTGCAGAGCAGTTTGGAACGCTGGAGGCGATGTATCCGGGCCGTATTGAGCTGGGGCTGGGCAGGGCGCCGGGGTCGGACCCTAAAACAGCGCGCGCACTCAGACGCAACCTGATGTCTGACCCGGAGGCGTTTCCGGAAGATGTGGTTGAGCTGATGGAGTATTTTGAAGATTCACCGCGCCGTGCGGTGCGTGCGATTCCCGGTGCAGGCACCCGTATGCCTGTCTGGATACTGGGGTCAAGCCTGTTTGGTGCCCAACTGGCCGCCGCGCTGGGGCTGCCTTACTCGTTTGCATCACATTTTGCACCGGCCATGATGATGCAGGCGCTGGAGGTGTACCGCTCACAGTTCAGGCCGTCCAAATATCTGAATGAGCCTTATGTCATGGTGGGCTACAACGCTTTTGTGGCTGAGACCGATGATGAAGCGATGCTGTTGGCTTCATCCGCACAGCAGTCTTTTATCAATAATCGCATGGGCAGGCCTTCGCAACTGCCTGCGCCCAAGGCCAACCTGTTATCGCAACTGGATTCTACTGAAACGGCCATTGTCCGGCAGACCCTGGCGGCCTCTGCCATTGGGTCTCCTGCAACAGTGCGTCAGCAGATCAAAGAGTTTGTTGCGCTGACCCAGGCCGATGAGCTGATTGTGGCTTCTGCCATCTACAATCACGAGGCCCGGTTGCATTCATATGAACTGTTGGCACAGATCAGGGATGAAGATTAATACTGCGGTGCGCAGCCTTGCTGTGAAAATCCTGCCAGAGGTTTCAGATGAGACTGTTCTGGCAGGTGCGGATGCATGCTCTGGGAAGTGGCAGCATCAGAGGCAACAGGTTATTGCCTCTGTATATCAGAACTGCTCATGCGGTGCCAGATAACGCCACTGCCCCTGTGGCAGTGCGCCCAGGCGGATACGCCCCATGCGTACGCGTTTCAGGCCGACAACTTTCAGCCCGACCTGTTCGCACATGCGCCGGATCTGGCGCTTTTTCCCTTCAACCAGGATAAACTGCAACTGGTTGGCATTCAGCCATTTAACCTGTGCCGGCTTGAGTGGCACATTGTCCAGCGCCAGGCCGTGGTTGAGCAGTTTCAGCTTGTCTTTTGAAAAGCGCTCCTGAATATTTTCGCTTCCCTGTTCATCGGCCACCCGGACCAGATACTCCTTTTCCAGATGAGAATCTTCACCAATTAACTGGCGGGCAATGCGGCCGTCCTGGGTCAGCACCAGCATGCCTGTGGAGTCAATATCGAGCCGGCCGGCCGGGGCCAGTCCTCTGAGCTGCTGGCGGGAAAAAGATTGCTGCGATGAATCCTCTTTCCAGTGCCGGGCGGGGTCAATCAGCGCGATGGCAGGCGTGTAATCATGCTCTGCCTGCCCCGAAACATAGCCCACGGGCTTATGCAGAATCACGGTAACGCGTTTTTGCTGCTCTGTCTGTGCAGCCCGTTGAATTTTGATTTGCGCAGCCGGTAAATCTGCCGGCACTTTTTGTCCCAGTGTGGCGGGCTGCTGGTTGACTTGAACCCAGCCTTTGGCAATCCAGTCATCAGCTTCACGGCGCGAGGCCAGGCCCAATTCAGCCATGCGTTTGGAAAGGCGAACAAGCATAAACGTTTCAGAAATGTGGATAAAGTGTTTAAAGTTCGATTGGTTTGCCCGCATCGATCCAGGCATTGATACCACCTGCAATGGACTGTACCTGCTGGTAACCCATATCCTGCAGCGTCTGTGCTGCCAGTGCGCAACGGCCATCGGTTTTGCAGTACATGACAATTCTGGCCTGTGCTGAATTCAATTCAGGAATTTCTCCCAGTTTAAATTCGAGCAGCCCGCGCGGAATATTGACGGCTCCAGGCACATGCCCGGCCTGGTATTCTGCAGGCTCGCGCACATCAATAATGATGTCTGCCGCTTTCAGGGCTGCATCGGCCTCATTAACTGTAATCTCATGAATGTTTTTTTTAGCTTCTGCAACAAGTGTTTGAGCATTTTTGATCATATGAACTCCATCCTCTTACGTTGGCATATTATCCGCTATGGCGAAATAAAGCGTGGCGGGTTATACAAATTGCGATAAATTGAATCGTGGATATCTGAAAATTCAGGCCGTTGTCGCGCGCATTTCGGTGCGCAAAACCAGTACCAGTCCAGCCAGAATCAGGCACAAGCCGGCAAAGGCCCAGGCCTGTACAGGCTCGCCCACCACCACAATGGCCAGCACAAATGCGGTAATAGGCTCAAACAAGGCCAGCGCTACACCGGTGGCTGCTGAAATGTGTTTGAGCGCCTGCGTAAACAGCAGGTAGGAAATGCCAGTGGCCGCCACACCCAGGTAGAGCATGATCAGCCAGTCGGATGGCGTGATGCTTAAAGGCCCGGTCAGCAGCCAGGCTGCAGGGATGGCGATGAGGGCTGCGATGCCAAAAGTATGGCTGGTAATGGTCAGCGGTGAAGCCATTTTCAACAGGCGTTTGCTGACCAGTGTGTAAATGGCGTAGGTCAGGCCGGCTGACAGGCACAAGGCCAGCCCTTTGGGGTCAAACTGCCATGGCGTAGCCTGTGACAATACCATCCAGATACCGCCTGCAGTGGCACACAACGTACCAGCCCACCATAGCCAGGGAGGGGCCTTGCGGGTGATCAGCGCCTGCAACAGTCCGGCCCAGATCGGGGCGCTGCCAATGGCTGCGGCAGTGCCAATGGCAATACCGGTGGCTTTAACGCCGGAAAAAAAAGACAGGTTGTATAAACCCATGCAGGTACCTGCAATCAGAACGGTTGCCAAGTAAGGCTTTTGCTTTAACGGTGTAGGGCGCTGCGCGTAAACATCTGCTGAATGAGGCGTTTGTCTGAACCGTTTGTAAAAAATGAGAACAAGAAAAAAACCACAGGAAAATGCAAGCCGTAATGCACCCGTCCAGTATGGTGAAGTAGCGCCGGAGGCCATGCTTTGTGCTGTGCCGGTGGTGCCCCACAGCATGGCGGCCAGTATGGCCATGCCGATACCCAAAACAGGAAGATTGACAGCAGAATTTTTCATGGGGCGATTGTGACATAACAGGCTTGGCGTGTCAGCATCATGCGCAAATGCAGCAAAATGGAAAATGCCAACGCTGATATCAGGTCAAAGTTTGATGTAAGATGAACTGCATGTCCATGCATAGAAATACGCCATGCTGGACAGATGTATCATGACAGATACAGGCCAGCAGTTTCTGCCTTTGCAAAAGCATTTCAGTTTAAAACAGCAGGTAGCAAGCAGGTGGCTGGCCGGACCAACTCACTTAAGGAGGAACAATAATGAGATTCAAAGACAAAGTAGCCATTGTGACCGGAGGGGCCAGCGGTATTGGACTGTCAAGCGTGCAGGCGTTTGCCAAAGAAGGTGCCAAAGTAGTCATTGCCGATTTTTCTGACAAAGGGCAGGACGTGGCAGACCAGTTGCAAAAGAACGGCAGCCAGGCACTGTTTGTCAAAACCGATGTTGCCAGTGAAGCTGCTGTTCAGCAGATGCTGGATAAAACCGTGGAGCGTTTTGGCGGGGTGGATATTCTGTTTGCCAATGCCGGGATTGCGCGTGACAACGCCGTAACCAAACTCTCACTGGCAGACTGGCAGCAAACCATCAACATCAACCTGACCGGTGTCTACTTGTGTGACCGTGCTGTCATTGCGTATTGGGAGAAACACAAACGCGGCGGTGTGATTGTGAACTGCGGCTCTATTCACAGCCATGTGGGGAAAAACAGTGTAACCGCCTATGCAGCAGCCAAGGGCGGCGTGAAACTGCTGACACAGACGCTGGCCATTGATTATGCGGCCAAGGGTGTGCGCGTGAACGCTGTATGCCCGGGGTATATTAACACGCCGCTGTTGGATCACATTGGCCCTGAAGCGAAAAAAGCGCTGGAGGCATTGCATCCAGAAGGCCGTCTGGGCAAACCGGAAGAAGTGGCTGCCGTGGTGCTGTTCCTGGCAAGTGATGATGCATCGTTTGTCAACGGCTCATGCGTGATGGTGGATGGTGGTTACACCGCGCAATAAGAGTTAATAAGAATTGCAGAACTAAAAAAGCGCTGACACACCTTTATTAAAGGAAAGTCGGCGCTTTTGCCATGATAAGGATGAAAATGGCTAAAAAATACCAGTTTAAAATCACGGTGGAACCCGTGGTATCTTCTGAAGGGCGCGAGTCAACCAGCCAGCCACTGAGTTTTCAGGTGGGCAACCACGACGATATTTTGCAGATTGTGCAGCGGATTAGGCAGGGTACGCATTTTGATGAAAATACCGCAACCGCCTTTGCTGTCGGTCTGAAACTGCTGACCGAAGTGGTGCTGGAAAACAAGGATGATCCGCTGTTTGCCGAACTCAAGCCGGCAATCACTGCCTTTATGCCAAAGCTGAAGGCAGGTATTAAAGAGCGTTTGCCTCAGCAGCACTGAGTAGCATAGTGTGAGTTGTTAGTGAATCTTTTTGCCCAGCGGCAGCAAATCGGCCACTTCAAACATGCCGGCTGCCAGGCTGCCGCGTTCAATTTCATCCGGGGTGGCTTCGCGCACGTCTTTGATGTTAAGGTGCAGCTTCAGTGATATGCCCGCCAGCGGGTGGTTGCCGTCAACCACGACATATGCGTCATAGACTTCCGTTACGGTATAGATGGTGTCTGCCGGGGCCTGGCTTTTGGCACCCTGGGGCAGGCCTTCAAACTGCATACCGGGGCTGATTGGGTCAGGAAAGACGTTTCGGGCCTCAAAAAAGACCAGATCGCTGTCATAATCGCCATAGGTGTGCTCAGGCTCCAGATACAGGTCTAACTGCTCGCCTTTGGTATGATCAAGCAGGGCCTCTTCAATTTTGGGCAGCAGGTCATTGCCGCCATACAGATAGGCAGTGGGCTCCTTGAGTTCATCAATGATGTTGTTCAGGGAGTCTCTGAGAGTCCAGGTCAGGGTAATGACGCACGGTGATTTGATATTCATAGGGTCTATTTTATATGCAAGCTAATCAACCACAGGTTTTTCTGGGCGGTTTGACGCCACAGCAGTTCATGCGCCAGTACTGGGGCAAGAAACCCCTGCTGGTCCGGCAGGCTTTTCCCGGTTTTACCGGGCCGATTTCACGGCAGGAAATGTTTGCCATGGCCGAGCGGGAGGATGTGGAGTCCAAGGTTGTGGAGTGTACGCCCAAAGGCGTCTGGCGTGTGCGGCAGGGGCCTTTCCAGCGGCGTTCCTTGCCGCCGGTTTCCCGGCCCAAATGGACTTTGTTGCTGCAGGGGGTTGATACACACCAGGCTGTGGCACATGAACTGATGCAGCAGTTCCGCTTTATTCCCGATGCACGGCTCGATGATGTGCTGATGGCCTGGGCCAGTGCCGACGGTGGTGTCGGGCCGCATTATGACGCGTATGACGTGTTTTTGATTCAGGGGCAGGGCAAAGGGCGCTGGCGCATCGGGCCGGTGCATGATTTTCAGGATTTGCGTGATGATGTGCCGCTGAGAATTCTGAAACATTTTGATCCCGAAAATGAATATATTCTGGAGCCGGGCGACCTGCTGTACCTGCCGCCACTGTGGGGGCATGATGGCACAGGTGCCGGGGGTGAGTGCGTGACGTATTCGGTGGGCTTTCGCACGCCGCAGCGCACCGAGCTGGCGCGTGAAGTGACTTTCCGCATGCTGGAAGATCAGCCTGATGATGAGGTGTATTACACCGATCCGTCCCAGAAGGCAACAGACACGCCTGCGGCCATTCCGGCGGCGTTGCAGCAATATGCGGAAAAAGCGGTTCGCAAGGCGCTGGCTTCGCCGCAGGTATTGCACCGGGCACTGGGCGAATATATGAGCGAGCCAAAACCGGGGATTTGGTTTGAAGGGGCTATTCTGGAGACGCCAATAGGGGCAGTGCATTTGGCCGCGGCAACGCGTATGCTTTATGATGAGAGGCATTGTTATATCAATGGTGAGTCGTACAAAATGTCAGGCCGTGATGCAACGCTGATGCGCGCCTTGGCCAACCAGCGCTATCTGACGGCGGCACAGGTGCGGCGCGCCAGCGCTCAGGCCAGAGAATTGCTGCAGGCCTGGCGTGACGACGGATGGCTTTATGACAGTGAGTGACCAGCAGGATTTTGACGCCGGCGGCTCTGCGGAACCAGAAGGCTTGCTGCCGCAGTTCCAGACATTCAGCGGGCAGGCTGAGTTTGTGTCGCTGGTGCGCTCCTGTGTGGTTTCGGCATGTGAGCAAGGTGCGGTGAACCTTGTTTTTTGCGATACGGATTTTTCGAACTGGCCGCTGGATGATGAGGCCATCATTGCTGCATTGCAGGGCTGGGCCAATTCAACCTCCAACCAGCGTATGCTGGTGATGGTGGCGGCCACCTACGGGTTTATTGAGCAAAACCATGGGGCCTGGGTGCGCTGGCGCAAGATCTGGGATCATCGGGTGCAGTGCTGGCAGTTGAATGCACAGGCCGATCCGAATTTACCCGGCGTGTTCTGGAGCCGGCAGAACATGGTGGTTGTGCATGACCGGGAACGCTGCACCGGTATGATGAGCCGGGAAGGGCAGCGCATCATCCGCGAAAAAGGGCGGCTGGACGAGTTTATACGGCAGTCTGATCCGGCATTTCCGGCATCCACGCTGGGGCTGTGGTGAGCAAAGTCAATATCAATGGGGTTGAAATGGAGCAGGGTATTTTGCAAAAAACAATGTTGAGAACAATGATGAGGGTTGTGTCTGGTGCTGTTTGTGTGGCGGCGGCAATGGTTTTGGCCGCCTGTGAAAAAAGTGAAACTGCTGCGCAAAGCGAGCCAGCCAGCCAGAGAGCGGCACAGCAGATCACCGAGCATGTGCAGCAGCCTTTAGACAGGGCGCGCGCGGCACAGGAGCAGATTTTGCAGACGGATCAGCGCATACACGATGCAGATATGCAGGCCGGTGGTGCCAGCAGGTGATTCTAAAGACAACATTTTGGCGTATGAAGTCATGCCGCAGTGTATAGATGTTTGGTATGATGCCAAATCCGTTTTATCTATCTGAAAAATTGTGAGTGGTGCAAGGGTATGGGCAGTTTTGTGAGCAGCCTGCTTCGTATGTAATGCACAGAATTGATACTATCGAGCTTATTCTAAAAAGGATTTTTGTCATGTTACCCGGTGATCGGCTGATTCGTCATTATCTGCAATTCAAGGATTTCAATGCGGAAGAATACGCATACCTGTTTGAACGCGCGCGTATCATCAAGCATCGCTTCAAAACGTATGAGAAGTACCATCCGCTGGCTGACCGCACGCTGGCGATGATTTTTGAAAAAGCCTCTACCCGTACGCGTGTGAGTTTTGAGGCTGGCATGTACCAACTGGGTGGTTCTGTGGTGCATTTGACCACCGGTGACAGCCAGCTCGGACGCTCCGAGCCGATTGAGGATACCGCACGTGTGATCAGCCGCATGACCGATATTGTGATGATCCGTACCTTTGGTCAGGATAAGCTCGAAACATTTGCCCGCTATTCCCGTGTGCCAATCATCAATGGCCTGACCAACGAGTTCCATCCTTGCCAGATACTGGCCGATATTTTTACCTTCATTGAACACCGCGGTTCCATTGAAGGCAAAGTGGTGGCCTGGGTGGGGGACGGCAACAACATGGCCAACACCTGGTTGCAGGCAGCCCAATTGCTTGGGTTCACGGTGCATATCAGCACCCCCAGCGGGTATGGCGTGGACCTGGCGCTTGCTGGCATTACCGATGATAAATGCTACAAAATATTCAAAGACCCGATGCAGGCCTGCGCCGGAGCCGATCTGGTGACAACCGATGTGTGGACCAGCATGGGCTTTGAGGCCGAGAACGAAGCTCGCCGCAAGGCGTTTGCCGACTGGTGTGTGGACGACGAAATGATGGCCGCAGCAGCAAAAAATGCAGTGTTCATGCATTGCCTGCCGGCGCATCGCGGTGAAGAGGTTACCGCAGAGGTGATTGACGGTCCGCAGTCTGTGGTGTGGGACGAAGCCGAAAACCGCATGCATGTGCAAAAGGCGCTGATGGAGTATTTGCTGCTGGGGCGCGTTGCCGATTAGCCGATTAGTTTCCTGATCAGCACAGGTGCTGATTTGGGCCTGTAAAAAGGTAGCCCGTGTACAAATTGTATGCGGGCTATTTGTTTGAACATGACTGCTGGAAAAGGTTGACTGGCAAGCTGTTCTGCCAGTTACCGGCAGGTTGGCTAAAATCGGTAACATTAAACAGGCACCCATTTGAGAAATGGCCAGCAGGCCAGGGTTGGTGGTGTGCCTGCGAATCCGTTTTTATTTGACTTCAGCCAAAAGATCAGAGGAAATATGGCGACTATTCTTGAATCAGTTCCTGTGGGCCAGAAAGTGGGTATTGCATTTTCTGGAGGTTTGGATACCAGCGCGGCTTTGCTGTGGATGCGCCAGAAGGGAGCCATTCCCTATGCGTATACGGCCAATCTGGGGCAACCCGACGAGTCGGATTACGATGCCATTCCGAAAAAGGCTTCCAGTTATGGTGCTGAAAAAGCCCGCCTGATTGATTGCCGTGCCCAGCTCGTGGCAGAAGGTATTGCAGCGTTGCAGTGCGGCGCTTTTCACATCACGACGGCCGGGCTGACTTATTTCAACACCACTCCTATCGGGCGTGCCGTGACCGGTACCATGCTGGTGGCTGCCATGAAAGAAGATGATGTGAACATCTGGGGGGACGGCAGCACCTACAAGGGCAATGACATTGAGCGTTTTTACCGTTATGGCCTGCTGACCAATCCGGAACTGAAAATCTACAAACCCTGGCTGGACCGCACTTTTATCGATGAGCTGGGTGGACGCGCGGAAATGTCCGAATTCATGCGCAAATCGGGCTTTGACTACAAAATGTCTAAAGAGAAAGCCTACTCGACCGACTCCAACATGCTGGGCGCCACACACGAAGCCAAAGACCTGGAGCAGCTGAATACCGGTATCAAGATCGTTGAGCCGATCATGGGCGTGGCTTTCTGGCGTGAGGATGTGGTCATCAAACCGGAAGAAGTGACCGTCCGTTTTGAAGAAGGGCGTCCGGTTGCACTCAATGGGGTGGAATATCCTGACCTGGTGACGCTGATGATGGAAGCCAACCGCATTGGCGGGCGGCATGGCCTGGGCATGAGCGACCAGATTGAAAACCGCATCATTGAAGCCAAGAGCCGTGGTATTTACGAAGCCCCCGGACTGGCATTGCTGTTTATTGCGTATGAGCGTCTGGTGACGGGTATTCACAATGAAGACACCATTGAACAGTACCGTGAAAACGGCCGCAAACTGGGGCGTTTGCTGTATCAGGGCCGCTGGTTTGATTCCCAGTCGCTGATGCTGCGCGAAAGTGCCCAGCACTGGGTGGCACGCGCCATTACCGGCGAAGTCACGCTGGAATTGCGCCGCGGCAATGACTACTCGCTTCTCAATACCGAATCACCCAACCTGACCTATGAGCCAGAACGGCTGACGATGGAAAAGGGCGATTCCATGTTTACCGCAAGCGACCGTATCGGCCAGTTGACCATGCGCAACCTGGACATTACCGATACACGCCAGAAACTGATGGTATACAGCAAGGCGGGCCTGCTGACTTCCAACAAGGGCAGTGCCATTCCGGAGCTGGAAAACAACCCGAACGAAAGCAAAAAATAACAGCATTGGTATGATGTTCAAAAGCCAGCAGCACGTTAACGTGCGAGCTGGCTTTTTTATATGGGGCACACAGCAGGTTCAGGCAGAGGAGGAATCAGCCATGGTATCCTGCTCGTGGCTGCGCTTGGCCAGGTAGCGGGCCAGCGATGGGCAAATGACGCTGAGTAAAAACAAACGCGCGGTTTGCAGTGTGACAACAAACGATATGTCGACATAAGGACGGGAGGCAGCAATCACAGCCACAGTATCCAGCCCGCCCGGGCTGGTGGCCAGATATGCGGTTAACGGGTCGACTCCAAGCACCTGCACCAGTACCCATGCCAGAACACCGCAGAACGCCATCAGCAGGACTACAGAAGTCAACACCGCTGGCAGCGCTTTGTAGGCATGGCGCAGGCTGTAGGGGTCAAACGTCAGGCCGATCCGCCACCCCAGCAGTGCAAAGCTGGGTGCGAGCAGCCAGCGCGGCAACTGCATTTCAATGAGCCCCATCCCCTGCAATAAACCGCCCAGCAGCAAAGGTATGAGCATGTAGCCGGCTGGCATATGGAACCTGCCGGCAACGGCGCTGCCAATACCGGCAACCAGCAGGGTTGAGCCAAATGCCACCAGATCAATAGGCGGGAACCATGCGAAGCCCACCGTGGTGCGGATAGCTTCATCGGCCGCAGATGGTACTGCAAACAATGCGATGACTGATGCCGCAACGGTGACCAGCAGAACGCGCATGTATTGCATGAAAGCCACCAGCCGGGCATCGGCGCCAAAGGTCTCCGCCATGATCACCATGGTGGCCGCTGCCCCGGGTGTTGTGCCCCAGACAGCGGTGGTGCCTGGCATGACATGCATTTTGGCCATGATATAGCCCATGATGCTGCTGGCAACGATGGTCAAGAGGATAATGCCGACAAACAGCCACCAGTCATGCATGAAATGCGCAATCACCTGCGGTGAAAGCGAAGCGGCGATCATACAGCCGATAATGGCTTTGCTGCCTTTGAATGCCAGCGATGGAACCTGGATACGGCCCTGAGATGCGCCGATAATGATGCCTGCAAACATGGGGCCAAGCAGCCACGCAGCAGGAATGCGCACAAGCTCTAGAATTCCGATAAACGCCGCAGACAGCGTCAACAAAATACCCCATTGCTGCCAGCGCGGGCGTGATGCAAAGGATGAAAAAGCTGACTGCATGGCATTCTCGAAACAGGTTAGCTTATTTTACGCCTATCGCAATGGGGAGAGTTGCTGTGAACGTGCAGTATTTCTCAAAAGCTGCGAAATGTGTGGTTTTTATTGTGCAGAATGGTACTTGGGCGTGATGCGATGGCAGAGCCTAAAGGGTAAACAGGTGCTGGCAGCAGGAGTAATGCCGTGCCAAAAGTATTTCCGATGGCATAAAAAAGCACGTATGATAGAGAGCAACCCGGTTTGCTTGAAAGGTATTTCATCACATGGCTTTAAAAAACAAATGCTTATGGGTGTTGGCTGGCCTGCTGATTTTTTCTGGAAGCCCTGTTGTTGCGCAAAATGCACCGGCGGATATTCCGCCTGCTGATGGTTACAGGCAGTTGAGCTGTGAGCATCTTTCTACTTTGCTGTACTCAGTCAGTGAATATACGCAGCAGGGGAAAACCCCGGAAGAAATATATGCGTTAATTACGCCGCCCGATGCGGTGATGCGGGTCAAGCTGTTACACGGCAACCTCATTCCAGCTTACAGCAACACTTCAGAAGACATGGATCCTTCAATGTTGGCAATGGGGCTGCAGCAATATTGTCTGAGCCGCGGTTTGAATCAGGCCCATATACGGCAGATCAATCAAATGTGTGATCTGTATGTGAATTATGCGCCGAAAGTGGTTTCCGGGCGGGATGAAGGAAAGCCGTATCAGGACTTTGTCAGCAGGCTGACTGTACCTTTTAAGGATGATGATCCGGTCACGATGCGGGCCAATACCGAAATTGCACAGAGCTATATTTATCTGATTTACAGCAATCCTGATAAAACAATCACCCAGCTACAGCGCGAAGTGGGCGATAGCTGCTACATGTCTGAATAAGGTCAGAGGATTACCGGCTCGGGTTCCAGCCGAATGCCAAAGCGCCCGTAAACGCTTTCCTGTATCGCCTGGGAAAGGGTCAGGATTTCCGCACCAGATGCCCCTCCCAGGTTAATCAGCACCAGGGCCTGCTTGTCATACACGCCGGCCTGCCCGATGAATTTGCCTTTCCAACCACAGGCGTCAATCAGCCAGCCGGCTGCCAGTTTAAAGCGTCCGTCCGGTAATTCGTAAAATACCACAGCCGGGTCACGCCCGATGATATCGCGGCACTGCTCTTCAGTGACAATCGGGTTTTTAAAAAAACTGCCGGCGTTGCCAATCACTGCCGGGTCTGGCAGTTTGCTGCGGCGTATGTCGCACACCAGCTCATAAATCTCCTGCGCGCTGGGGTCGCGCTGTATCGGCCGGCGTTCCAGCGCCAGTGCCAGGTCGCGGTAGTCGGCAACAGGCTGCCAGGGGCGCGGCAGCCGCAGGCGGACATGCGTTACCATGGTTTTGCCGGCCAGCCAGCTTTTAAACACGCTGTGGCGGTAGGCAAACTGGCATTTGGCTTTGTTAAGCGTGATGGTATGGCCGGTAGTCAGGTCAACCGCATCCAGCGATTCAAAACGGTCGGCCAGCTCTATGCCGTAAGCGCCAATGTTTTGTACCGGTGCAGCACCTGCCGTGCCCGGGATCAGCGCCAGGTTTTCCAGCCCGGGCCAGCCGTTGGCCAGTGTCCAGGAAACGACATCGTGCCACAACTCGCCTGCACCCACTTCCACAATCCAGGCATCCTCGCGCTCTTCCAGCAGGCGTTTGCCTTTAATTTCGGCCTTCAGCACCATGCTGTCCAGATTCCGGGTAAACAGCATGTTGCTGCCCCCGCCCAGTACCAGCTTGTCTTTTGGGCCCAGGTCCGGGTCTGCCAGCAACTGCCGGATATCTGTTGCACTGTGGACGCGCACCAGCGTGGGTGTCTGTACTGCGACACCAAAAGAGTTGTAAGGCTTGAGGTTGGCCGGGGATTCAATTAACATAGTCCTGTATTCTCCCATGCAGCGAAAACCCCAACAATGGGAGCATATACTTCATTTACAAGGACACAGGGAATTGCGGAAAGGATTTGACGTATGCCATCTTTTGATACTGTACTAGACCCGAATATGGTTGAAGTGCGCAACGCAGTGGATCAGGCCAATAAAGAAATCGGCACACGCTTTGACTTTAAGGGCACCGATGCCCGCGTGGAGCTTAAAGATAAAGAGCTGACGCTGTATGCCGACAGCGATTTTCAGCTGAACCAAGTACGCGATGTGCTGCTGGGCAAAATGACCAAACGCAACGTGGATGTACGTTTTCTGGACCTGGGCGCCAAGCCGGAAAAAATCGGCGGCGACAAGCTCAAACAAAAAGTGGTGGTGAAAGCAGGTATCGAAACCGAGCTGGCCAAAAAAATCGTCAAACTGCTCAAAGACAGCAAGATGAAAGTGCAGGGCAGCATTCAGGGCGATGCTGTGCGGGTGCAGGGTAACAAAAAAGACGACCTGCAGGCCGCTATGGCGCTGATTCGCAAAGAGATGACAGATGCACCGCTGTCGTTCAACAATTTTCGCGATTGAGGTTCGTGGCAGACCAGAACGCAAGGGCAGTCTGTTATATCGGGGAAATGATCAAATGACGTAGAGGTTAAGGCAGTTTTCTGATTGCTGTTTTTGCTACAGGCTTGCGCCATGAGATCAAGACGCCAGCTTCTCCGCAGCATTGATTGACGTGATCGAGGTTGTTCATATCTACCTTCCACAGCCACATGCGGTTCAGTTTTTCCAGTGAACCATGGATAGCATTGCTTTCTATCCATTCTCTGAGTGTGCTACCGGCAACATCGATGTCAAGATGATGATCATTGATGATGTTAATGGGGTAAACCATTCTTAACATGCTGTTTTGGTAACGTGCTTGCCCATTGTAAAGGCCTGGGAGTTCACGTTTCCAGGCGGAGCTGTTTTCATATGGAAATATGTTGACGAAATTGTTGCCGGTTGCATAGTAAAAAGCATCGGTGACTTCCGAGGCAGAGTAAGCTATCCCATAGGAAAAACAGGCTAGGCGATCTAATTCTTTGATCAGGGCAATCAGTTCTTCAAAGTGCGTGCCTGTGTCGGGATATTGTGCATCGACATGAAAAAAACCACTGCCGAATGTATTTGTGGAATACCCAAAAGAAGCCAGCCACGGCTTGGCGGTTTTGTTCTGGCAATACAACCTGAAAGCACTGGCTTGATTGGCGAGAATTTTCTTTTTCAGATCGGCAAACGAGGTTTCCACAATGGTGTGATCTCCCGGGTGATCTCCTTTTTTCAACAGGTATTGGTAATACCCGGAGCCTGTAATATTGGTACGGATGCTGGCGAAGAATGAATCACCCAGTGCATAAGCCTGTATGGGAGTGAGTGTATCTGTGTTGTAGATAGCGAAACCTGCGTACATGTCCTTGTTTTTCTACAGAAAAGGAGGGGGTTGAAGCAAGGGCATAGACATCAGCAAGCTGCCTTAACCACGATTTCAATTTTGTATGCGGGGTTAGCAAGCGCAGCCTGCACAGTGGCGCGTGGCGGGGCATTGCCAATAGCGGAGCCTTGGCCAATCCACTCATCCCACACCACATTCATGGCGGTGATGTCTTTGATGTCGGCCAGATAGATCTGCACGGAAAGCAGGCGTGATTTGTCGCTGCCTACCTGTGCGAGCAGGCGGTCAATCATGCCCAGCACTTCGCGGGTCTGCCCGGCAATGTCTTGTGTCAGGTCTTCGGGAACCTGTCCGGCCAGGTAAGCCACACCGTTATGCACAGCCATTTCTGATAAGCGTTTGCCGACGTGATAGCGCTGGATAAGCGACATGGGTTTACTCCTTCTTTTTTCCGATTTTGGATTCTTTGTGGGCTAATAGGTTTTGAATGTTTTGTTTATGACGGTAGATCATCAGCACGACAATGATGATGATGGCCGCCAGTATTGGCATGCTGGCGGGGTGGCCCTGAATGAAATAGTAGTAAATGGGTGCGCAAATGGCTGCAACCAGGGCTGCCAGGGAGGAGTAGCGGAATACAACCGCGATCAGCAGCCAGGTGGCAAGTATCGCCAGACCTGTCAAAGGTGAAAGCCCCAGTATGATGCCAGCGGCTGTGGCAACACCTTTGCCACCCTTGAACTGGAAGTATACAGGGTACAGATGCCCTAAAAATGCACCCAGAGCAACACCTGCAACCACGTATGACGACCAGCCGAGCCGGGGTGCCAGCCAGAGTGCCAGAACGGCAGGAATATAGCCTTTAAGCGCGTCAAACAGCAATGTCAGGATGGCCGCCTTTTTGCTGCCGGAGCGAAGTACATTGGTAGCCCCGGGGTTGCCGCTGCCATAGGTGCGCGGGTCTTGTATGCCCAGCGCGCGGGTGACGACAACGGCAAACGAGATAGAGCCTAACAAATAGGCTGCAATGATGGCAATGGCAGCGGTTAGGATAGACATGATGGATATAAATGGGTGGTTGAGTGGCGTAAAAAGGTCGGTTTCAAAGGGGTCAGTTTGTGAGGGATGTTCATTATAGGGTGAGTTCAAACCTGTTTTGTAAAACCGGTGGCTCAGGGGTTAACCATTTTCTAAAGCGCATTGCACGGGCTGTGCCCCCAAGGGGCTGGTCAATGCCTGCGGTGATATTTTCAGCAGGAAACCGCGTTTGCCACCGTTGATGAATATTTCGGGCAAATCCAAAATACTCTGCTCAACGTAAACCGGCATGTTTTTACGGGTGCCAAAAGGCGATGTGCCGCCTACCATGTAGCCGCTGTGGCGTTGGGCAATGTCGGGCTTGCAGGGTGTGACGCTTTTGGCCTGTATCTGACGTGCCAGGTTTTTGGTGCTGACCTGCATGTTGCCATGCATCAGGATGATGAGCGGATGCTCTTTTTCATCCTGCATGACCAGGGTTTTGATGACCTGGTGTTCATCTGCGCCGAGTTGTCTGGCTGCCTCGCCAGAGCCGCCATGGTCTATGTAGTCATAGGTGGCCGTGGTGAATGCCACACCGTGCTGGCGCAGCCATTGGGTGGCCGGTGTTTCTGAGCTGTGTGCTGATTTAGCCATGTGTTGCTGCAAGGGGCTTATTTTGCTGCCGGGAAACCTTTGGCCAGTGTTTGCAGTGCCGGTCCGGTGACGCGGCAAATGCGCCACTCCTGCATCATTTGCGCGCCTGCGGCATGGTAAAAATCAATGGCCGGCTGGTTCCAGTCCAGTACGCTCCATTCAAAGCGCCCGTAGTCCCGCTCTACAGCAATGCCTGCCAGGTGTTGCAACAATGCTTTGCCAATGCCATAACCACGCCATTGCGGCAGTACAAACAAGTCTTCCAGGTACAGGCCGGGCTGCGCCAGGAAGGTGGAAAAGTTCGGGAAGAACAGCGCAAACCCCACCCGGTGAACCTGTTGCTGCTGGTCCTGAATTTCTGCAATGACGGCTTCTGCTGCAGGGCGCGGGCCGAAAAGCTGGGCATGCAGCATTTCCGGTGTGCTTTCGACCATATGGGTCAGTTTTTCGTATTCTGCCAGCGCAAGGATGAGTTCTTGTATGGTGTTGACATCGTCCGGGGTTGCCGGCCGGATGTGGACGGAAGTGGTTTGTTCGGTTGACATGGTTAGAATGGGCAAAAAGCGTTAAATCACGGTGATTTGTTATAAAACTATATATTATGGCACTCTTCGTTTTGTGATGGTATGGGTTGTGAGTGTGCCGGTGGGCTTATCCCGACTGGTGGGGCATGCCTGATGTGCGCTCAAACGCCGTGAAATTAGCTGATGCCGACAGGTTATTTTCTCGTTGTCTGCAAGGATGTTTTCTGTGCTTGCTCTGCGAAGTTGCTATACATGAGAAAATTACCGGGCTAAAGGCTAATTTGTCTTGTGACAAGCTGGGCCTATATACTTGCGACTTACAGAATTTTAGGAATTAGAGGCGATCAATGATGGAAGCAGAACAAATCAATGCCATTCGCGATCAGCTGCATGATCTGACGCAGCGTTCGCAGGATTTACGGAGGTATCTTTGACTTTGATGCCAAACAGCATCGTTTAAATGAAGTCAATGCGGCACTGGAGCAGCCAGATGTCTGGAATGAGCCCAAGCGTGCCCAGGAATTAGGCAAAGAAAAGCGTACGTTGGAGAATGTGGTGCTGGTGTTGGATGACATCACCCAGGAGCTGGCTGACAACAGCGAGCTGTTTGAGCTCTCGGAAGACGACGAGGATGCGCTGCAAACCATCGGTCAGGAAGCCGACAAGATTCAAGCGCAGGTGGAACAGCTTGAATTCCGCCGTATGTTCAATAACCCGGCAGACCCGCTCAATTGTTTTCTGGACATTCAGGCTGGTGCCGGTGGAACCGAGGCGTGTGACTGGGCCTCTATGCTGTTGCGCCAGTACCTGAAATACTGTGAGCGCAAAGGTTTTAAAACCACGCTGGAAGATGAAACCCCGGGCGATACGGCAGGTATCAAGGGGGCAACGATTCATATTGAAGGTGAATATGCCTATGGCCTGCTGCGTACCGAAACCGGTGTGCACCGGCTGGTGCGCAAGTCGCCGTTTGACTCTTCAGGTGGTCGCCATACCAGTTTTGCCAGTGTGTTTGTGTATCCGGAAATTGATGACTCGATTGAGGTGAATATCAACCCGGCAGATGTGCGGGTGGATACATATCGTGCCAGTGGCGCAGGTGGGCAGCACATCAACAAAACGGATTCGGCCGTGCGTTTAACGCATATACCGACCAGCATTGTGGTGCAGTGCCAGGATAGCCGCAGCCAGCACAGTAACCGCGATGTGGCCTGGCAGCGGTTGCGCTCGCGCCTGTATGACTATGAAATGCGTAAGCGCATGGAAGAACAACAAAAGCTGGAAGACAGCAAAACGGACGTGGGCTGGGGGCATCAGATCCGCAGCTATGTTCTGGACTCCAGCCGGATAAAAGATCTGCGTACCAATGTAGAAGTCTCCAACACCCAGAAAGTGCTGGACGGCGACTTGGATATGTTTATTGAGGCGAGCCTGAAACAAGGCGTGTGATATTGTGCAGATGTGCGAGAACACAAGGGGAGGTTGTGCCCTTGTGCATATACGCGACTTATTGATATATAACTGGTGACCAAAGAGAACATTATGCAAGACGCTGCTTTAAAATCTATTCGGCGCGAAAATTATGCTGCTCCCGCGTACTGGATCAGCGATGTAAATCTGACTTTTGACCTGGACCCGGCCAAAACGCGTGTGCTCAACCGCATGCGGGTGCGACCCAATACCCATATCACACGCCCTGAGCCGTTGCGGCTGGACGGTGAGGAGTTGGATTTGGTGCGTGTACTGATCAACGGGCAGGGCGCAACTTTTCGCATTGAGGAGTCTGAGCGTGGTAACCAACTGGTGATTGAGCAGGTGCCGGCAGAAGAGTTCGATCTGGAAATCTTTACCATCTGCAAGCCTGAAAAAAACACCACATGCCAGGGGCTTTATGTGTCGCAGGGCACGTTTTTCACCCAGTGTGAGGCGGAAAGTTTCAGGCGCATTACCTACTTTTTAGACCGGCCAGACGTCATGGCTGAATATACGGTGATGCTGCGGGCCGATAAAAAACAGTATCCGGTATTGCTTTCCAATGGCAACCTGCTCGATCAGGGCGATTTGCCCGATGGCCGGCACTATGCAGTCTGGAATGACCCGTTTCCCAAACCCAGCTACCTGTTTGCGCTGGTGGCAGGCAACCTGGTTTGCCGTGAACAGCGCATCCGGTCAGGGGTGGGCAAGTCGCATCTGTTGCAGGTGTTTGTGCGCTCAGGAGACCTGGATAAAACCGAACACACCATGAATTCGCTGATGCATGCCATTGCGTGGGATGAAGCCCGTTTTGGCCTGCTGCTGGACCTGAACCGCTACATGATTGTGGCCGTGAGCGACTACAACATGGGCGCGATGGAAAACAAGGGCCTGAATATTTTCAACACCAAATATGTGCTGGCAAACCCCTCCACGGCAACCGATACTGATTTTTTCAATATCGAAAGCGTTGTCGGGCACGAATATTTCCATAACTGGACGGGTAACCGTGTCACCTGCCGTGACTGGTTTCAACTGACGCTCAAGGAAGGCCTGACTGTTTTCCGCGATCAGGAGTTCAGCATGGACATGGCCGGCACAGCCAGTGCCAAAGCCATTAAACGCATTGAAGACGTGCGCGCTTTACGGACCGTGCAATTCCCTGAAGATGCCGGCCCCATGGCGCACCCGATACGACCTGACGCCTACGCGCAGGTGGATAACTTCTATACAGCCACAGTGTATGAAAAAGGGGCTGAAGTCATCCGCATGATGCAAACGCTGGTGGGCCGCGAAGGCTTTGCCAAAGGCATCAGCCTGTATTTTGAACGCTTTGACGGCAAGGCCGTGACCTGCGATGATTTTGCCCAGGCCGTTGCTGACGCCAATCCGCATTCCGAGCTGGCAAAACATCTGCCCCAGTTTAAACGCTGGTACAGCCAGGCCGGCACGCCCCGTATCAAAGCCAGCGGCTGGTATGATGCAGGCAACAACACTTACAGGCTGACACTTTCACAAAGTTGCCCGCCTACGCCGGGGCAGCCGACAAAAGAACCGTTTGTCATTCCGGTGGCCGTCGGGCTGATTGCCGCCAGCGATGGCGGTGAAATGCCAGTGCAGTTTGCCAATGAAGAAATTGGCCAGGACGGTACCCGCATTCTGACCCTGACCGAAGCAGAGCAGAGCTGGACTTTTGTCAACTTGGATACAGAGCCCGTGCCTTCACTGCTGCGAGGCTTTTCAGCACCGGTGATTCTGGAAATGCACATGTCCGATGCGCACTGGCTGACCTTGCTGGCAAACGACACCGACCCGTTTAACCGCTGGGAAGCAGGGCAGCGGCTGGCGCTGGATCGCGCGATCCGGTTTGTCAAAGACAATGCCGAGGTACAACTGGATGCACCTTTTGTCGATGCCATGCGTGCCGTGCTGCGCGACGAAAAACTCGATGCCGGTTTCAAAGAACTGGTGTTGACGCTGCCTTCAGAAGTCTATTTGGCAGAACAGTTTGACGTGGTTGACCCGCAGCGTATTCACCAGGTGCGGGAAGCCATGCAGCAGCAACTGGCTGAACTGCTTTACGGCGACTGGATTGCTGTATGGAATGCCAATCAGCCAGCAGGTGGCTATCAGTTGAACCATGTTGCGGCAGGGCAGCGTGCCCTGGCAAACCTGGCGCTGTCATGCATTTGCCGCGCCGCGGCCAAAGAAGGCATGGCGGTATGGGAAGGCAAGGCTTACCAGCGCTTTAAAGATGCAGATAACATGACAGACCGACTGGGTGCCTTGCGTGCATTGCTGGCATGCCGCAGTAAACTGGCCCAGCCTGCGATGGAGCGCTTTTTAACGCAATACCACCATGAAGCATTGGTGGTAGATAAATGGTTTACCCTGCAGTCTACCGCCAGCGACCATGACGGCGATGTGCTGCCGCGTGTACGCGAGTTGCTGAAACACCCCGACTTTTCATTGAGCAACCCCAACCGTGCCCGCAGCCTGATGAGTGCCTATTGCCAAGCCAACCCGGCAGGCTTTCACCGTGCCGACGGCGCAGGTTATGCCTTCTGGGTGGAGCAGGTACTTGCACTGAACAAACTGAATGCACAGGTCGCTGCACGGCTGGCGCGTGCGCTGGACAATTGGCGTAAACTGGCGCAGCCCTACCATGAAAAAGCGCAGGCGGCGTTGCAGCAGGTTGCTTCACACACCGATCTGTCGCCTGATGTGAAAGAAATTATTACCCGGGCCCTGGCACTGCCTGAACAAGGAGAATAAGGTATGAAAGCACCTGTGACGCTGATGCAATATTTGCTGGAGCAGCAACGCAGCGGAAAACTGCCGGCTGAACTTTCGGTACTGATCCTGTCCGTCGCGCAAACCTGCCAGCGCATTGCCGCAGCAGTACACCAGGGTGCCCTGGCAGGCGTGCTGGGAGCTGCTGGCAGTGAAAATGTACAGGGTGAAGAACAAAAGAAACTTGACATCATTGCCAATGAAATGCTGGTGGCAGGGTGCGGATGCATGGGCGTGCTGGCAGGTATGGCCTCGGAAGAAATGGACGAAATCCTGCCGGTGGATGCAGCGGCTGCCCAGGGCGACTACCTGCTGCTGTTTGACCCATTAGACGGTTCTTCCAACATTGATGTCAATGTGAGCATTGGCACCATTTTCAGTGTGCTCAAACGCACCGGCAGTGGCCAACTGACAGAAGCTGAATTCCTACAACCCGGGCGCGACCAGGTGGCCGCAGGCTATTGCCTGTATGGCCCGCAAACCACGCTGATGCTGACTGTGAAGCAAGGGGTGGTCATGTTTACGCTGGATACCACGACAGGGGAATTTGTACTCACCCGTAAAAATGTGACCGTACCGGCAGATACCAAAGAATTTGCCATCAACATGAGCAACATGCGCCATTGGGCCGAGCCGGTTCGCCGCTATATTCAGGAATGCCTGGATGGCACCGATGGCACACGCGACAAAAACTTCAACATGCGCTGGGTCGCTTCTATGGTGGCTGAAGTGCACCGTATTTTGTCGCGCGGCGGTATTTTCATGTATCCGTGGGACAAGCGCGAGCCTGAAAAACCCGGCAAGCTGCGCCTGATGTACGAAGCCAACCCGATGAGCCTGCTGATTGAACAGGCTGGCGGCAAGGCTACCAATGGCAAAGAGCGTATTCTCGATATTCAGCCTGAAAAGCTGCACCAGCGGGTTCCGGTCATACTGGGTGCGCAAAACGAGGTGGAGCGGGCCACCTCCTACCATTCCTGATGGCCTTTGGAAAAGCCGCTTTTCAGGCTAATCTGTAAGCGGCTTGCCTGGCATTGGCAACATGCACTAAAATAGCTACCTTGCTGCCGGATTAGCTCAGTTGGTAGAGCAGCTCATTCGTAATGAGAAGGTCGGGGGTTCGACTCCTCTATCCGGCACCAGAAATCTTAAAAGCAGTCTTAAAAAGGCTGCTTTTTTTATGGCTGTCTGAAATAAACGAATAGAATCAAAAAGGAATTTTTCCTGTCGCACGGCGTGTGTTCATTGCGCGGTACAGCTTAAAGCACTGAGCTACTTCCGTCATGGTTTGGCTATTAGCGATTTTGGATGCAAATTTAATTTTTGATGCAATGCCTTGAAGGGTAAAGAACCAGTATATGCTCATAAAAGGGTTGATAAAAAGCTCGCTACCCTTTGTTTTTTGCGTGGCGTGATGGTTGCCGAACTCTCCCTGTATTGAACTGGCAATTGAGTTGGCTACGATACTTTCAGAGGATGGCATCTGCTGGTTTAAATAGCTGACCAGTTCCAGGTAACTGCCTGCTTCACTCATTTCTGTAGTGAGTGAGATTGCGCCTTTATATGTACCATCTTTTGCAAGGGTGGCGATATTTTCAAGGCAGGCATAATGATCCAGGTGGTGGAATTGTTCCACCCCGAATCCTGTAGCAACAAGGTAGCTTTTTTGAATGCCAGTTTGGGATGCTGCGATGATGGAACATGCGTCTTCTACAATGGTTGCTACGCCTGTTTCGTCACCAAACATCAAACTGTCTGTACCTCCATCAATCAGTATGATGGTATCAATATGATACTGCTGGATCAGTGTTGAATAAGCATGGCTTAACGGGACAACACCCAGTTCAGTTGAAAAACCAAACATATCTGGATATTCACCACGTGCTTGAAGCCATTGAAGCATGTGCTTTTCCGGAAAATAGGGGATCGTTTTTGAGTCGGCTGTGATATGGTACATGCCCGGGCATGGCTCTGCACTTTCTGTTTCAGAGAGCTCTGTAAAAGAGAGGTTTGCCAAAACGACATTTTTTCCAAGTGTGCGTAAATAGTAGTAAATTGGAATGCCGCTAACAATATCAAACCCGCCTCCTGCACCTGCAAGAAGGATGGAATGTGATGTTGATAATTCTTTAAAAAAAGGAAGCTGCATTTTGATATATTCGAATAAATTGTCCTGTTATATTTATGAGGGTTCGGGATGAGCTTTTATGCTTTGGCTGCCTTGGCTTTTTCTGCCATATCCACCGCACCGATAAATACCACGTCGGTGGATGAGTTCAGTGCAGTTTCGACAGAATCCTGAATGATGCTGATGCTAAAGCCAATGGCAATGACCAAGGCAGCGGTTTCGTTTGAAATGCCAAACAGGCTGCATGCCACCGGGATCAGCAGCAGTGAACCACCCGCAATGCCGGAGGCACCACAGGCGCATATGGCGGCAACAACACTGAGCAGCAGTGCCGTCATCATGTCCACCTGCACATTCAGGGTAAAGGCAGCGGCCAGGGTCAGTACAGTGATGGTTACAGCCGCACCGGCCATGTTGATGGTAGCGCCCAGCGGCACGGCAACCGAGTAGGTTTCTTCATTGAATCCCAGTTTTTTGC
This sequence comes from Saezia sanguinis, assembly GCF_963921665.1. Classification (NCBI taxonomy): domain Bacteria; kingdom Pseudomonadati; phylum Pseudomonadota; class Betaproteobacteria; order Burkholderiales; family Saeziaceae; genus Saezia; species Saezia sanguinis. Next base: position 115,385 of record NZ_CAWUGC010000001.1, read on the forward strand.
ACAGTTCCATATTGACCGGGATGTTGGCTGCCGAACTGCGGGTAAAAAATGCCGGGATACCGCTTTCACGCAGTGCGGTGAATACCAGAGGGAACGGGTTGCGGCGGGCCACGAGAAAGACGATCAGCGGGTTGACAACCAGTGCCACAATGGCCATGCATCCAACCAGTACAGTCAACAAGCGGGCGTAGTTGCCAATTTCGTGAAACCCTTCTTTACCGGACAAGGTGGCGGCCACCAGGCCGAAGATACCAATGGGTGCAAAACGGATAACGATTTTGACGATAAAGGTAATTGCCAGGGCAAGGTCCCTGATGAGCCCTTTGGTGGCGGGTGCTGCATGGCGCAAGGCAATGCCTAGCCCGACGCCCCAGACGATCAGGCCTATATAGTTGGCATTGACCAGTGCACTGACCGGGTTGTCAAACATGTTGTTGAGCAGGGTGACCAGTACTTCTCCAATGCCGCCGGGTGCGCTGACGGTTTCTGTGCCTTCAAGTTTGCCCAGCCGAGTGGGGAAAAGGAAACTGGCAATGACTGCAATGAGCGCAGCACTGAAGGTGCCAATGATATAAAGTCCGATAAGCGGCCCCATATTGCTTTTGCGGCCCTGCTCATGGTTGGCAATGGAGGAGGTGACCAAAAGCAGGACAAGGATAGGAGCGACGGAACGCAGTGCTTTGACAAATATGTCTCCCAGCAGGCTGACAGATTGGGCCGCCGATGGTGCAAAGTAAGCCAGAAGGGCGCCCAGAATCATGCCGATAAGGATCTGGGTGACCAGGCTGACGCGGTTGAACCAGTGAATCAGCGAGTTTTGTGGATACATAATGTGTATGACCTGTGTTTGTTATTTTTGAAACCGGGGCCTGACGCTGTTTTCTGATGGAGTAACAGCAGTGCAGGGAGCTGGTAAAGCCTTTCTTTTGGATACCAAGTGTGTGATTATAGACTGTGCCTGTTGTCTGCTGTCGCGGGGAAGCGGATGTATGTGCTTTTTTGATAAGGTTGCCTGTCTTGCTTGGTCGCTCTGAGGGTAATGCGTTGCGCTGGAAAATGTCTGCCTGTAGTTGTTGGAGCATAATGGTTGCTTATGTTTGATTTGGTTAACGAACGAAGAAAGAATGATCGCTGTGAGTGCACAAAAGAAGTGGGTTTTGGGTATGGTGGGCCTGGTGTGTTTATTGGTTGGGCTGTATTTGCAGTTCAGGTCGGCAGTATCTGCCGAGGATCGAGAGGCCTGTGAGGCGTTTGTCCGTCAGGAATATGGTCATGGAGCGGATATGCAGGCACTTCAGACGTTGCTGGACAAATGCGGCGAGCCGGGCATGGTTGCCATGATGAGTGCCCGTGCTGACCGGGCGGGCGCTTCCCAGGTGGCGCAGCATATCGCGGCAGCCAACCAGGGAGATTCGATGCTGCATTTATTGAGTATGTTTTTGATCGGGCTGGGTGCGGTGGGGTGTGTGCTGCTGGTGATTCCAGGCAGAATGCTTCAACGCAATGCGCAGAAAGGGAGCCAGGCCGATTCATAAGGAGAGCAGGGTATCCCTTTTGAAAAAAGGTGTTCATGGCTTTGGTTGATTTTTAGCCTGTAATGCAGGTACCATTGCTGGCAATGTATAACAATGATAAGGAACGATATGGCAAAGACTTTGTTTGATAAAGTAAATATGGGTACGGTGGCGCTGGCAAACCGTGTTGCAATGGCTCCGCTGACGCGTAATCGTGCACCTGATGGTGTGCCGACAGCCATGATGGCTACTTATTACCAGCAGCGTGCAACGGCAGGGCTGCTGATTTCCGAAGGTACTTCCATTACACAGGAAGGGCAGGGGTATTCGGATGTGCCTGGGTTGTATACGGCCCAGCAGGTGCAGGGCTGGAAGCAGGTGACTGCGGCAGTGCATCAGGCTGGGGGACGCATTGTCACGCAATTGTGGCATGTGGGGCGTGTTTCGCATACGGCATTGCAAAAAGACGGGCAGGCACCGGTGGCGCCTTCGGCGATTCAGGCGAAATCACGCGTTTATGTGATCAATGCAGATGGCACCGGCGGTTTTCTGGAAACGTCTATGCCGCGTGCTTTGCTGGCCGAAGAACTGCCGCGTGTATGTGATGATTACCGCCATGCCATGAAGGCCGCAGTTGAAGCCGGGTTTGATGGTGTGGAAATTCATGCTGCCAATGGTTACCTGCTGGATCAGTTTTTGCGCTCAGGCGCCAACCACCGCACCGATGTTTACGGTGGCAGCGTTGAAAACCGTGCCCGTTTCCCATTGGAGGTGGTGGCGGCAACCATAGAGGCCGCAGCCGGGCACCCGGTCGGAATCCGGATTTCACCTGCAGCACCCGCCAATGGTCTGGAAGACCCGAATCCGCAGGAGGTGTTTGATTATTTTGTGGCGCAGCTGGCCAAGTTCCCGCTGGCGTTTGTTCATGTGATTGAAGGTGCAACCGGCGGGCCGCGTGATTACCAGATAGGTGGCAAGCCGTTCGATTATGTGCAACTGAAAGCGGCTTATACTAAGGCCGGCGGCAAGGGGCTGTGGATGGTGAATAATGGTTATGACCGTGCCAGCGCACAAAAAGCCGTGGAAAGCGGCTACGCCGATATGGTGTCATTTGGGCGGGCGTATATTGCCAACCCGGATCTGGTGCGCCGCCTGCGTGACGGTTCGCCTTTGAATACACCGGATCAAACCACGTTTTATGGGGGTGGTGAAAAAGGTTATATTGATTACCCCGCATTACCCTGAAGCCGGTTGCTGAATCGGGTGTCTTGATAAAAGGCCGCGGCGATGCGGCCTTTTATTTGAGTGGGATCATGCGAAATATACAAATTTGATGCACATCAAATTGAACGACAAAGTGGCGTAACGTGAATATTTTTTGTTGTGTATGGCGTGCAATGACAATATTTTGTCTGATTTAAGTGACATATTCATTGCCTGGTTCTTTGTCATGGGACAAAAGAAAAAGAAATATCCATCCAGCTTGTCGGTTTCATTCAAAAGAATCATGACGGTTCGTGATTTTTGTTTTAGTATGATCAAAAATTTACATTTTTATCTATTTTGTAATATTTTTTACAAATTGCAAATATGTATAACCGTGGGCGTTTTGATGGTTGCAAGCGGGTGCACAGGCAATGGCTGATATTGAGGAAAAGATCGTACAGGCAATACCGAGTCTGACAAAGTCGCACCGGTATCTGGCTGACTATGTGCTGAAAAACCCGCTGAATGTGGTGACCATGCCGATTGACGAGCTGGCAGATGCTGCCGGCGTGTCGGTGGCCACGGCGAACCGTTTTGCACGGTCTTTGGGGTTTGATGGTTATGCTGCTTTTCGCAGCGAGCTGGTGCGCGGGTTTGAGCCCTTGCTCACGCCGGTGAACCATTTGCGCGGCAATCTGGCAACGCCCACAACGGTGCCTGAGGTATTTGCTTCGGTGATGGAAGAAAGTGTGCGCAACATCGAGGCCACCCGAAAGCGTTTGAATGTGAAGTCCTGCGAGCGGGCGGTGCAGGGTATTTTGCAGGCGCGCCGTGTTTATATTCTGGGGCTGGGGACTAGTGCCTGGCTGGGTGGTATGCTGCACCATGGGCTGGATTCGTGTTGTGACCATACGCAACTGCTGGTATCCAATGGTGGTGTGATGCATGCGGTGCGTTGCCTGGCGCGCAGCGGCAAAGAGGATATGCTGATTGCAATTGCTTTTCCGCGTTATCTGGATGATACAGTACGCTTGGTCGAAATTGCCAAGAAGAGAAAAGTCAAGGTGATGGCACTGACAGACAGTCCCCGCTCACCACTGGTGCCGTTTGCGGATGTGCTGCTGTATGCGCAGACGCAGTCGCGCTACCGTTCTAATTGCGAAACAGGCGTGCTGGCGCTGATTGAAGCGCTGGTCAGTGCAGTATCGCTGCGTACGCCTGATGCCATTGAAGTTGCCAACCGGATTGTTGAGCACGCCATACCGTGGTTTGCCCGCAACCGATTGGGGGTTATTGACAATCAGCCGGTGGCAGCTCAGAAAAACAGCCGTACATACCGAAAGAAGAAAGGTTAAGGAAATTATGGGAATTCCAGTGATTGCCATTCATGGCGGGGCCGGCGCGTTAAGCGGTCTGGATGAGCATCAGGCCAAGCCTTATCATGACGGGTTGCGTTATATATTACAGCAGGCACAGCAGGCATTGCAGGAAGGGCAGAGCGCCATGGATGCAGTGTGTCTGGCAGTGTCGCTGCTGGAGGATAATCCACTGTTCAATGCCGGACATGGCGCGGTGTTTACGCATGACGGTACGCATGAGCTGGATGCCGCAGTGATGAACGGAGCCGATTTGCGTGCCGGTGCGGTGGCGGGTATTTGCCATATCCAGCATCCGGTGCTGGCGGCGCGTGCAGTAATGGAGGATGGCCGCCATGTGCTGCTGGCCGGGGCCGGGGCGGAAAAGTTTTTGCGTGAATACGGCGGGCTGGCGTGGGTGGAGCCGGATTTTTTCTCTACGCCGATGCGCCGAGAGCAGTTGGAAAAAGCCTTGCAGCAAGAGCGTGTTGCGCTGGATCATGATGTGGTTGTTAGTCAAAAAGGTCCGCAACCGCCGATTGATGAAAGCCGCAAAATGGGAACTGTTGGTGCGGTGGCGCTGGATCAGTACGGCCACCTGGCGGCGGCAACCTCTACCGGCGGTATGACTAACAAGCATGCAGGCCGCATTGGCGATTCTCCCCTGATTGGCGCTGGTACTTATGCGGATGACCGGGCCGCAGCAGTTTCATGTACCGGACATGGCGAAATGTTCATCCGGGTAGCGGCGGCATATGACGTGTGTGCCAGAATGTTGTACGCCAAGCAGACGCTGGAGCAGGCCACGCAGCAGGTGATCATGAAAACGCTGCCGCCCATGAACGGGCGCGGCGGGCTGATTGCTGTGGATGCGGCGGGCAATGTTTGCATGCCGATGAATAGCGAAGGCATGTACCGGGGCTATGCACGTGGTGCGACAGAACCGGTGACGGCCATTTACGCTGAGTGAAAACTATAGGATTGAAGGATTAGGATGTCTGCAGGGTTGTCTCAAGAAGTGCAAACGCCAGCCGGGGTGTTGTTGCCTGACCAGTGTGTCGTATCTGTCAAAGGGCTGACGGTGCGTTTTGCCACTTCAGAACGGACCGTGGATGCGGTCAAGGGGCTGGATTTTCATGTGCAGCGGGGGGAGACTCTGGCGATTGTGGGTGAATCGGGCTCAGGCAAATCGGTGGCATCTTTGTCGGTAATGCGTCTGGTGGAATATGGTGGCGGGCATATCATTGGCGGGGAAATGCTGTTCCGGCGTCGCAATGGAGATATTCTGGACCTGAAAACGGCGTCCGAATCGACCATGCGCCGCATTCGGGGCGCGGATATCGCGATGATTTTTCAGGAGCCGATGACTTCGCTTAACCCGGTGTTTACTGCCGGCGACCAGATTGCCGAAGCCATCATGATTCACCAGGGAAAGTCGCATACTGAGGCGCTGGCCGAGGCGCTGCGCATGCTGGAGCTGGTGCGTATTCCGGAAGCGAAAAACGTGCTCAAGCGCTACCCGCATCAATTATCCGGAGGCATGCGCCAGCGGGTCATGATTGCCATGGCCTTATCGTGCCGCCCGGCGCTGCTGATAGCCGATGAACCGACCACGGCGCTGGATGTGACGATTCAGGCGCAAATTCTGGAGTTGATGCGCGAGCTGCAACGGGAAATGCACATGGGCATTGTGTTCATTACCCATGACATGGGGGTGGTGGCAGAGATTGCCGACCGTGTACTGGTGATGTACCGTGGTGATGGTGTGGAGGAGGGGGATTCCGAACAGGTTTTTTCAGCGCCGCAGCATCCTTACACACGTGCGTTGCTGTCAGCAGTGCCCAAGCTGGGTGCCATGAATGGTACCGATTATCCGGCCAAGTTTGAGTTGCTGGATGCGCAGAGCCAGCCTTTGCTGGGCAGTGCAGATACAGCGGAAATCGTGAATACGGCACGCTATGATCAGGCGCCGATTTTGCGTGTGCAAAATCTGGTCACGCGTTTTGAGATCCGGGGCGGTATTTTGAACCGGTTACAGCGCGAGGTGCATGCGGTAGAGCATGTCAACTTTGATCTGTACCCCGGAGAGACATTGGCTTTGGTCGGGGAGTCGGGCTGCGGCAAATCGACCACGGGCCGTTCATTGCTGCGACTGGTGGACAGCCAGGGCGGACGCATTGAGTTTGACGGGCAGAACATTCTGGATTTGCCAACCAGGCAGTTGCAGCATCTGCGCAGGAATATTCAGTTTATTTTTCAGGACCCGTTTGCTTCGCTGGACCCGCGTGTGACGGTCGGATTTTCCATTATGGAGCCTTTGCTGGTGCACGGTATCGCTTCGGGCGCACAGGCGCAGGAGCAGGTGCGCCAATTGCTGGAGCGGGTCGGATTGCCGCCGGAATATGCGCAGCGTTATCCACATGAATTTTCCGGTGGCCAGCGCCAGCGTATTGCGATTGCGCGTGCGCTGGCATTGAATCCGAAAGTGGTGGTGGCCGATGAGGCGGTATCGGCCCTGGATGTGTCAATACAGGCGCAGATCGTGAATCTGATGATGGATTTGCAGAAGGATCTGGGCATTGCCTTCCTATTTATCTCGCATGACATGGCCGTGGTGGAGCGTATCAGCCACCGTGTGGCGGTGATGTATCTGGGGCAGATTGTTGAAATTGGCCCGCGCCGTGCCATTTTTGAACATCCGCAGCATGCCTACACAAAACGCCTGATGTCGGCCGTGCCGGTGGTGGATCCGTCCCGGCGCCACCAAAAGCATGAGTTACTGCAGGGGGAAATTCCGAGTCCGGTTTTCCCGTTGGGTTATGAGCCTGTAATTAAGCCGATGGTAGAAGTGGGGCCGGGGCATTTTGTGGTTCAGCATCCGATTACTGATGAGTATTGATGAGGGTCGCGCTCTGTGGCAAAAGAGCACGCCTTATGGTGAATAGGGGTTTATTCTTTTACAAAGGAGTCTTCTGATGAGAAATCGATTTGTAGCAACGCGCCTGCTTGCAGGTATTATCGGGCTGGCCGCCCTGACAGGTGCCGGTCATGCGCTGGCGCAGACCAGTGTTGTGCTGGCCATTGGACAGCAACCGGAAACGCTGGACCCGTACAATACCAACACCACGTTGACACAGGCTGTAACCAAGTCTTTTTACGAAGGGCTGTTCCAGTTTGACAAGGACTTGAATGTGAAGCCTGTGCTGGCAGAAAGCTACACGGTTTCAGATGATGGCCTGGTGTATACCTTTAAACTGCGCGCCGGGGTGAAATTCCATGACGGCACAGAATTCAACGCGGAAGCGGTTAAAGTCAATATCGACCGTGTACTGAACCCGGCCAATGCGCTGGCGCGTTATAACCAGTTTAACCGTGTGGAACGGGTGGAAGTGGTGGACCCGCTGACAGTGCGCTTTGTGCTCAAGGAGCCGTTTGCGCCGTTCATCAACTCGCTGGCACACTCTTCAGCAGGGATGATTTCGCCCAAAGCGTTGCAGGAGTACGGCAAGGACATTGCCTTCCATCCAGTGGGCACCGGGCCGTTCAAGTTTGTGGAATGGCGTCAGACCGACCATGTGAAGGGCGCCCGCTTTGAAGGCTATTGGCGCCAGGGCTATCCGAAGGTGGATAACATCACCTGGAAGCCGGTGCTGGAAAACAGTACCCGTGCCGCGATGCTGCAAACCGGCGAAGCGGACTTTGCATTCCCGATTCCGTATGAGCAGATCAATTCGCTTAAAAGTAACGCAAATCTGGATATCCTGACCTCGCCTTCCATTGTGACGCGTTATCTGGCGATGAATACGCAGCAAAAGCCGTTTGACGATGTGCGTGTGCGTGAGGCGGTGAATTATGCGATCAACCGCGAAGCCTTGGGTAAGGTGGCATTTAACGGCTTTGCCTTCCCGGCGCAGGGGTTTGTGCCGCAGGGCGTAGGCTATGCGCACAAGATGGAACCATGGCCGTATGATCCGGCTAAAGCGCGTGCATTGCTGGCCGAGGCCGGATACCCCAACGGGTTTGAAACCGTGCTGTGGGGCGGCTATAACAATTCCACCACGGTGAAGGTGTTGCAGTTCCTGCAGCAGCAACTGGGGCAGGTTGGTATCAAGGTCAGCGTACTGGCGCTGGAGCCAGGCCAGAGAACCGAGTGGGTTGAAGGCTGGCAGGATCCTAAAACATCACGTGTACGCATGTATTATGCAGGCTGGTCTGCTTCTACCGGTGAGGCAGACTGGGCGTTGCGCCCGCTGCTGACCACAGAAGCATGGCCGCCCAAGCTCAACAATGCAGCGTATTACAGCAACAGCAACTTTGACAGTTATATTGCCGCCGCATTGAAATCCACCAGCGACGACGAGAAGCGTGACCTGTACCGTAAGGCGCAGGAACTGCTGTATGTCGACCTGCCGTGGGCACCCCTGGTGACCGAAGAAACCGTGTATGCGCGTAACAAACGCTTAAGCGGTGTGTATGTGATGCCTGACAGCAATATCAATTTCACTGAAATTGCTGTAACGAAGTAAGGCCGTAATGGGATAGAGCCGGCAGAGCTGCCGGCTCTGCCTGGCATGTATCTGCACAGTTCAACGGTGCAGGTACCCGGCTTTTTGAAAGGGCAGAGATTTAATGATGATTAATGATAATGAGGGTGTGTGAATACGCCCTGGTGATTTGCAGTAAGGATTGGATAAGAAACAGGAGACATGATTAATATGACGTATCGATTTGGATTTTTCCGCCTGTTAGCGGTTTTTTTGATGGTGGTGGTGATGGCATGCGCCATGCAGGCCAGGGCGCAAACGCGTGTTGTGCTGGCCGTTGGCGGGCAACCCGAAACGCTGGACCCATATAACACCAATACCACCATGACCATGGCAGTGACCAAATCGTTTTATGAGGGACTGTACCAGTTTGACAGGAACTTTGAGATCAAGCCTGTATTGGCACTGCGCTATACCGTGTCGGATGACGGGCTGGTTTATACGTTTGAATTGCGTTCAGGGGTGAAGTTTCATGACGGCACCGTTTTTGATGCGAACGCTGTCAAAGTGAATTTTGACCGGGCCAAAGACCCGGCCAATGCGCTGGTACGCTATAACCAGTTTAACCGCATTGAACGCGTGGAAGTGGTGGACCCTTTGACGGTGCGTTTTGTACTGAAGGAGCCGTTTGGGCCTTTCATCAACACCATCGCGCATCCATCGGCGGCCATTATTTCTCCCAAAGCATTGCAGCAGTATGGTAAAGATATTGCTTTTCACCCGGTGGGGACCGGGCCGTATACTTTTGCCGAGTGGCGGCAGACCGACTTTATCAAAGGCACCCGGTTTGAAGGCTATTGGCGGACAGGTTATCCCAAGGTCGATGAGGTGATCTGGATGCCGGTGATGGAGAATAACACCCGCGCTGCGATGCTGCAAACCGGCGAAGCGGATTTTGCTTTTCCGGTGCCTTACGAACAAGTGGATGGGCTTAAAAGCAACCGCAGTCTGCAGGTGATTACAACGCCGTCCATCATGATGCGCTATCTTTCGTTCAACATGCTGCATAAGCCGTTTGATGATATACGGGTGCGCCAGGCGATCAACTACGCCATTAACCGCGAGGCACTGGCCAAGGTGGCATTCAACGGTTACGCTTTCCCGGCGCAGGGGTTTGTGCCGCAGGGGGTAGCCTATGCGCACAAGATGGCGCCGTGGCCGTACGATCCGGCCAAAGCACGGGCGCTGCTGGCCGAGGCGGGTTATCCCAACGGGTTTGAATCAGTACTGTGGGGCGGTATCAACAATACGACCACGCAAAAGGTATTGCAGTTTTTGCAACAGCAGTTGGGGCAGGTTGGTATCAAGGTCAGCATACTGGGGTTGGAATCAGGTCAGCGCGCGGGTTGGGTGGAAGGTGCGCCTGACCCTCAAACCGCAGGTGTGAGGCTTTATTACATTGGCTGGTCCACCTCAACAGGAGAGGCTGACTGGGCATTGCGTCCGCTGCTGTCTACGCAGGCCTGGCCGCCGGGGCTGAACAATACGGCTTATTACAGCAGTGCGCAGTTTGACGCTTATCTGGAGCAGGCTTTGAAAGCAACGGGTGATGAAGATAAACGGACGATTTATCAGAAAGCACAGGAACTGCTTGCCGTTGATTTGCCATGGGCTCCGCTGGTTACAGACGAAATAGTCTATGCCCATAACAAGCGGGTGACGGGGATTTATGTGCTGCCGGACAGCAACATTGATATTAACGAGCTGGCAGTGAGTGAGTAGCAGGCAGGGGAGCAGAAGTGCAGGAGAGGTGATTTTGGGCTGATTTATAAGTGCGTGTGGATTTTTCCGAACGCAGGGGTTTATGGTTTAACAGAGAACAATGCGGTGAGTTACATGGCTGATCTGCATGGATGTGGTTGGTATTTATGCTGAATTATTTTTTGAAGCGGTTGCTGGGGTTGATTCCAACCCTGCTGATTGTGGCAGTCGCCATCTTCTTGTTTGTTCACAATTTGCCAGGCAGCCCGGCCCGCCTGAAAGCCGGGCCCGATGCCGATGCGGAAACGGTGGCCTTGATTGAGCGTGAAATGGGGTTGGATAAACCGCTGCCGCAGCAGTTTGTGACTTACTTTGTCAAATTGTTTCAAGGTGACCTCGGGACGTCTTTTAAAAGTAACCGGCCGGTTTTCACAGAAATTGCAGAGCGGTTCATGCCCACTTTTTTACTGACGCTGGCCAGTATGGTGTGGGCGGTGATTTTCGGCATGGTGATTGGCATAATTTCTGCTGTGTACCGTAACAAGTGGCCGGATCGCGTGGGGATGACGCTGGCGGTGTCGGGCTTGTCTTTCCCGGCGTTTGCGCTGGGGATGCTGCTGATGCAGATTTTTTCTGTGCAACTGGGCTGGCTGCCGACGGTGGGGGCTGACTCATGGAAGCATTACATTTTGCCTTCAATCACCCTGGGAGCATCGGTGGCCGCAGTGATGGCCCGGTTTACGCGCGCTTCATTTGTAGAGGTGGTGCAGGAGGACTTTGTGCGCACAGCACGCGCCAAAGGTGTGGCTGAGCGTGTGGTGCTGCTCAAGCACTGTTTGCGCAATGCGCTGATTCCGGTGGTCACGATGATGGGGCTGCAGTTTGGTTTTCTGCTCGGCGGGTCCATCGTGGTGGAGGCGGTATTCAACTGGCCCGGGCTGGGGCGCTTTCTGGTGGAATCGGTGAGCAGCCTTGACTATCCCTGCATTCAGGCATTGGTCTTGCTGTTCTCGCTGGAGTTTATTCTGATCAATTTGACGGTGGATATGCTGTACGGGCTGATCAATCCCACCATTCGCTATAAATGAGGTGATTAGGCATGGCAGATTCAATGACAACAACAGTTTCTTCTGCTTCGACTGCGGTGCGTACGCCATGGAGCGAGTTCTGGCGCAAGTTCCGCAAACAGCATGTGGCGTTGATCGCACTGGTATTTATCGTGATTTTGGTGGTGCTGGCGGTTTTGGCGCCATGGATCACGCCGTTTGACGCAGAGAATTTCTTTGACTATGACCGCTTCAACGAAGGTCCCTCCATGGTGCACTGGTTTGGTGTCGATCCGCTGGGGCGCGACATTTTCAGCCGGATCATCATGGGTGCGCGTATTTCTTTGTTCGCCGGCTTCTTTTCCGTGATGCTGGGCGCCGTTATTGGGGTGTTTCTGGGGCTGCTGGCGGGGTACTATGAAGGCTGGTGGGACAGAATTGTGATGCGCATTTCGGATGTGCTGTTTGCATTTCCGGGTATTTTGCTGGCACTCGGGGTTGTGGCGATGCTGGGTTCCGGCATGCTCAATGTGATTGTTGCGGTATCCATCTTCAGTATTCCTGCGTTCGCGCGCCTGGTGCGCGGCAATACACTGGCGCTGAAAAACCAGACGTTCATTGAGGCCACGCGCAGCATTGGGGCGAGTGACTGGACGATTCTGGTGCGGCACATTCTGCCCGGGACGATCTCGACCATTGTGGTGTATTCCAGTATGCGTATTGGCACGTCCATCATCACGGCGGCAAGCCTGTCGTTCCTGGGGATGGGGGCTCAGCCGCCAACGCCCGAATGGGGGGCAATGCTCAACGAGGCACGTGCAGATATGATCAATGCGCCACATGTGGCTATATTTCCGGCGCTGGCTATTTTCTTCACGGTACTGGCTTTTAACCTGCTGGGCGATGGACTCAGGGATGCATTAGACCCCAAGATTGACAGGCTGTAACCAACCCAAACGCATGATGAATATGAAAATGCCTCATATAGGCCGTTTTGCCGCCGGGCCTCTGAATGCGATTACCGATGTTGCAGGCGTGACTGTAGGGCATGCCACGCTGGATGCGGGTGATGTTCAGACCGGCGTGACGGTTGTACGTCCGCACCAGGGCAATGTGTTCATGCAGCGTGTACCGGCCGGGGTGGCTGTCATTAACGGGTTTGGCAAAAGTGTCGGGCTGGTGCAGGTTGAAGAATTGGGGGTGCTGGAAACGCCCATTGCGCTGACCAATACGTTTGCCGTTCCGGCCGTGTCGGCAGCACAGATCAGGCAGTGTGTTAAAGATAATCCGGCCTGCGGGCGGGATTTGCCGACCGTGAATCCGCTGGTGCTGGAGTGTAATGACGGCTATCTCAATGACATTCAGCAAATGGCGGTCAGTGAGGCGCATTATCTTGAGGCGTATGCGTTGGCACAGAGCCGTTTTACACAAGGGGCTGTCGGTGCTGGGCGCGGCATGTCGTGTTTCAAGCTGAAGGGCGGAATCGGCTCGTCTTCCCGCGAGGTTGCTGTTTCAGCATCAAAGCGCTATCGGGTAGGGGCACTGGTGCTGGCCAATTTTGGCCAACTGGCGAACCTGACTGTTGCCGGGTGTGCTGTGGGGAAAGACCTGGCTGCTTTGCCGCACACTGAATCGCACGGTGCGGACAAGGGGTCGATTATTTTGCTGGTGGCGACCGATGCGCCATTGGATGCCAGGCAACTGCACCGGCTGGCGGTGCGTGCTGGCGCGGGTTTGGCCCGTACCGGGTCATTCTATGGGCATGGCAGCGGGGATATTGCGTTGGCCTTTTCGACGGCTTATACGCTGCCGCAGGATGTTTTAAACGATCTGTATGAGGTGGCGCTGCTGCATGACAATTTGCTGAACGATGTTTTTGAGGCGGTTGCCGATAGCATTGAACAGGCGATTTTGTCTGCACTGTGGCATGCACAGACGCTGACGGGTAGGCAGGGGCATCAGCGCCTGTCTTTGCTGGATGCGCTGGCAGGGCTTCCGCTGGAGAGGCGGCCTCATTGGTGTTGAAGGAATGATATGAATATCTTGATCTCGGTTGATATTGAAGGGGTGGCTGGCGTATACCATCCTGAACAGACCCGTTTTGGCAACCCGGAATATGAGCAGGCACGCCGGTTGATGACCGCAGAGGCCAATGCGGCGATTGCGGGTGCCTATGATGGCGGGGCCAGGCAGGTACTTATCAATGATTCGCATGGGCGGTTTCGTAACATGCTGGCTGGAGAGCTGGATGCCAGGGCACAGGTGATACAGGGGCGGCCACGTGTATTGAGCATGGCACAGGGAGTGACGCCAGGGGTGCAGGGCCTGTGCCTGATCGGGTATCACTCGCGCGCTGGCGGAAGGGGAATTCTGGCGCACACCATCAACAGCTTTGCGTTTGCTGAAGTTTTGTTTAATGGCGTTCCGGTTGGCGAGGCGGCCATTTACGGTGCGGTTGCTGGTGAATATGGGGTGCCGGTGATCATGGGCAGTGGTGACGATGTTTTTATTGAGGAGAATAAAGCACTGTTTCCCGATGCCTTGTTTGCCCAAACGAAACAGGCTTTGGGCCAGAACAGTGGCGTTTCCCTTTCTCCCCAGGCATCGTGTGAACTGATTCGGGCGACCACATCGGCGGCGGTTTCCGAAAGCCAGGCGATAAAAGTATGCGCGGCATTTCAAAAACCGATCACCGTGACTGTTCGTGCCACATCGCCTGCCATGGCCGATCTGTTTTGTGGCTGGCCGACGTTCAGGCGCTTGGATGCGACACAAGTTGCGTACGAGGCGCAAACGACAGAGGTTGCCATGCGGATACTGAACTGCTGCTCAGCCATGTCGGCTTCGTTACGCTGAAGCCGATCACAGGAGCATGATGTTTATTGCGCCGCAGGTGCCGGCATGGGTGGCGCAACGGGCGGGTTGGTGGAGCTGGCCAGCGGAATGATCATCTGGTGGTAGAGTTCAGTGATGGCACTTGCCATCCCGTTCCATATCAACTGAATACCCAGACACAGCAAAATGAACGCGGCAATGCGCAAGAAGACCACGGCGCCGGTTTCCCCCAGCATGTCCATCAGTTTTTCGGCATATCCGTAACACACGCGTACGATGATGGCCAGCGAAATGATGCCCAGCAAGCCGCCAAGCAGCCTTGCAACGGTAATGGAGACGGTGGACCCTGCAAAGCTGGCACCCACTGTGATGCACACAGCCAGGGTCCCGGGGCCTACCGTCATGGGGAATGAGAGCGGGAAAAATGCGGTTTGCTGGATTTTTTCCGGCGTGTAGGAGTCTGCCAGTTGTTCATCGTGCTTCGGTGTGGAACTGTCGGCATTGACAAGGCCCCAGCCCATTTTGACGACCAGCAGGCCGCCGCCGATGAGGACAATGTCTTTTGAAATGCCGAAGAACTTGAGTACAACCGAGCCCAGCAGGATGAAGATGATCAGCATCAGAAAGCAGTTGCGAGAAATGCTTTTAGCTAATGCATGGCGTGTTTTGGCGGATGCGCCTTCCGTGACAGAAAGGAACATCGCAGCGCCGCTGGGCGGATTCATGATGGGCAGCAGTGTTGCAACAATTTGCAAAAAGCTTTTGCCAAATTCCAGAAAATAACCTAGCAGTGCACTTTCCATAACAGAATCAATCTTGCCGATTGATGAAAAAAGATAGCTAATGATAAACGGTTTTATTGATCAAGATGAAATGCAGCCCCGGCAGGCGTGCTAAAGTAGCGGGGTATATATGATTTTTTTGAATACCACAAGGGTTTTCTGGTGTTTGAAAATGCAAAGGTGCAGGTTGGCCATGCGGTAAATCAAGCGGAGCCGCTGGTGTATCTTGTTGATATATCAGCATATTGCTTTTTTGTCCGATATGACAGGCTGGCCTGCATTTTGACTGTCAACGAGCGCCAGGATTCTTTTTTGTGAGCAGTTGTCTATGCGCGGGGCCTTCGCGGCTTGGTAAAACAGGTGTGATAGCCATTTATTAAGTACGGGTTTGTCATGGTCATTTTGATGTGGGGGCATGCCCTTGGCGCAGCGCTGTTAAAGTATCAGAAGCATCATGCTATGCATAGCGGGGTTTGTCAGCGCGGAAATGGCGTTGGGGAACCGGTTTGTTTTCACTCAGACTCATTCAGAGAGCAATTCCATGAAAATTCATGAGTACCAAGGCAAGGAAATTCTGCGCCAGTTTGGAGTACCGGTACCACGCGGCTATCCTGCGTTTACCGTACAGGAAGCTGTAGAAGCTGCGCAGAAATTAGGCGGCAGCATTTGGGTTGTCAAAGCACAGATTCACGCGGGCGGACGTGGTAAGGGCGGCGGTGTCAAGCTGGCACGCTCCCTTGACGAAGTTAAAAAACTGGCAGGTGAAATCCTGGGCATGCAACTGGTGACGCACCAGACCGGCCCGGAAGGCCAGAAAGTACGTCGGCTGCTGATCGAAGAAGGCGCTGACATCAAGAAAGAATATTACGTTTCGGTGGTGACCGACCGTGCCAGCCAGAAGGTGGCCATGATGGCTTCCAGTGAAGGCGGTATGGAAATTGAAGAAGTTGCCAAGACGAATCCGGAAAAAATCATCAAGGTGTTTGCCGATCCTTCGACCGGTATCACTGATGATCAGGCCAAGCAACTGGCTACCGGTATTGGTGTTCCTGCCGCTTCAGTGGATAAGGCTGTTGACGTATTCAAAAAACTGTACAAAGTGTACATGGATACTGATGCTTCCCTGGTGGAAATCAATCCGCTGATTCTGGAAGGCGATGGCAATATCAAAGCGCTGGATGCCAAGTTCAACTTTGACAGCAATGCACTGTTCCGTCATCCTGAGATTGTGGCTTTGCGTGACCTGGACGAAGAAGACCCGGCTGAGCTGGAAGCTTCTAAATACGATTTGTCATATATCAGCCTGGATGGTGACATTGGCTGTCTGGTTAATGGTGCTGGCCTGGCCATGGCAACGATGGATACCATCAAGCTGTTTGGTGGCACACCTGCCAACTTCCTGGACGTGGGTGGTGGCGCGACTGAAGAAAAAGTGACCGCAGCGTTTGAAATCATGCTGCGCAATCCCAAAGTCAAGGCGATTTTGGTCAACATCTTCGGTGGCATCATGCGCTGCGACATCATTGCTACTGGTGTGGTTGCTGCTTGTAAGGCAGTGAACCTGAAAGTACCTCTGGTGGTGCGCATGAAAGGGACCAATGAAGACCAGGGTAAGAAAATTCTGGCTGATTCAGGTCTGCCCATTATCAGTGCTGATACCATGGCCGACGCAGCCAAAAAAGTGGTTGCAGCCGTTAAGTAAGGAATACGGACATGTCTATCTACGTTAACAAAAATACCAAGGTTATTACCCAGGGGATCACTGGGAAAACGGGGCAGTTCCATACTGAAAAATGTATTGAATATGCCAATGGCAAAAACTGTTTTGTTGCCGGGGTGAACCCTAAAAAAGCCGGCGAGAAGATTTTTGACGTGCCAATTTACGCCACGGTCAAAGAAGCTGCCAAAGAAACCGGTGCCACTGTTTCTGTGATTTATGTACCTCCGGTTGGTGCCGCAGCAGCAATCTGGGAAGCTGTAGAGGCTGACCTGGATATGGTGATCTGTATCACAGAAGGTATTCCGATCAAGGATATGCTGGTGGTGCGCAACAAGATGAAAGCCAAGGAAGCCGCCGGCGGCAAAAAGACATTGCTGTTGGGCCCGAACTGCCCGGGTATCATTACACCGGAAGAAATCAAGATTGGTATCATGCCGGCGCACATTCATAAAAAAGGCCGTATTGGTGTGGTGAGCCGCTCCGGTACGCTGACTTATGAGGCTGTTGCACAACTGACCGAACTGGGTCTGGGGCAATCGAGCGCTGTGGGGATCGGTGGTGATCCGATCAACGGGCTCAAGCACATTGATGTGATGCAGGCATTCAATGACGATCCGGATACCGATGCAGTGATCATGATTGGTGAAATCGGTGGTTCTGATGAGGCTGATGCCGCACGCTGGTGCAAAGACAACATGAAAAAACCGATTGTTGGCTTTATCGCTGGTGTGACGGCACCTCCCGGAAAACGCATGGGCCATGCTGGTGCTTTGATTTCCGGTGGCGCTGATACAGCAGACGCTAAACTGGCGATTATGGAGGAGTGTGGCTTTACAGTAACACGCAATCCGTCTGAAATGGGTGCTCTGATCAAAAAACTGATCGGATAAATACCATGCAATAGCCGCAATTTGCGCCGCTATTGTATTCACTTTAGAGGGAGGCCATAACCGGCCTCCCTTTTTTATGACAAGGGGCAGTGACTATAGAGCGCCGGATACAGGTTGCATATAATGGCCGAAGATATGCTTTGTTGAAGGATTCGGGAGGTTTGCATGCCAACCGCTCAACAATGCGGCTGTTTAGAGGGAAAAAGAACAACGGATGGCTGAATTTTTTACTGCTCAATTCTGGTTTGCTGTCGGCTCCATCATCATGATTGATATTCTCCTGGGGGGGGATAATGCCGTGGTGATTGCCCTGGCGTGCAGAAGGCTGGCACCTGCGCAGCGGCTGAAAGGGGTTGTCCTGGGGACGGCTGGCGCCATTGTTTTGCGGGTGGTGCTGATTTTTTTTGCACTGGAGTTGTTGCGTTTACCCTTCTTGAAAGTAGTCGGTGCATTGCTGTTGCTGGTGATTGGCGCTAAACTGCTGTTGCCGGAGCCACCGGATGATCACGAGGGCATTCAGGCCAGTGACAAGCTGTGGAAAGCGGTGAAAACTATCATTGTGGCTGATCTGGTGATGAGTGTTGACAATGTAATTGCCATTGCCAGCGCAGCGCAGGGTGCGCACCAGGATCATCATATGCTGCTGGTGGTATTCGGGCTGGTGGTCAGTGTACCTATCATTGTATGGGGGAGCCAGTTTGTGATGAAACTGATGGACCGGTTCCCGCTGATCATTACGCTGGGGGGTATGCTGCTGGGATGGATTGCCGGTACCATGGCTGTGGCAGACCAGTTTATTGCACAGCATGTATGGCCTGCGGCGTGGGTGGAAGTTTCGCAACAGACACAGGTATATGAGCCGGTTGCTGTTTTGCATTATATGGGTGGGGTAGCCGGTGTTATTGGTGTGTTATTATGTGCCCGAATACTTCATAAAATGCTTAAAAACAAAAAAAATAAAGGAACACATGAATAAGGCGGCCCATAAGGCTGGATATAATATTGTCGGGCAAGGGGCGGGCTGTTTAAAATAAGATGTCTGGCTGAGCAAAGAGATGCGACATCTACTGCGAACGATGGTTTTTTATAGTATAAATACGTCTGAGCGGAAATATGTTTCCTAAATAAGTATATGCCAAAAGAAGTGATCAATCCACAGTTGACGATCATACATGCTGGAGAAAAGCGCTGTATTAATCTGACGGAGGGGCGTACCACCATTGGACGCAGGTCGGATAACATGGTCGTGATCTCAGACCCAACGGTCAGCGGGCATCATGCCGTCATTATCATTTCCGATGATACGATGGTGATTGAGGATCTGGGCAGTACCAATGGAACATATATCAACGGCGAAAAGATTGATATGCCCTACAAGCTCGAAGACGGGCTGCAGATCATGGTTGGGTTATGCCGGCTGATTTATAGCATGGATAAGCCGGTCAAAGAGAAGCCCAGATTTTCGTCAGGGGACTATGCTGCACAGCCGGGCTCCCAGATTTCCACAGTAGGGTTTCAGGATACGATGACATCCATTCCTGCCTATCTGGAATTTACCAAAGGCCTTAAATCCGGAAAAGACAAGGTCGAGCTGGATAAAACCGTTAACCCGATCGGCAGCCTGGGCGTTGGGGTTGCTTCAGTTTCCTATGGGAAGCGGGGCTGGGTTTTATCGCATGTGGACGGGATGAACCCGTTACTGAATGGAGACATTGTCACCTCCAAGCCCGTGTTGCTGAAAGATGGCGATGTCATCACCATTGGTGAGATGGAAGTCCGTTTTATCAGGCACATGGACGAAGATTAAAAAACGCCATTTTCCCCAGCCAGTTTTGCTGACATTCACATACCGTACCTTAAGCTGCCGTTCATGGACTCCGGCCAGCTCGTCTGTG
This sequence comes from Saezia sanguinis, assembly GCF_963921665.1. NCBI lineage: Bacteria > Pseudomonadati > Pseudomonadota > Betaproteobacteria > Burkholderiales > Saeziaceae > Saezia > Saezia sanguinis. Next base: position 134,873 of record NZ_CAWUGC010000001.1, read on the forward strand.
CCTATATCAGACGGATCGGTTATGGCTGCAATGCCACATTGGGCTCAGGTTTGAATTGAAGCTGTTGAACTAATTCGGCAATATCTGCACTTTGAATATATTGGGGAATATTGGTCCACATCGTGTGGAAGCCGTAGCCCCCCTGCGTCAATTCCTCAATGGCAGCCTCTTTGCTCCAGCCCTGATAAATGATACGGTACATTGCGCTCATCAGGCCGGTGCGGTCTGCACCATGCTGGCAATGGATCAAAACCGGCCCCTGTTGTCTGGCCTGCATCATGGCATTCAGGGCGGCAATAACTTCAGCATCGTCAATATTTGCCGTGTACATGGGGATGCGCTGCTCGTTGATCTGGGTACCTGACAGCAATGTCTTATCTGAATGGTGCTGGCGGAAATTGATGACAGTTTGAATATTGAGGGCTTTTATTTGCGCCAGGTTTTCTGCTGTAGGTTGCTGGCTGCGATAAAGCAGCTCATCAATCTGATACAGGTTCATGGAGGCATCTATGGGCCGTGCCCATTGCTCAGGGCGTGCTGTGGCATTGGAGCTAGGTGGCTCATTGGTTGATGTACAGCCTGGCAGGCTGGTTAATGCCAGAAAAGCAACACATACTGCGAGCATTGGCCGGGTCAAAAAGTATGGAAAAGTGCGCATAAGTCAATGGTTGAGTGAAACACCGTCATACAGAGACTTCTGCATTAGACCATAGAAACAGGCTCATAGTGAAGCTTACGGGGAAAATGCATGTGGATATGCAAACGTATGCTGCCGAAAGCAGTCAATGTATTTCTGTATTGACAGAAAATTCTGTTTAAGAATACAATTAAAAGCATGAAACTAACCGAACCGGCTCAACGCTTTGTGCTCCATTGGGGCGAAATGGGATCAGCCTGGGGTGTGAACCGCTCCATGGCCCAAATTCATGCATTGCTGTTTTATCATGGCAAAGCTTTGCATGCTGAGGAGATTTGCGAAACGCTGGGAACGGCCCGTTCCAATGTCAGCACCTGCTTGAAGGAACTGCAAAACTGGGGTCTGGTCCGTATTACCCATACGCTGGGGGACAGGCGCGATTATTTTGAATCCTGCCATGATGTGTGGGAGCTGTTTCGTATCATTGTGCAAGAGCGCATGAAGCGTGAATTTACGCCAACGATTCATATGCTGCGCGATCTCACGCAGGATAAAGCTTTTGCCAAGGAAGGAAAAGATACGCAGGAGCGTGTCAAACAGACCTTGGAAATGATGGAAACGCTGGGTTCATGGGCAGAGGAAATGATGCGGTTATCGCCTGCTACCATGCAAAAGGTGTTGAAAATGGGGGCCGGAATTCAGAAGCTTGTCCGTGGCTCCGGGAAAACAAAAGAAAAAGAATCATAAGTAACTGAAAGTTTTGTGTGTATTGCACGGATGCCTGTTCAGTCAGGCATTGAGTTTGGTTTTGCCTCTTTTTTTACTTTTATATTTCTTAAATTTCAGAAATAAATGTTAAATAAGTAAATTTAACGATGATGAAGGTAAAAGAGAATGATCAGGCTGTAAAAGCGAATACACATGATTTGATTTTGAAAAATGGAGAACAGGTGATGCATGATGCAGATGTTGAAACTGGCTTGATGAATGAGGGAACCGACCGGTTTTTTCATTCAGCCCCAGTGCTGGTGTTTATGCTGATCGTGGCATGTCTATTCAACTGGATGCTCTGGCCAATTTCTTTCTTTGTGTATTTTGTGGCCGGGTTTCCCGCATTGCTGACCGGGGTGTTTTTCAACTGGTTTCTGGCGCTCTTCAAGTCACGGGGCGGTGTTGTGGCATGCACTGCTTTATCTGCGGGCGCACTGGAGTATGTGTATCTTTTTTTGATCAGGGGCACAGGCCGGGATTATGTTTTCATATTATTAGCCGCGCTGTGTGGTGGAATTATTGCATGGTGGAATACCAGGGGAACAGTCTGGACAGGTGTGAAAGCGTTTTCGTCATCATGGAGACAAAGTATTGCCCACGTTATTTATTTTGTCATCATAGGACCATGGATGGGGGTTGTCATTATGATATTTTTAGCGAGTTTTCATTTTCTATAGGTTTCTAGAAGGAACACTATGAAAAGCAGTTGCAAAGGTAAGAACAGTTGCGCTGGGTCGAGTGTGTTTTCTGCTACTGTGCACAAGCAACGAATCAATGATTCCGGCACAGAATTGCAGCCAAAGATTAAAAAGCAAAAAGAGAGAAACCTGGGAGGAATAATTTTTGCATGTCTTTGTTTGGCACAGATAAGCTCAGGAGGGCCATTTTTCATTATTCCAGCCTGGAGTTTTGCCGGGGCTCCTGCTTTCCTGACGGCCTGGCTTTTTTATTGGTACCTGAACCATCTTCGATTTTGCTGGAGTGTTGTTGCATGTACGGCATTATCAGCCGGGAGTACTCAGTATATATACACGGGGTTTTTTCTATCAGAGGTGGGAGAGTACCGTATTGCATTGGCATCTATTGCTACGATTTGTGGCGGGATGCTTGCATTGGTAATGCTGAGGGGAATTTTACGGATAACGCCGATACGACGCCACGCATTACAAGCGCAAAAGTGGTTGAACATTGTCAATTTTGCATTTGCCGGAATGCTGTTTGGCGGCTGGATGTTTGTAGCTTTGCTGGGTATTGATTTTGTTCAATATATATCTGCAGTAACGATGCTTATGGGCATTGTGATAGGGGTTTTATTTGTTGTTTGGAAGATTGGCATAAAGTTTATAGTGGCAATCATTGTGCTTGCAGTCTTTGTGAAAGGAGGATGGATAGCCATAAATTTGGTGTCTACGTTTATCGGGAAATGACAGATGAGAAAATCATTTTAAACAGGCTTTAAGGAATGAAGACAAAAGTTTGCAAGTCTGTTCATGTTCGGCTGTGTAAGGGGGAAATAATTTTGACGCGACAAGGAGTGAGGTTGAAATGAGCAAATTCTCTAACCAGTTTTAATTTTTTTACCCTTAAATTTATTAATTTTCAGAAATAACTGTTATATAAAAATATTTGATTTGTGTGTTTGAAATAAAGCATAGACAAGGATAAGAGATGGCTGGCATACAAAATAAACCAATAGAGAATTCTGGGGCGCAGCGAAATGCCTGCTGGTTATTTGTAGGTTGGGGGCCAATAGTTGCGCTATTGCTTTCTATATTGGATACATGGCTTATTCGGGGGGGCAATATTTCATGGATGCTGCCATTTTTCCATATACCCGTGATTGATACATACTCCAGGTACGGTATACCGGCCTTGCTTACAGGTATGTTATTGAGTCATTTGGAGAAATCATCAATGGTATGGTGGCGGGTTATTGTTGTAACAGCCGTGGCCGCTGCGGGGATTGAAGCTGCTTATTTGATGATTACTGTTTATGCGAAGGGCTTGCTGGGTACTTTTTATATAGGGAATGTGTCTGCGTTGTTTCAATGGCGTTATCTTTCCAATGCCATCGTATGGCCCAGCGCTATAGCAGCAGTAAGTTGCACCATTCTGTCTTTAGTGCGTTTGGTATGGCCTGGTAAGACTGTATATGCAGATGAGCAGATTTATGATGAAAACGATGAGCCTCAGATAGAGAGCAGTCCAGCCGCAATTGATGAACAGAATGAGGATTTTGAAATTGAGCGAAAAAAGTGGAATGAAAGGCGATCAAAAGATTTTGTGATTTTTGGGTGTCTTTTCTTCGCACAGATGATTTCTTTTATGGGGCCATTTGCGGTTATACCATGGCTCCTTGCTGGAGTTCCTGCTCTGTTGACCGCATGGCTTTTTTATCGGTATGTCGACTGGTTTGAGAACTGCTGGAGTGTGGAGGTTTGTACTGCACTGTCAGGTGGTGTTATCCAGTATGTCTACTGCTCATTGTTTTATTTCGGACTCGAAAAATATTATGTCATGTTGGCATGTATTGCAGCAATTTGTGGCGGGATGATTGCATTGGTGAAGCTGGGTGATGTGGTTCGAATGACAGCCGATCAGCGTCAGGCTTTACTAGAGCAGGGGAGGCTAGGAGTGCTTAACTTTGCTTTTGCAGGAGTTTTGTTTGGTGGCTGGGCATTCCTGGTTATTAAAAATGAGATATGACCATTTTTTAACGGCGTGGGGTTGCTGTTAATCAGCAGGTCATGTAACTGTGAATATATGGAGAAGGTTACGTTTTGCATAGAGGATGGGTATATGCTGATCCAGCGTCATAAAGATAATGTTGTTGCAGATGTAAAAAATACGTCGCCTCGTCAAGGGGTTTCATCGCAATGGGCCACTGAAATTGCTCTGATTTTTGCATTTCTGTTTACTTTGCCTATTGGGTTTTTCTTTTATTGTGTTGGGGGTGTGGCGGCTGTTTGTGCCGGGGTATTTTTTAATCTGTATGCCTGCATATTCAGATCGCATTTGTCTGTCATGGTTTTGACGGCGTTGTCAGGCGCAGTTGCTCAGGCTGGCTATCAAGTTATGGTGGAGTGGCACGCAGGGGGATGGTTCTTTTCTGTGGTTGCTGCCATTTGTGGCGCATTTATTGCGTATATCAAGGCAAGCCCGAAAGCGATGGATGAGGGCGAGGCTTTGAAAAGTAGCCAAAGAATCAAGAATGTGATTCATTTTTCAGTGCTTGGCCCCTGGCTTGGGTTAGCGGTTGTGGTTATTTTTGGGATGTTGTTCAACCTTGTTGTTGTGATGTTTGGCCTTTGAGAATAGACCGCTAGGCCGCCCCAGGTTAAGAAGAAGGTTCAATCATAAATGCAGTAAAAGTCGCAGGTTGAGTATCTGAAACTACAGGGGCAGATATTGATTTCATTTTTGTCTTTATACAGTTTTTATTTTGTCTACATAAACAGGAGGGGATGATGAATCTCACATTTTTTGTTTTTTCTTTGGTCGTTGCTTTGATATGCCCCATATTAGCGGTGTCTTATTTAAAGCCTATTCTGTATAAAATTCTGGTGCGGCTGTGCGAGGATAGAGATGGCGCGGCGTTCTGGATCAAAAGCGCTTATTTGCTGGCAGTTTCTGGCACATTGATTTTGATGCTGTGTTTTGGCCGCTATGATGCGGGCGCTGAAGCGGTGGAGGTGCTCAGGCGGGCGTTGACGCTGGTGGTGTTGGCTGTTTTCCTGACGGTGTCCATTATTGCGTGGAATATCTGGGGGCAGGTCAAAGTGGTGTTGGATAAGCGCCGTGCAGAGGCGGCCTTGCTGGTGCAAAAGTCTTCCAGTCAACAGGAGGTTGAATCAGGGCTGTAATCTGTCTGCAGCATTCATGGGGTAACCCTGGCGTTGCACAAAGTCATAATCCAAACCATAATTGGCAGATGCGATGTTTTCAGTTGCATGTGCATGCTGGCGCATCAACAGTGACCGGTTTTGGGGAAAAGGATTTGCCATGAAAAAAGTGATTAATTGGGGACTGGTAATCATTGGAGCATTACTGGCTGGGGCCTGTGCGGCACCGGTGGATGAGCAGGCGGCGAATGTACCGGCGTTTCCTCAGGACAGGGACGGGGCTGCACATTTTCTGGCCAACAGTGCCCGTGAACGTTGGATGTTGATGGTGCAGGATGATGGCATGGGCAATGCGGTTTATGCCAACAAAGAGCGTATTGTGCTGCAACCTGATGGCGTGAGTACGGTATGGTTGCGTATGGTGTTTCCTGTGGCTATTCCGTTAAGCGCACAGAGTTCAGAGAGTGTGACGGGAACATTGATTTATTCTGAAGTCAGGTGCAAGGACAGTACTTATAGAACTCCTGCTTTTTATGCGTTGGATGCATCAGGCCATATTCTGGATATCACTTCAAATGATCAAGCACCATTTGTGGCAATGGATGCCGGGGCTGCGGCATTGGGTTTGTACCGGATGGCATGTGAATCGCTTTGATCGTGCGGTTTTTGTGAAAGACGCCCTGCAATGCAGGGCGTTTTGTTTTGTCCGTACGGCAAGGGCATATGGCTTGTGTATATCAGCAAAAGGCTGGATGAGCAGCGATACGGGCAACGGCAGCGTTTGGCTATTGTTCTGATGGTTTTGATATGCTGTTATTGGTGCTGCCGTGTGCTTTGGGCATAATGTAGTGTCTGCGGATATAAAGCATGATGCCCCCACGGCACGACAGGAGAATTAATTGGAACAGCCCGCCCCTACAAAACCACGCCGCCAGCGGCAGTCACCATGGACGCCCGGTGGCATGCTGCAATTAGGTGCTGCGTTGCTGTGGTTGCCCCAGGCGTGGCTTTTGGCCGTGGCAGTGGGTGCCATGGCAGATGGGCAGGATATATGGGCGGTGTCCTTGTACAGTGCCATCGGGGTTTTGTTGATTGGTATCGTGCGTGCCGGGCTGGATGCCTGGGGCGCACGCATTTCTTTCCGTTCGGCCAGGCAGCAGTTGAGCCGCTTGCGGCAGCAGGCCATTGAGGCATTGAGCAAGCGTTCCCCATTGGATACAACGCGCCCGACTTCGGGACAGGCGGCCAGTGTTCTGACCGAGCAGGCCGAGCAGATTGTGCCGTATCTGTCGAGGTATCAGCCGGTGCAGTTGAAGGTGATGATTGTGCCGCTGGTGTTTCTGGTGGCGGTCATTGTGAATTCGTGGGTTGCCGCGCTGGTGTTGTTGTGTGCGGCACCGTTGATTCCGGTTTTCATGATTCTGGTTGGCTGGCGAGCCAAAGAGGCCAGCGAAAAACAGATGCTGGAAATTGGGCAGATGAATGGTTTTTTGCTGGACCGTTTACGCGGCTTGACGACGATCCGGGCTTTTGACGCGGTGGATGTGATTGCCAGGCGGCTGCGGGACGCAGCCGATGGTGTGCGCCGCAAAACGATGTCGGTGCTGCGTATTGCGTTTTTATCTTCAGCCGTGCTGGAGTTGTTTTCCGCGCTGGGTGTGGCGATGGTGGCGGTGTATATTGGCTTTCACCTGCTGGGGGATTTGTCGTTTGGGGCCTGGGGAAGCAAGCTGACGCTGACGCAGGGGCTGTTTATTCTGTTGCTGGCGCCTACTTTTTTTGATCCGTTGCGCGAGCTTTCGGCTGTTTGGCATGACCGTGCCTCGGGTGTGGCTGCAATGGACAGCATGGTCAGCCTGAGTTCTCAGGGAGAAGATCTGGTGGGCGGGCGGCATGGTGCGGCTTCAACCGCTGTGCCAGATGTGTCTGATGTACCTGATGTTTCAGGCAGCGCTTTGGCGGTGAAGGTTAAAGGGATCAGCTTTCAGTACCCTGGTAGTGTGCAGCCGGTATTGCATGATTTTGATCTGACAGTGGCTGCCGGAGAGAAGGTGGCATTGGTGGCCCCCAGTGGTCAGGGAAAATCGACCTTGTTGGCGCTGCTGGCGGGGTTGTTGCAGGCAAATGCAGGGAGCATCGAGATTGGTGGTGTGCAGTTGACCGATGCCACGGCTGATGCATTGCGAACGCATATGGGCTGGATCAGCCAGCAGCCTCATATTTTTGCCGGCAGCTTGTTGCACAACATCACGTTAGGCCGCTCAGATATTTCTGCACAGCAGGTACAAAGTGCAGTGGATGCCGCTGCGATGACTGATATTGCACATGGACAGTTGCAACGGCGGCTGGGTGAGGGGGGCATAGGTCTTTCCGGGGGGGAGGTGTTGCGGCTGGCGCTGGCACGTGCCATGGTGACACCCCAGCTCGGTTTGCTGCTGGCCGATGAGCCGACTGCACATTTGGATACCGAGACGGCACAAGCAGTGATTCAAGGGCTGATGGCTGTGGCACAGCGGGGTACAACGGTGATTGTTGCCACGCATGACGAGCGTATTCTGCCTTATATGGACAAAGTGGTGCAGTTGTCGCCTGTGTATTCAGGGGAGGCAGTATGAGCCGGCATCAAAAAGCAAGTACCTGGAAAGCACTGCGCCAGATATTGCAGGTGTTTTTTGAAGCGCAGCGTGCCAAGCTGTGGCTGGGCATACTGATGGCATCTATCACTGTGGTGTTTGGCCTGGCGCTGCTGGGGGTGTCGGGCTGGTTTATTACTGCAACGTCTATTGCCGGCCTGGACTTCATGACGGCAAAGCTGTTTAATGTGCTGATTCCTTCGTCAAGCATTCGCTTTCTGGCTTTGACTCGCACCGTTTCCCGCTATGGTGAGCGGTTGGTAACGCATGATGCCACACTGGCGGTTCTGGCTGATTTGCGCGAGCGGCTGTTCCGGGGCTGGGCTGAACCACAGGCAGCGCGATCGCTGATGAAAAGGCCGGCGCAGTTGCTGTTTCGGTTAACGGTGGATATTGATGCGCTGGATTCTTTGTACCTGCGTATTTTGGTGCCTGTGGCTGCGGCATTGGTTGCGACGGTATTGACCGGTCTGGCCTATGGCTTCTGGGTGCATCCATGGCTGGGTGTGGTATTGGTCATTTGGCTGGCCGTAGTGGGGCTTGGCGTGCCTTTGTTGATGTCTTTGCGTGCACAGCGTGCAGCGCGCCTGAAGGCTTATGCCAGCGAAGCGCTGCGTGCCAGGTCGGTGGACCTGGTGGCCGGGCAGGTTGAGTTGCTGATGGCCGGGCAGGCAGGCCGTCAGTTTGATTTAATCATGAAGGCAGATGCGCATTTAAGCCGTGCAGATGATGACATGAACCGGTTGGAAATGTGGGTGACCGTTGCCCATGGCTTGGCGACGGCTGTGATGCTTTCAGGCGTGTTGCTGGTATGTGCGGTTCTGGTTGAGTCGGCATTGCTGGGGGCGGCTGTTGCTGCGTTTGCTTTGCTGGTGCTGCTGGCGATTTTTGAGCCTTTTACCGCTTTGCGCCGTGGAGCGGTAGAGCTTGGGCGTACCCTGCTGGCGGTGAAGCGCCTGGCGCCGAGGCTGGAAAAAAATGGTTCGGTTTCCCAAAATACAACCACAATGGCCTGCCCTCTGGGAGGGGATGTTGTTTTAGCGCTAAAACACGTGAATTTTTGTTATCCCGATACAACACGCCAGGTGCTCAAAGATATCAACCTGGAAATGCTTAAAGGGCAGCGCATTGCGCTGGTGGGCGGCAGTGGCAGCGGCAAGTCAACACTGCTGGCGCTGATTGCGCAGGAACTGCAGCCGGACAGTGGCGAAATCAGATGTGAGCGTTTTAGCGTATTGACACAGCGAACGGAGCTGTTCAAAGATACATTGCGTGGGAATCTGTTGCTGGCTGACCCACAAGCATCTGATGAAATGTTATGGCAGGCCTTGGAGGATGCCGGTTTAGCGCATACAATCAAACAATTACCCGATGGATTAGATTCCTGGCTGGGAGAAGGTGGTTTAGGTTTATCGGGGGGGCAGGCGCGTCGTTTAGCATTGGCGAGACTGCTATTAAGAAAAGCCCCGTTATGGCTGCTGGATGAGCCTACAGAAGGGCTGGATCAGCAAACAGCAGCAGACGTGTTGCGTCGGATAACAGAGAAAGGTGGGCAGCAGGCCATGCTGATTGCAACCCATCTGAAAAGAGAAGCTGAAACGGCTGATTTTATTTTTGTCATTGATAAAAATCAAATAAAAAACAGTTATCAAAGGGGGCAATTGGAATATACGGCTGCTTTAGGTCAACTAAGGCCCAATTAGTTCCATTCTGTGCCAAAATCGCGTATATCAGAATTAACCACGAAGGGAGTCAGGCTGGCCTGATTAACAAGTATGGACTTTGATGTTGCAACACTATCCCGGTTTCAGTTTGCCTTGACGGCGCTGTACCACTTTCTATTCGTTCCCCTCACATTAGGTCTGTCGGCACTGGTTGCCACAATAGAGACGGTTTATTACTTTACGAATAAACCCATCTGGCGTCAGATGACCAAGTTCTGGGGCACTTTGTTCGGTATCAACTTTGTCCTGGGTGTTTCTACAGGGATTGTGATGGAGTTTCAGTTCGGTATGAACTGGAGCTATTACAGTCACTATGTAGGCGACATCTTCGGCGCGCCTTTGGCGATTGAAGGCTTGATGGCGTTCTTCCTGGAGTCAACCTTTGTCGGGTTGTTCTTCTTTGGATGGGACCGCATGTCAAGAGGTGCTCACCTGGTTGCGGCCTGGTGTGTGGCAATTGGCTCTAACTTCTCAGCGCTGTGGATTTTGATTGCCAACGGCTGGATGCAGAACCCGACCGGTTCAGTGTTCAACCCGGCGACCATGCGTATGGAAGTTTCGCACTTTGCTGATGTATTGTTCAACCCGGTGGCACAGGCTAAATTTGTCCATACGGTCTCTGCCGGTTACTGTACAGCTGCGGCGTTCGTGATTGGTGTTTCTGCATGGTATATCCTCAAAGGTCGCCATCTGGAAATTGCCAAGCGCTCGATTGCAGTGGCTTCGGCATTTGGCTTGTGCGCAGCATTGTCTGTGGTGTTCCTCGGCGACGAGAGCGGCTATATGGTTGGTAAAGACCAGCCAATGAAGATGGCCGCTATTGAAGGTATGTGGGACACGGAACCTGCACCGGCTTCTTTCATGCTGATTGGCTTTACCAGCCAGAATTCAGATGAAGAGACAGCCAGAACACAGAATGCAGGCTCAACTTCAGGCGGTATCCACATTCCCATCGTGATGGGGCTGATTGGTACACGTACCCTGACGCAGGAGCTCGCTGGTATCAATGAACTGGCATTTGGCCGCCGTCTGGACGGAAAAGAGTCGCAGGTTGAAACCTCGGTTGACCGTATCCGCAGTGGCTTGGTTGCCTATAATGCATTGCAGCAGATCCGCCAGGAATATGGCAGCTATGGCAATGCACCGGCTGAGTTGAAAGCACTGGTGGATGACAACATCCGTAACTATGGCTACGCACTGTTGCTCAGAGGCCCGACTGCGGCATCTGAAGGCGGCAATAAACTGCCTGACCTGAGCAATGTGCCTGAAAGCGAAATCATGCTGGCAGCTGCCAAGACCATTCCTCATGTGGCAACGGCTTTCTGGTCGTTCCGTATCATGGTGGCAATTGGCTTCTACCTGATCCTGTTCATGCTTGTCTTCTTCTTCATGTCGGCTCGCCGTACGCTGGAGAAACATCCGTTCATGCTCAGACTGGCGGTGTGGAGTATTCCTCTGCCCTGGATCGCAGCTGAAATGGGCTGGATGGTTGCTGAAATGGGACGTCAACCCTGGATTATTGAAGGGGTGTTGCCAACAGTATCAGCGCACTCGGAACTGGGCGCATGGGCACTGCTGCTGACTATTGCCGGTTTTGCACTGATCTACACCGTGTTGATCATTGTTGAAATGTCGCTGATGGTCAAGAGCATTCGTAAGGGGCCGCAGCCGGAGCCAGGCTCTCCGGAAGCCCTGCAGAAACAAGCTAATGAACCCAAACTGGCTGCAGCGGAGTAATAAACATGGAACTACATACACTTATTAACTATGAAGTTTTGCGAGTGATTTGGTGGCTGCTGCTGGGTGTGCTGCTGATCGGTTTTGCAATCACGGACGGGTTTGACTTAGGTACTGCAGCATTGTTGCCCTTTATTGGCAAAAATGATGTGGAGCGCCGTATTGTGATCAATACTGTCGGCCCCGTGTGGGAAGGTAACCAGGTGTGGCTGATTACCGGCGGTGGTGCTATTTTTGCCGCCTGGCCAATCCTGTACGCAGTGTCATTCTCGGGCTTTTATTTGGCGATGTTTGCAACACTGTTTGCTTTGATTCTGCGCCCGGTCGGGTTCAAGTATCGCAGCAAGCTGCATGATGCAACATGGCGTAAAACCTGGGACTGGTGCTTGTTCATCGGTGGTGCTGTGCCTGCCCTTATTTTTGGTGTGGCACTGGGCAACGTGTTGCAAGGGGTTCCCTTCCACTTTAACCCGGAACAGCGCATTTACTATGACGGCACCACACTGTTTGAATTGCTGAATCCGTTTGGCATTCTGGCAGGCCTGGTATCTGTAGCCATGCTGGTGACACACGGCGCCACTTGGGTAGCTGTAAAAACCCAGGGTGCTGTAGAGTCACGTGCCCGCACCATCGGCTCTATTACCGGCATTGCAACCGCTGTGCTGTACATTCTGGCCGGGGTGTGGCTGTACATGGGCATCAAGGGCTATGCCTACTCTTCTCCTGCTGTGCTGGACGGCCCTTCTAACCCACTGCTGAAAACAGCTGTAGGCGGGGTTGAAAAACAATGGTTTGCCAACTATGGCGCACTGCCCATCCTGTGGATCGTTCCGATCTTGGGGATTGTCGGGGCTTTGCTGGCAGCAGTTCTGCTGAAAGCGGGCAAGGCATTGCTGGCATTCATTTGCAGCAGCTTGTCTATGACCGGGATTATTTCGAGCGTGGGCGTGTCCATGTTCCCGATGATTCTGCCTTCCAGCGTCAACCCCAGTCATAGCCTGACGGTATGGGATACGTCTTCCAGCCACATGATTCTGTTTATCATGCTGGTGGTTGCGTTGATCTTTGTGCCGATTGTTTTGGCTTACACCAGCTATGTGTTCTACGTGTTGCGCGGTAAGGTTACCCGTGACAGTGTGGACGACAGCAAGACGTTCTCTTATTGATTGCTCAAGGTACAGAAAGGAGAATTAAACATGTGGTATTTCGCTTGGATCCTGGGCTTACCTTTTGCAGCACTTTTCGGTGTACTCATGGGGATGTGGTTTGACATCCGTGAGAACGCAGATCAAAAGAACTGATGCTTGCTTAAAAGATAAGCCGTGAGTTTCTGTCTGCCTGGTGCAGGCAGAGTATCTGAGAAAACGCCTGTAAGTTGATTCTTACAGGCGTTTTCATTTGAATCTATTTGAGGTTAAACCGGCGTGGCGCAATCAGTGGACAGAAAATCTGGTTGTTAATTTCAGTTATTTTCGTTGGTGATACCGTTGATCACATGTCCTGATGGCACATGGGAAGCGGCACTGCGCACATGGGTCGTCTGGTCGTCAAAGAAAAAATCAGGCTCAAATTCGCGTAAAAATTCGCCTTTGGCAAACCCGCCCAGAAACATGGCTTCATCAATTTCGATGTTCCAGTCCATCAGGGTACGGATGGCGCGTTCATGTGCAGGGGCCGAACGTGCCGTGACCAGAGCAGTACGCAAACGCATGTGAGGTGCGGGTTGTTGCTGTAACTGGTTCAGTGCAATCAGCAACGGTTTGAACGGACCGGCAGGCAAGGGCTGGGCTGCCTTGCTGGATTCGTGCTGATAAAAGGCCGACAGGCCTTCTTTTTGATAAACCTGCTCGGCTTCGTCTGAGAACAGTACCGCGTCCCCGTCAAAAGCAATGCGCACTTCGTCGGGGTGTGCATCTGAGGCCAATGCAGACTGTGGATAAACCGTGGCAGCCGGAAAACCTGCCTGCAATGCCGCACGGACATCCAGCGGATTAGCTGACAAAAAAAGATGTGCTTGCAGCGGTACCAGATAGCGCCAGGGCGATTCACCACGGGTGAATACGCCGCGCTGAATGGTCAGGCCGTAGTGTGCAGCAGAACGGAAAACCCTTAACCCTGAAACCGGGTCGTTGCGCGAAAGTATTACAACTTCTACCCGTGGGGTTGCCGCCATTTCATTGAAGGCAATCAGTTTTTTGACCAGGGAAAAGGCCACCCCGGGTGTTGCGGGCTGTTCCAGCCGTTCCAGTTGGAGCTCCATGTAGGCTCGGTCGTCCCCGGTTTCAAAAACGCGGTTTTCATCTTCAAAATTGAACAATGCGCGCGAGGAAATGGCGACGACAAGCTGATGCGTGCGAGGGGTAGACATAAGGGGTCAGCGCAAAAAGAGTTGATACACCGGGTTTTTGGTTTCTTCTTCCCATGGATAGGCCAGAGAGGTCAAAAACTCTTTGAACAAAGCGTTATCTTTGCGCGGAACCTGAATGCCGACCAGAATACGGCCAAAGTCCGCACCGGAATTGCGGTAATGAAACAAGCTGATGTTCCATGTGGGTGACATAGAGGATAGGAATTTCATTAAAGCACCGGGCCGCTCAGGAAAGGTGAAACGCAGCAGCCGTTCGTCTTTGGCCAGTTCGCCTTTGCCGCCAACCATGTAACGGATATGCTCTTTGGCGAGTTCATCATCCGACATGTCCAGGGTCGGAAAGCCTGCACGCTTGAGTTGCGCGGTGATTTTATCGCTTTCACCTTCTGCGCCGGATGTGGCAATGCTGGTGAAAATCTGGGCCTGGTTGGCGCGTGAAATGCGGTAGTTGAATTCGGTAACGCTGCGCGATCCGATGACTTCACAAAAACGTTTGAATGAGCCCGGCTGCTCGGGGATGGTGACGGCAAACAGCGCTTCGCGCTTTTCACCAATCTGGGCCCGTTCAGCAACAAAGCGCAGCCGGTCAAAATTCATGTTGGCGCCACTAAGGATGGAAACAAAAGTACCACCGCGAATCTTGTGCGTGGTGATGTATTGCTTGACCGCCGCAACGGACATGGCGCCGGACGGTTCCACAATATTGCGTGTGTCCTGAAAAACGTCCTTGATTGCAGCACAGACGGCGTCGGTATCCACCACCACAAAATCGTCAACCAATGCGCGTGCGAGGCGGAATGTTTCTTCTCCAACCTGTTTGACAGCCGTGCCATCGGAAAACAGGCCGACATCCGGCAGTGTGATGCGCCGTCCCTGGCGCACAGAGCGCATCATGGCATCAGAATCATTCATCTGCACACCGATGATTTTGATGTCCGGGCGTACCGCCTTGATGTATGCTGCAACGCCGGCAATCAGGCCGCCTCCGCCAATAGGCACAAAAATCGCATCCAGCGGGCCTTGATGTTGGCGCAGAATTTCCATGGCAATGGTGCCTTGCCCAGCAATGACATAGGGGTCGTCAAACGGGTGTACAAATGTCAGGTGCTGTTTTTCGGCAAGTTGCTGGGCATGGGCGGCAGCGTCAGAATAGCTGTCGCCAAACAGAACCGCCTCACCACCCAGATGTTTAACGGCATCAACTTTCACCTGAGGGGTTGTGACCGGCATGACAATAACAGCCCGGCATCCGAGTTGCTGTGCTGCCAGTGCCACACCTTGTGCATGATTGCCTGCGGAAGCACAAATGACGCCACATTCAAGCGACTGCTTGGACAGGTGCGCCATTTTGTTATAGGCACCACGCAGTTTAAAGCTGAAAACACTCTGATAGTCTTCTTCTTTCAGCAGAATTTTGTTTCGCATCCGCTTGGAAAGCAGTTTAGCCTGTTCCAGGGGTGATTCCTGCGCAATGTCATAAACCTTGGCGGTCAGAATTTTTTTCAAATAATCAGACAGGTCAGGATGTTTAAGTGCTGGGCTGCGCTTTTGTTTTGGGGTGGTTGTCATATTTATTCTTGAGGATGCAGGTTGTATTGAATATATTGATGAAATTCCAAACTTTTCATCATACAACTGATACATGGCAAAAGTAAACGAGCCCGCATAAATCAAGACCAAATGACAGGACTAAGAGGCCAAATAGGGCACAAGTAGGGGTTTGTGAAAAGTTTCAGGCAAAAAAAAGCCCAGATACTTCATAATCTGGGCTTAATCCACCAATTGGAGGAGGTGGAGGAGACAACCTGAAACAATGGATGAATTATATTGCAGGGTTTACCCTAATGCAACCGGAGTGTTATTCTGAAACAACAGAACTACCTGTTGGGACACTTGGTTTCGGAGGGGAGACTGTTTGAAAAAAGAGGCTATCTATGGAATGTAAAGTGAGCTGGACAGGGCCAGGAGGAATGGGGTTTTGGGCCGAAACAGGCAGCGGACATGCACTTGTGATGGACGGCGCGCCCAATGCGGATGGCAGCCCGGGTGGCGGGCATAATCTGGCGCCACGCCCGATGGAAATGGTGCTGGCTGGCACCGGTGGCTGTACAGCTTATGATGTGGTGATGATTCTACAGCGCGGACGTCAGCAGGTGAGTGGATGCCATATTCAACTGAAGGCTGAGCGTGCGCCCACAGACCCGAAGGTGTTTACGCAAATTCATATGCATTATGTGGTGACGGGAAAAGGGCTTTCTGAAGCTGCGGTAGAGCGTGCAATACAACTTTCACACGAGAAATATTGTTCGGCATCCATGATGCTCTCTAA
Source organism: Saezia sanguinis (assembly GCF_963921665.1). Lineage (NCBI taxonomy): Bacteria > Pseudomonadati > Pseudomonadota > Betaproteobacteria > Burkholderiales > Saeziaceae > Saezia > Saezia sanguinis. The sequence continues at coordinate 150,914 of NZ_CAWUGC010000001.1, forward strand.
GACGGCAGCGATGACAAGCAGTTTTGAAATTGTTGAAGGGTAAGACGCAGAAGCGGTTTATCAAAAAAGAAGACCATCCGCTAAAGCGAGGATGGTCTTTCGTAGCGTAAACAGTTCAAAGGATGCGATTAAATGTAATGCGCAGTTGTTGTCATGACTTTGGCGGCAGCGCGCATAGCCAACCGGATGGGCAATGGCAGTTTAATGCCGCCTGCGCGTTCGGCTGCCTGGGCATGTTCCACTTCATCTGTTTTCATCTGCTCCACCACTGCCCGTGAAGCGGCATCATTGGCGGGCAGGCGCTCCAGGTGGCCCTGCAGGTGTGCTTCAACCTGGTTTTCAGTTTCAATGACAAATCCCAGGCTGGCCTTGTCGCCGCCCAGTTTACCCGCAGCCATGCCGATGGCAAATGCCCCGGCAAACCACAGGGGGTTCAACACACTGGAATGGGTGCCTAAAGCATTCAGCCGGTCACGGCACCAGTCCAGGTGATCAATTTCCTCCTGTGCTGCTTTTTTCAGATGGTTGCGTAAAGCGGGGTCTTTGGTGGTCAAAGATTGCGCTGTATAGAGTGCCTGAGCACAGACTTCGCCGACATGGTCAACCCGTATCAAAGCGCCGGAAAGCCGGCGTTGTTTTTCGTCCAATTGCATGTCATGTGTATCAACAAACTTGTCCCCTGGGTTGGGACGGGCGGCTGCAGGGTGGGCAAAAACTGTTTTCAGTGCCACATCGGCTGCGGCAAGCCAGTCATCCAATGTAGCAGGCTGTTCTATGGGCCGTTGCTGGCTGCCGGAACGGGGAGATGTTTCTGTATGTGCCACTGCGAATACCTCTGGTTTTTGACTAAAAGGCAAGTTTTTGCCTTAAGTTGAATTCAGTTAGCGTTTAATGGACTAATTTTAGCGCAAAGCATGGGTTTGTGGCGCAGCGTTGCCATTTTTGACCGTGTTGGGATGTATCTAAAAGAACGGATAAATTGTTGCACAGTGGCAACGAAAACAAGAATGGGTATTCAGAAAAGTTTGCCATAAAGTCCAAGATTTGGTGCAATAGAGTCTACTTCCCGATTAGGAGGTAGTGCGGAAGACAGATAAGTGATCTCTGAAGACCGCGCGCTCTGTTAACACTTGGAGAAATTGGAAATGAAAAAATCGTTAATCGCACTGGCCGTCCTCGGCACATTTGCAGGTGCTGCAGCTGCCCAGTCAACAGCTACCCTTTACGGTAAAATCGACGTTGGCTATGGTGTCAGCAACAACGGCGCTTACGAACTGGGTGGCCCACATGAAAGCAAATTCCAACAGTTTGGTAATGCTAACTCTACATCACGCTGGGGTCTGAAAGGTTCTGAAGACCTGGGCAATGGCCTGAAGGCTTACTTCAACCTGGAACAGGGTTTCAACCCTGAGTCCGGCGCTGATAAAGGCGGTTTTGACCGTGCAGCTTTCGTTGGTATCGCCGGTAACTTCGGTGCTATCCAAGCTGGTCGTCAAACACACGTCATCAACAACGTTCTGGGTCAGTTCGACTTGAGCGGTTCTCCTAACGTAACTTCTGCTCTGGGTAATGCTGGTATCTCCGCTATTTCTCAGAATGCAAACGGTGGCGGCCTGGGAACCTACTCACGTGTAAGTTCTGCTATCGCTTACGTTTCTCCTAACTTCAGCGGCTTCAGCTTCCAAGGTGCTGTGGTTCTGAAGAATGATGACATTTTCGGTCTGGACGGTGTGGCCACTGGCGTGACCGACATTTGGGGCAATCCTCGCCTGATTGAAAACAAGACCATCTACACAGTGGGTGCTCAGTACAACTACGGTGGCTTCACCATTGGTGCTGCTTACGAAAGCAAACCTGCTGACGTTCCTGGAGTTGACATCAGCGCTTCCTGGGGTATTGGTGCTAAGTACGACTTCGGTTCCTTTGTGGTTTCCGGTGGCTACTTTGACAACCACTTCAAGAGCGATGGTAAAGGCTTCTACCTGGGCGTGAAAGCTCCTATCGGTGCCTTCACTGTTGGTGCACAGATTGCTTACAACACCAAAGCTTATAACGGTACAGAAACCAACTACGTGTGGTTCCCCAATGCTTCTACCAGCAGCTGGGATCTGTACAGCTACAGCGGTGACAGAGAAGTTAAGCCTCTGGCATGGGAACTGTTTGCTTACTACAACCTGTCTAAGCGTACCCAGTTGTACCTCCAGTACGGTGGTATCAACAACGATGCTGAAGAATATCTGGGTGCTTCACGTAAGTACAGTGCCAACTTCGGCTTGATCCACAACTTCTAATCAGTTCATCTGATAAGTTGATTGAATCAGAGAGAGCTCCTTCGGGAGCTCTTTTTTTTATGTCCAATGTTTTTGTGGCTGTGCGTAATTTGAATGTTGTATTCGCGCACCATGTGTAATGATCAAGTATTTCGTTTTTATTGAGAAAAGTTTATCTCTAAATGATAATCATTCCCATTGATTCATATCAAAAACGAAAGGACATCATGAAAAAGACTTTACTTGCGTCAGCAGTAATTGGCATGTTGGCAGCTCCCGCATGGGCACAATCAGAAGCAACTCTGTATGGAACTCTGGATGTAGGCTATGGTGTGGGAAACCAGGGGATTTATGAAGGCGCTGCAACCGGGAATGGTAAATTCCAGCAGTGGGGTGGCTCAAAAGCAACGTCTGTATGGGGATTGAAAGGATCTGAAGATCTGGGTAATGGTTTGAAGGCTTATTTTCAGTTGGAATCAGAAATTAACCCTGAAGATGGTGCATCAGAAGGCTTTAACCGTGCTGCCTTCGTAGGACTTGCCGGGAATTTTGGTGCCATTCAGGCGGGCCGTCAGTCGACAGTTGCAAGCAACATCATGAGTGAATTTGACGTCAGCGGCGCACCTGCCCTGACTTCTTCACTGGGTAACGCCGGGGTCTCCGGAGATGCGCAAAGGTTTGCAGATGGAACTTATGATCATGCAGATTCGGTCATTGCCTATGTATCGCCTGAGTTCAGCGGGTTTTCATTCCAGGCAGCGGTTATTTTGAAAAATGACGATGCTTTTGGTCTGGATGGAATGCATACCAGCAATGATATCTGGGGCAATCCGCTTTATGCATCAGCCAAAACGATTTATACTATCGGCGCCATGTACTCTTACGGTGATTTTACCATTGGTGCTGTTTATGAAAGCAAGCCGGCCAGTATGCCTGGTGCGGATATCAGCGCGTCCTGGGGTATTGGTGCCAAATATGACTTTGGCAGCTTCCTGGTATCGGCTTCGTATTTTGATAACCATCTGAAGAACGATGGTCGTGGCTTTTCGTTAGGTATTGCTGCACCAATCAGCAATACGGCTTTCACAGTCGGTGCGCAGGTCGCTTATAACATGAAGGCCTACAGCGGCACAGAAACCAAATACGCGTGGATTCCATCAGGTTCAACCTGGGTTCCTTATGCATATGATACGGATCGCGAAGTCAAGCCTTTGGCATGGGAATTATTTGCGACCTATGATTTGTCCAAGCGCACTCAGCTGTATGTGCAATACGGCGGGACCAACAACGATGCAGAAGCTTTTAACGCTGCAGAGCGCAAGTACAGTGCCAGCATCGGGATGATTCATAATTTCTGATGTTATTTTTCTGATTGTATTTCCAAGTGATGCAAAAAGAGCCCTTATAGGCTCTTTTTGTTATGGGTGAAAAATAAGCATCAGCGTATGCGCTTTAACAGCTCTGCTGTTGATGCATCCAGATTTTCAGTCTGACCGGTTTTAAAGCGGGGCAGCAGGTCTTTTGCCAGTGTCTTTCCTAATTCCACGCCCCATTGGTCAAAGCTGTCCAGGTTCCAGATCGCGCCACAGGTAAAGGTCCGGTGTTCGTGCAATGCAATCAATGCGCCCAGGCTTTCGGGGCTCAGGTTTTGCAGCAGCAGCGTTGTACTTGGGCGGTTGCCTGGGAACGTGCGGTGTTTGGCTAAGGTCAAGGCGTCGATACCGGTGCTTGGTTTGCCGGCAAACTCTGCCAGTGCCTGTTCGCGGGTTTTTCCGATCATCAGTGCCCGGCTTTGGGCCAGCGCATTGGCAAGTAATATCTGGTGTTGCGCCTTGAGTTGATTGATGACCTGGTCAGGCAAAGTGGCAGCAGGGTAAATGGCTTCTTTGGCGATGATAAAGTCAACCGGAATGATGTCAGTACCCTGGTGCAGCATCTGGAAAAAAGCATGCTGGCCGTTGGTGCCAGCTTCGCCCCAGACCGTGGCAGAAGTCGGGTAGGCAACCGCATTGCCCAAAATATCCACCCCTTTGCCGTTGGATTCCATTTCCAGTTGTTGAAGGTAGGCCGCAAAGCGTGCCAGCCCCTGGTGGTAAGGCGCAACGCAACGGGATGAGCGTTGCAGAAAAACGCGGTTCCAGATGTCCACCAGCCCCAGCAACACAGGAACGTTGTGTTCCAGTGGTGTCTGCATGAAATGCTCGTCCATCTGCCGGGCGCCGTTCAGAAAAGCGCGGAAGGACTTGGCGCCAATTGCCATCGCCAGTACCAGTCCGACGGCAGACCATACAGAGTAACGGCCACCAACCCAGTCCCAAAAGCCGAAGGTACGTTGTATGCCAAAAGCGCTGGCGGCCTCAATGTTGGTGGTGACGCCGATAAAGTGGTCAGATAAGTCGGTGCCGCCGCTGGCTTCAAACCAGGCCTTGGCACTGTGTGCGTTGCTCAGTGTCTCTTGTGTGGTGAATGTTTTGGACACAATGATGAACAGCGTATTTTGTGGCCGCAGTTTCTGCAATACGCTGGCCAGATCAAAGCCGTCGACATTGGATACAAAATGGTAACGTTTGTCCGTTTGGGTAAATGGCTCTAAAGCCTGTACGGCCATGCGAGGGCCCAGATCAGAGCCGCCAATGCCGATATTGACGATGTCGGTAATCTGGGGCTGGTTGCGAATCTGTTCGGCATATGCCAGCATTTCTGTGAGCACACCTTGTACTTCGCTGTAATGCGGGCTGTTGGCATCACCGCGCAAAGCAGTATGCAATACCTGTCTGCCTTCTGTGATGTTGATTTCATCACCACGGAACATGGCGTCCCGCTTGGTTTCAAGCTGGCATTCACGAGCCAGTGACAGCAGGCTGTCGAGAACGGGTGTTGTGATCTGCTGTTTGGATAAGTCTGCAAACACGGCAGGGGCGGCAAATGAAAACCGTTGAAAGCGTTGTGCGTCCTGCTCGAACAGTGCAGATAAAGCTGGCATTTTTGCATGTTGCTGCGCATGGGCGAGCAGTTGTTTCCAGGAGGGCGTTTGGTCGCAGCGGAGTGTTGGCATATGGGTGAAGCACATTAAAAGGTTATGGTAAGGCTAAGCCGTATGGCAGCCTTATCACTTAGCACGTGGGGTGGCTGCTATTGCGATTCTATCAAGAAGGCGCATGCAATCAAATGGGGCACGTTTCAAAGAAGTACCGGCATGGTCATAGGGTCATGCTGCCGGTTTTAAAGAGATATACCGCCGTATGATCCATTTTTCGAGTTCAGCCACCAGGAAAACAAACACCCCACCGGCAAAGACTTTCAGCCACTGGGTTAAATCAAGTGCTGTAGAGCCAAATAAATACTGGAATGCCGGCAGGTAGGTAAACAGCAGTTGCAAAGCAAAACAGGCGGCGATGGATAACAGCACGTATTTGTTTCCCAGCAGGCCTTCACGGCTGAGTACGGTATCATAAACATGCCGGCTGTTGAGCAGGTAAAACATTTCCGCGGCAACCAGTGTATTCACGGCAATGGTTCTGGCGGTGTTTTCGGCAGTGCCGTGGCTGAGTTCCCAGAGAAACAGTGTGAGCACTGCAGCCATCATCAGTACAGAAACCATGATAATGCGCCAGATGAAGAAGCCGGAGAGCAGTTTTTCACTGGAAGCGCGGGGAGGGCGTGTCATGATGTTAGGCTCGGCCGCTTCAAAAGCCAGTGCAAGCCCGAGCGTGCAGGAGGTGACCATGTTGATCCACAACACCTGGGCCGGAGTCAGCGGCAGGGTGAACTGCAGGAAAATGGCCGCAATGATGACCAGCGCCTCGCCGCCATTGGTGGGCAGCATGAACAAAATGAATTTTTTTAGGTTGTCGTAAACGGTACGGCCTTCGCGTACCGCTTTGGCAATGGTGGCGAAATTGTCGTCGGTCAGTACCATGTCAGCGGCTTCTTTGGCCGCTTCTGTTCCCTTTTGTCCCATGGCCACGCCGACATCGGCGCGTTTGAGCGCCGGGGCGTCGTTCACACCGTCGCCTGTCATGGATACGATCTGATGCTGTTCTTGCATGGCCTGTACCAGCCGCAGCTTATGTTCCGGCGCGGCGCGTGCAAAAACGTCAACATCCATGATGACGCGGCTGAGTTCCTGATCATCCAGCACCGAGATTTCCGCACCGGTCATGGCGGGTTTGTCCACGCCGATATTGAGCTGTGCGCCAATGGCGCGGGCCGTTTCCACATGGTCGCCGGTAATCATTTTGACCGATATGCCGGCCTGGTGGCATTCGCGTATGGCAGCAATGGCTTCTTCACGTGGGGGGTCGATGATGCCGACCAGCCCGGCCAGAATAAATCCGCCGCTGTCGATATCATCTGTGCTGATCTGTTCTGCCTGCGGTTCAGCCTGTTTATAACCCAGTGCCAGCACGCGCAGGCCTTTGGCTGCCGTGTCGGTCACCATGCGCCGCCAGTAGTCGATATCCAGCGGGCTGATGCCATGTGCGGACATTTGTGAACCGCACATTTCAAAAATGCGTTCAGGTGCACCTTTTGTCAGAATCCATGGCAGGCTTTTTTCGTCCTGATGATAGGTGGCCATGTAACGATGTTCTGATTCAAACGGGATGCTGTCTAACCGCTGCCACTGAGAGGGGGCATCCTGCTGTACCAGGCCTGCTTTGGCACCCAGCACCAGCAAGGCGCCTTCGGTGGGGTCTCCTTCTATGCGTGGCGGTGTTTCGTTAACCAACTGGGCATCATTGCATAAAGTACCGATGCGGACAATGCGCTCGAGGATGGTATCTGTGGCGCAACTGACAGGCTGGTCATTTTGGTAAACAGTGCCCTGCGGGGCATAGCCGATGCCGCTGACATCATACACATGCAGGCTGCTGACAATGCGCTGCACGGTCATCTCGTTGCGGGTGAGGGTGCCGGTTTTATCGGAGCAGATCACAGAGACTGATCCCAGCGTTTCGACCGCTGGCAGGTTGCGGACAATGGCATGCTGGCGTGCCATACGCTGCACACCCAGTGCCAGGGTGATGGTGATCAGTGCCGGCAGGCCTTCCGGGATGGCCGAGGCCGTCAGGGCAATGACCATCATGAACATGTCTGAAGCCGAGTAGCCGCGCAGGAATACGCCAAACAGAAACAGTGCCGCAGCAAAAATCAGGATGAAAATGGCCAGTGCCCTGCCAAAAGCATTGATTTGGCGCAGCAGGGGCGTTGTCATGCTTTCAATGCTGGAGAGCATTTCATTGATTTTGCCCAGCTCGGTGTATGTGCCGGTGGCGACAACGATGCCGCTGGCCTGCCCATATACGGCCACGGTGCCTGAGTACGTCATGCAGGTGCGGTCTCCCAGAGGGGCATCACTGGCGACCACATTGGTGCTTTTTTGAATAGGGACGGATTCCCCGGTTAGGGCGGCTTCTTCGACACGCAGGTCTCTGGCAGACGTCAGGCGGATATCGGCCGGGATTTTATCGCCGGAATTTAAAATAACCAGATCGCCTGGCACCAGTTCGAGCGCGTTGATTTCTTTGCGCACGCCTTCCCGGATCACGGTTGCACGGGCGGAGATCATGGATCGGATGGCATCCATGGCCGATTCGGCTTTTCCTTCCTGTATGAACCCGATGATGGCGTTGACGAGTACGGCGGCCAGCAGTACAAAGGTATCGATCCAGTGCCCCAGAATCGCTGTTACGGCAGAAGCAGCCAGCATGATGTAGAGCAGGATGTTATGAAACTGCATGAAAAAGCGCATCCAGGCACTGCGCTTTTTGGGAGCAATCAACTGGTTGAACCCATACAGTTGCTGCCGCTGCGTTACCTCTTCATTGCTCAGCCCATTGACCTGTGTGTTCAGTGCGTGCTGCGTTTGTTCTGTTGTGCAGGCATGCCAATCAGCATTTTTCTGGGGTTCAGTCGGGTGGGCTAAGCTCTGGTCTGCCATGGTATATGTGGTGTGAGATGGGCAAATGACGAAAATGACGCAGATGACATGTCATGCAGTGGATGTCATTGTGTTGGTGAATTTCCCCATGCTAACAGATAACTTTTTTCCCCGGATAAAAGCAGGTGTCGATACAAAATGCAATTGCCTGTATATATATTCAGTAGTTCAACACACATTCTGTATTGTGTTCTCATGTGTATGAGGAGCAGAACAAATAGTTTTGTTGCATTTTTGTGCACGAAGCGGAAATTTGTCACGGTTTACCTTGATTGCTATCAGGGGCTTTCTACTTCAGACATCGCATTCACAGTTATTTTTAAGTGCTTATTTTTAATGAATTTTATATTCCCAAATCCATTAAAAAGATAGGGCTAAGTCATTGATTTAACAAGAAAAATAGCAACCACTCGCTTGACCTGAATGCTTTTTTCACATAAAGTGGGGAAAAGTGTAAATTTGTGGGGAAAAGTGTTTCAAGGTGCTTCATCTCTGTCGATTGATGCCAAAGGAAGGTTGAACGTACCGGCCAGGTATCGTGACGCGCTGAGCGAAAGTGCAGGCGGCAAGCTGACCGTGACCAAACATCCGGATGGCTGTCTGATGATTTTCCCACGTTCTGAGTGGGAGCGCTTTCGTGACCGTGTAGCGGCGTTACCGATGCAAGCACACTGGTGGAAACGTATTTTCCTTGGAAATGCACTGGATATAGAGCTGGATAGCGCTGCGCGGGTGCTGATTTCACCCGAACTCAGAGCTGCGGCCGGGTTGACCAAAGAAGTGGTGTTGCTGGGAATGGGAAGTCATTTTGAATTGTGGGACGCTGCAACGTACGCTGCCAAGGAGGCAGAGGCCATGCAGGCAGGTATGCCGGATATTTTGAAAGACTTTTCCTTTTAATACGGTTGGATGATGTTGACACAACAATCCCTCGAACACCAGACGGTGATGCTTCAGGAGGCGGTTGACGCCGTCGTGACGCATCCTGACGGTTTTTATGTGGATGGCACGTTTGGCCGTGGCGGTCATACGCGTGAATTGCTGTCACGCCTGGGGCCGCAGGGCAGGTTGCTGGCGCTGGATCGCGACCCGCAGGCCGAACTGGCTGCGGCACAGATTGATGATGCAAGGCTGACGTTTCAGCGTACCGAGTTTGCACAGATTGGCCAATGGGTGGCGCCACAGTCGGTGGATGGCCTGTTGCTGGATGTAGGGGTGAGTTCGCCCCAGATTGATGACCCGGCACGCGGTTTCAGTTTTCGTTTTGATGGGCCGCTGGACATGCGCATGGATCCCGAACATGGGCAAAGTGCAGCGGATTTTCTTGAGCGCGCTGACCAGCAGCGCATTGCAGAGGTGATACGTCATTATGGCGAAGAACGGTTTGCTGTATCGATTGCAAAGGCGATTGTTGCTCGGCGTGAAAGTGGGGAACCTGTGCGCACTACAGGAGAGTTATCCAGGCTCGTGGCCGCGGCTGTCAAAACCCGTGAGCCAGGCCAGGATCCTGCGACGCGCACGTTTCAGGCGCTGCGTATCCAGGTCAACGAGGAGCTTGCGCAGCTCGAGTCAGCTTTAAACGCGGCATTATCTGTGCTTAAACCTCATGGGCGTATTGTGGTGATCAGTTTTCATTCTTTGGAAGACAGAATCGTGAAGCAGTTCATGGCGAAACATTCACGCCAGGAGCCTGATCGCCGCGCACCTTTTGCACAGCCGCCCGAACCACTGCTGAAAACGCTGGGGCGTTTCAGGCCTTCCGAGCAGGAGGTGCAGCAAAATCCGCGGGCCCGCTCTGCCATCATGCGGGTTGCACAGCGCACCGAGGCTTTGGCCCTTGCTGAGAGCGGTTCACATCCCCGCCAGGGCAGGAGGCGCGCATGACCAAGCTCAATGTGCTTCTGTTATTGGCTGTTCTGGCAAGCGGGCTTGCATTGGTGTATTCCACACACGAGGGGCGTTTGCTGTATACAGCGCTGGCGGGTGAAAACACAGCGCAAAATGAACTGGATCTGGATTACAAACGCCTGCAGCAGGAGCGCCAGAGCCTGGTAGCGCCGGGGCGCATTGAGCAAAATGCACACGCTGTGCTGCAGATGGTGCCGGCGACTTTGGGCGTGACGGAGTTTGTTCCCAGGGATCAGCGTGCGCTTGCCGGATATGTGCCGCAGTTGCCGCTGAATGTGCGCATCCGTGAAGAGGGGGCACATCATGAGTAGCCATGGTGTGTACTATACCAAGAGCCCGCTGCTGGCATCACGCACGCCGGTATGGCGTTCACGTTTTATCATTGTGTGCCTGGCGCTGGGCTTTACGGTATTGACAGCGCGTGCCGCCTGGATTCAGCTTTATCAGTATGAGTTTTACCAGAACCAGGCGGATATGCGTTATGTGCGTACCTTGCCGCTACCAGCCAGCCGCGGCGTGATTCAGGACCGCAACGGCATTCCGCTGGGGTTCAGTATTGAAACCCCCAGTTTGTGGGCGTCTCCTGCCGAGCTCCACATCACAGACGCGCAAATGAAGCAATTGGCCACCCTGCTGGGAACCAGTGAAGATGCGCTGCGTGTGAGGCTGGACCCGGGCTCAGGAGAGCGTAAACGTGAGTTTGTGTGGCTCAGGCGGCTGGCCGGGCATGAGCTGGCTGAGCAGGTGATGGCGTTAGGGATTAAAGGTATTTATGCACGTAATGAGTACCAGCGCAGCTATCCGGGCAAGGAAGCAACCGCACACGTGGTTGGCTTTACCAATGTGGAAGACCTGGGCCAGGAAGGAATGGAACTCGCGTTCAATGACCTGCTGGTGGGCAAGGCCGGATCGGAGCGCTTTATTCAGGACCGCATGGGCAGGCCGGTTGGCTCTGCAGAAGAACGGGTCAATCCGGTCAATGGCAAGGATATTCAGCTTTCCATTGATGCGCGCATTCAATATTATGCCTATCAATTGTTGAGTGACGCCGTTAAATTGCACCGGGCTCAAAGCGGCAGCATTGTGATCATTGATGTGCGGACCGGTGAAATTCTGGCGCTGGTGAATTACCCCAGCTACGATCCCAATACACGTGAGAATTTGCAGGGCTCTTCCCTGCGCAACCGTGCTGTTACCGATACGTTTGAGCCGGGTTCTACCATGAAGCCGATTGTGGTGGGCCGTGCGCTGGATCTGGGCATTGTCAAGCCGACGACGGTGATCAAAACCTCGCCGGGCAGTGTGGTGGTGGGTGGCAAGGTGATCCGTGACGTGGCCAATTATCCTCAGTTGACTGTGCAGCAGGTGATTCAAAAGTCCAGCAATATTGGTGTGGTGAGCATTGCGATGCAGATGACGCCACGTGAAATGTGGGAAACGTTCACGGAATTGGGCTTCGGGCAAAAGCCGCAGATCGGTTTTCCGGGTGCCGCATTAGGCCGTTTGCGGCCCTACAAAAGCTGGCGCCCGATTGAGCAGGCAACGCAGGCTTATGGTTATGGCCTGTCGGTATCTTTGCTGCAACTGGCACATGCGTATACGGCGTTTGCCCGCGATGGCGATATCATTCCATTGTCCCTGCTGCGCAATGACCATCCGGTGCAGGGCGTGCGTGTATTTACACCCGAGACGGCCGCAGAAATACGTGAAATGCTGCACATGGTCACTTTGCCCGGAGGTGCGGGTACCAAGGCGCAAACACAAGGGTATGCTGTTGGCGGCAAGAGCGGAACGGCGATCAAGTCAGGCGCTGGCGGTTACGGTACAGGCAAGTACCGTTCCTGGTTTGTGGGCATTGCACCGATCAACCAACCCCGCATCGTTGTGGCTGTGATGATTGATGAGCCCAGCGACGGTGTTTATTACGGCGGTGCTGTTTCCGGGCCGGTATTTGCCCAGGTGGTGCAGCAGTCTTTGCGTTTGCTGGGGGTGTTGCCTGACCAGCCGTTGCAGTTGGCAGGCACAGGCCAGGGCCAGCAGGCGGCCAGGAGGCAGCCATGAATATCGTGCGCACACCTTTGCTGGCTGCCGAGTGGCTGCATCAACAGGTGCAAAACGGCCATTTGAGCGTGGACAGCCGTCAGGTTGTGCCTGGCGATGGCTTCATCGCGTGGCCAGGGGCAGCCGTGGATGGTCGGCGTTTTGTGGAACAGGTTTTGAGCCAGGGGGCGGCAGCGTGTTTGGTGGAAGAGCATGAGGCACACCAGTGGCCATGGTATCAGGATTCACGCGTGGCTTTGTACCCCGGGCTGAAAACCGCCATGGCTGCCATTGCGGCGCATTACTATGGTTTTCCCAGCGAACAGTTGGATGTGCTGGCGATTACTGGAACCAATGGCAAAACATCAACAGCGTGGTGGATGGCACAGGCGTTGACCGTGCTTGATCATGCCTGCGGCATGATTGGAACACTGGGCGTTGGCACGCTGGATCATCTGGAACCTTCGGCTCTGACGACGCCGGACCCGATCCGTATTCATCAGGTGTTGCGTTCATTGGTCGGGCAGGGTGTGAAGGCCTGCGCCATGGAGGCATCTTCCATCGGGCTGGCAGAACACCGTTTTGACAACATCCGTGTCAAGGTGGCGTTACTGACCAATGTGACGCAGGACCATCTGGACTATCATCACAGCATGCAGGCGTATTGGCAGGCCAAGCGCAGTTTGTTTGATATGCCTGGGCTGCAGTCTGCCGTGATCAATGTAGATGACGCGCATGGCGCAGAACTGGCGGCGGAACTTGCCGGCACCTGGAATCCAGATAATCTGTATACCTATTCACGCCTGGGGCACCCGCAGGCACGCTTACAGGCCAGGAACCTGGCGCATACCGATTCGGGCATTCATTTTGTCCTGACCGAAGGCGCTGAGCAGGTGCAGGTTCAAACCCATCTGGTGGGTGACTATAACGTATCCAATTTATTGGGAATTGCCGGTGCTTTACGCGCCATGGGTTACAGCCTGCATCAGATTGCCCAAGCATTTAGCGCACTGACGCCAGTGCCGGGGCGTATGCAGAATGTATTTGCCCTGCGTGAGGATGTGCCCAAGGTGGTTGTGGATTATGCGCACACGCCGGATGCGCTGGCGAATGTATTGCAGGCATTGCATCCACTGGCGCAGGCGCGTGACGGGCGCTTGTGGTGTGTGTTTGGCTGTGGTGGTAACCGCGATGCAACCAAACGGCCCCTGATGGGGCATGTGGTGCAGCAATATGCTGATGACATGGTGGTGACAAGTGATAACCCGCGCCATGAAGATGCGTCTGACATCATTCAGCAGGTTGTGGCAGGGATTGCATCAGGTGAGCATGTGCATGTTGAAGTTGACCGGCGCCAGGCCATTGCATGGGCGCTACAACATGCCCGCGCGCAGGATGTGGTTGTGCTTGCCGGAAAAGGACATGAGAGCTATCAGGAAGTGAAAGGCGTGCGCTACCCCTTTTCTGATGCCGAAATGTCCTCTCAGGTGCTGAACGCTTTGCACCAGCCAGATCAAAAAGCATTGCCTGCCAGCGGCATGATGACGCTCAGGCAGGCACAGGCACTGTTGCAGTCGCAAGGCGTGAGCGCACGTCTGCATGGCGACGGCGATATGGTGTTTTCGCGCGTGCATACCGATACCCGCACATTGCAGGCAGGTGACCTGTTTGTGGCGCTAAAAGGTGAAAATTTTGATGCGCATGATTTTCTGGCACAGGCCAAAGAGCAGGGTGCCGTTGCCGTGCTGGCACAACGAGGCATTGCTGAAGCCGGTGTTGACGGGCTGGAGGTTGCCGACAGCCTGAAAGCATTGGGGGCACTTGCCAGTGGCTGGCGTGCCTGCTGGCCGTTGCCTGTGATTGCGGTGACGGGCAGCAATGGCAAAACCACCACCACACAGATGATTGCCAGCATTTTGCGCCTGTGGAAGGGTAATGCAGCACTGTCAACGCAGGGCAATTTGAACAATGCCATTGGCGTGCCGTTGATGGTGCTGCGTTTGCGTGCCCATCATGAAGTGGCTGTATTTGAACTGGGTATGAACCATCCTGGCGAGATTGATTATCTGGCCACCATCGTTAAACCGACCATCGCTCTAGTGAACAATGCCCAGCGCGAACATCAGGAGTTCATGAAAACGGTGGAAGCAGTGGCACACGAGAATGGACGGGTGATTGATGCGCTGCCGCAAGGCGGTACCGCCGTTTTCCCGGCGGATGATGCATATACCTCGCTGTGGAAGGAAATGGCGCATGGGCGCTCTGTGGCAACCTTTGCACTGGATGCCGTACATCAGGCAAATGTAACGGCGCAGGCCGGGTGGGATCAGGATGCCTGGCAACTGGTGCTGCAATCGGATCTGCATGTGCAGCAAGACAGCGTTCAGTGCAGGCTGCATTGTGCCGGTTTGCATAATGTGAAAAATGCACTGGCAGCTACTGCCTGCGCACAGAGCGCCGGGGTGCCGTTGCAGACGATTGGTGCCGGGCTGGATGCATTTGTACCCGTTAGCGGCCGTTCACAGGTTGAGGTGGTGCAGTTTACAGGACACAAGGTTACTCTGATTAACGATGCGTATAACGCCAACCCGGATTCTGTGCGTGCCGCCATTGACGTGCTGGCGGCTTTGCCGCAGCCGGCCTTGCTGGTGCTGGGTGAAATGGGCGAAGTGGGCACACAGGGTGCCGAGTTCCATCGCGAAGTGGGCGCGTATGCACGCGAGCGCGGTGTGGCGGCACTTTGGGGCGCCGGGCCGCTGGTGGCAGAGTCGGTCAAGGTTTTTGGTGATGACGCCCGGCATTTTGATGATGCCGTACAACTGGCCGCCGCTTTGTCCGATGAAGTCGGGCGTTATGCCAGTATTTTGGTGAAAGGTTCACGGGTTATGCGCATGGAGCGTGTCGTACAGCAGTTACGCGACAAGTCTTCTGCAGTTGCTCAAGGAGGTGCCCATGCTGCTTAGTCTAGCCTCCTGGCTGCAGGATATGTTCCCGGCATTGGGATTTTTGCGCCTGTTCCAGTACCTGACGTTCAGGGCGGTCATGGCTGCCATGACCGGCATGTTCATCGGCTGGTTTTTTGGGCCATGGGTAATCCGTTATCTGACGTCTTTGAAGATTGGGCAACCGATCCGCAGCTATGGCATTCAGGAGCATCTGGTCAAAAGCGGCACCCCTACCATGGGCGGGGTGCTGATTCTGATTTCCATCACGCTGTCTGTTTTGCTGTGGGCCGATCTGTCCAACCGGTTTATCTGGGTGGTGCTGGCGGTGATGCTGGGGTTTGGTGCGATTGGCTGGATGGATGACTGGCGCAAGGTGGTGCATAAAGACCCTGAAGGCATGCGCTCGCGTGACAAATACCTGTGGATGTCCATCATCGGTATCATGGCGGCTTTTTATCTGGCATTTGCGGTATCAGGCGGTTCCAATGAGCATGT
This sequence comes from Saezia sanguinis, assembly GCF_963921665.1. Lineage (NCBI taxonomy): Bacteria > Pseudomonadati > Pseudomonadota > Betaproteobacteria > Burkholderiales > Saeziaceae > Saezia > Saezia sanguinis. The sequence goes on from NZ_CAWUGC010000001.1 coordinate 166,513, forward strand.
GTTTGAGTTGTTTATGAATTGGGTGAAATCCGGTTTTACGCTGGATCTGCCGGATCATGCCGACCTGACCGTGCCGTTTTTCAAAACCGTGCGTTATCCGCTGGGCGTGGCCGGTTTCATTATTCTGACGTATCTGGTGATTGTCGGAACCGGCAATGCCGTCAACCTGACTGACGGCCTGGATGGGCTGGCGATCATGCCGGTGGCGATGGTGGGTGCGGCTTTAGGCGTGTTTGCCTATGTGGTGGGCAGTTCGGCATATGCCAACTACCTGTTGTTCCCTCACATTCCGGGGGCAACAGAGCTGCTGGTGTTTTGTGGCGCCTTGTCCGGGGCTGGCCTGGGGTTCCTGTGGTTCAACGCGTATCCGGCGCAGGTGTTCATGGGTGATGTGGGCGCACTGGCTTTGGGCGGAGCGCTGGGAACTATTGCCGTTATCGTGCGTCAAGAGATTGTTCTGGCGATCATGGGCGGCATTTTTGTGGCTGAAGCACTTTCGGTGATGGCGCAGGTGGTGTATTTCAAGATGACCAAACGGGTGTATGGCGAAGGGCGCAGGTTGTTGAAAATGGCGCCGTTGCATCACCACTTTGAAAAATCCGGCTGGAAGGAAACGCAGGTCGTGATCCGGTTTTGGATCATTACGATCCTGTTGTGTCTGATTGGTTTGTCAACGTTGAAGCTGAGGTAAAAAAGTGCAGTATCTGCAAGGACAACAATTGCTGATTTTGGGTCTGGGTATTTCCGGGCTTTCCATGGCGCGCTGGGCTGTGCGCTGTGGGGCAGTGATTCGTGTGGCAGATACACGTGAAACGCCACCCGGTTTGCAGGATTTGCGTGCATTGGTTCCGGATGTGGAGTTTGTCAGCGGCCCGCTGGATGCCGCCCGTTTGCTGGCTGCCAAAGAGGGTCAGAAGATAACACGTGTTTTGCGCAGCCCGGGGCTGTTTCCTGGGCAGGCAGATGTGAAAGCGCTGTTGCAGGCTGCGCATGAGCAGGATATTGAAGTGATGGGTGAGCTGGAACTGTTTACAGAAGCGCTGGCCCAGATTCATCAGGAGCGGCTGCGGCAGCAAACAGAAGAAATGTTGCAGTTGACTTCAGAGCCTGATGTGTTGGCAGCCGGTACCGAAACGACAACAGCGGATGTTTTGGCAGAAGGCATGACACCGGCTTTCGATGAGCACCTGGCAGATGATGAGCACAGCGGTATTGTGGTAGAGCTGCCGGACGGTGAATTTGAAGAGGCTTCGGACGATACGGAAGATGAACCGGTGTTTGTTCCGGTGCCACCGCAGCCGGTGGGTTATATGCCCAAGGTGATTGCCGTGACAGGCACCAATGGCAAAACAACGGTGACCGCTTTGACGGCTTTGCTGGTTGAGCGTGCCGGTAAATCGGTGATGGCTGCGGGCAATATTGGCCCTGCCATGCTGGATATGCTGGCGCAGCAGTTGGATGCCGATGCATTGCCCGAAGTCTGGGTGCTGGAGCTTTCCAGCTTTCAACTGGATGGTGTTCAGAATTTTGATCCGGCTGCCGCAACGATTTTGAACCTGACGCAGGATCATCTGGACTGGCATGGTTCAATGCAGGCGTATGCGGCTGCCAAGGGGCATATCTTTGGTGCCCATACCACGCGCGTGTTGAATCGTGATGATGTGATGGTTATGGATTTTAAACCGCAGGCCCAGGTGGCAGAAGCCGACAGCCAGACCAAGCGCCGTGGCCGCTCCAAGAGCCAGCCTAAAGATATGACGCCACGCATGGTGACATTTGGTCTGGATGTTCCGGTGGTGGCGGGAGATTTCGGCATTGCGGACGATGGCGGTTTCCCGTGGCTGGTTCAGGCGGCAGCGGCGGATGAAACACGCATGGACGCCCAGGCTGTCGCATGGCAGCGTTTAATGCCGGTGGATGCGTTGCGCATCAGAGGGCGGCATAACGCGTCCAATTCGCTGGCGGCACTGGCGCTGGCAAGCAGCATCGGGTGTGAAATGGCGCCGATGCTGTTTGGCCTGCGGGAATACCGTGGCGAGTCGCACCGTGTCGAGTCGGTGGCGATTGTCAATGGTGTTGAGTATTTTGATGACAGCAAGGGCACCAATGTGGGGGCCACCGTGGCGGCTCTGGCCGGCCTGGGCGTGGACCACCGCATTGTGGTGATTCTGGGTGGAGACGGCAAAGGGCAGGATTTTTCACCTTTGGTTCCATTGGTGCAGCAGCATGTGCGCACAGCCGTGCTGATCGGGCGTGATGCGCCTGTCATTGAAGCCGCATTGGCGGATACCGGTGTGCTGATGCTGCATGCCGGTTCAATGGATGAGGCGGTGCGCCTGTGCGCCAAGGAAGCAGTGTCTGGTGATGTGGTGCTGATGTCGCCTGCGTGTGCCAGTCTGGATATGTTCAAGAATTACGCCGAGCGTGCCAAGGCATTTGTCAATGCCGTGCATGAGCTGGCCGAAGACCAGGGGCAGGTGATGGGGGGCTGGCAGTAATGGCAACAGTGTCAAGAACCTCAACCTCTGGTGGCCTGTGGAACCGGCTGCAGGGCTGGCTAGGCGGTACCGGCGAAGATAAGGTGGTGATTCCTGTGCGTGGCGGTGCCAGTGCCTGGCTGCCGCAGAGCACAACCCAGTCCAGGGTGCACAGGTTTGATCAGACACTGCTGTGGGTCATTATCGGGCTGCTGGTATTTGGCACGGTGATGGTGTATTCCGCCACGGTGGCGCTGTCGGACGGTCCTCGCTTTGAAAGCCGGTCTTCGTTCTATTTTCTCATTAAGCACGCGATCTCCATTGGTGTAGGTGCCGTTGCTTTGGGCTTTATGCTGCTGATTCCGGTGAAGCTGTGGGAAAAGGCGGCACCGTGGATCTTCATGCTTTCAATCGTGGGGCTGATTCTGGTGCTGTTTATCGGGCGCGATATCAATGGTGCCAAGCGCTGGGTTTCTCTGGGGGTGATGAATTTTCAGCCGTCAGAGCTGGCCAAGTTTGCTGTGGTGCTGTATGCCAGCAACTACATGGTACGCAAGATGGAAGTGAAGGAGCGCTTCTTCAAGGCTGTCACACCCATGGTGGTGGCAATTGCGCTGATGGGCGGCCTGATTCTGGCCGAACCGGATATGGGCGCTTTTCTGGTGATTGCCATTATTTCCATGGGCATTTTATTTTTAGGCGGTGTTAACGGGCGCATGTTCTTTTTGATGGCAGCGGTACTGGTGCTGGCATTTGTGCTGATGATTGCGCTGTCTGACTGGCGGCGGGAGCGTATTTTTGCCTATCTGGACCCATGGAGTGCGCAAAACGTATTTGGCAAGAGCTATCAGCTAACACATGCATTGATGGCGCTGGGGCGCGGCATGCTGTTTGGCGTCGGGCTGGGCTCGAGCATGGAAAAACTGAACTGGTTGCCTGAGCCGCATACAGACTTTCTGGTCGCGGTGATTGGGGAAGAGCTGGGCTTCATTGGCGTGGTAGCGATGATCATTGCCTTCTTCTGGCTGACGCGGCGCATGATTTATATTGGCCGACAGGCCATTGCGCTGGACCGGGTGTTTGCCGGTCTGGTGGCGCAGGGTGTGGCGCTCTGGATGGGGTTTCAGGCGTTTATCAACATTGGTGTGAATCTGGGCGCGTTGCCGACTAAGGGACTGACTTTGCCGCTGATCAGTTATGGCGGATCCGCCATTTTGATGAACCTGATTGCCATTGGCATGGTGTTGCGCATTGATATGGAAAACCGCGCGATGATGCGGGGAGAAAGCAAATGAGCCAACTGAACCGGACACCCGCAAAAACGGCGCTGGTCATGGCTGGCGGTACCGGGGGGCATATTTTCCCCGGGCTGGCGGTGGCTGAAGCGTTGCGCGAGCGTGGCTGGCAGGTGCATTGGCTGGGCGTTCCGGGCAGCATGGAAGAAAAGCTGGTGGTGCCTAAAGGGTTTGCTTTTGAAGCGTTGGTGTTTGGCGGGCTCAGGGGCAAAGGGCTGGTAACCAAGCTGATGCTGCCCTGGCGTTTGCTGAAAGCGTTTTGCGGTGCGTTTCGCATTGTGGGCCGTGTGCAGCCCGATGTATTGATTGGACTGGGTGGCTACATCACGTTTCCTGGCGGCATGATGGGCGTCTTGCGTGGCAAGCCTTTGTTTTTGCACGAGCAGAACTCTGTTGCCGGGCTGGCAAACAAGGTGCTGGCAAAATTCGCTAAACGTGTATTTACCGCTTTTCCCGATGTATTTCAAAAAGGCGAATATGTGGGCAACCCGCTGCGGGCAGAGTTTACCCGGCAGCAAGCGCCTGAGAAGCGGTTTCAGGGCCGTACCGGTGTTTTGAAACTGCTGGTGGTTGGCGGCAGCCTGGGGGCCAGAGCACTTAATGACATGGTGCCGCAGGCGCTGGCCTTGATTCCTGAGGTGCAGCGTCCGCAGACTGTGCATCAAAGCGGCGCCAAGCAGATTGATGAATTGCGTGCCAGTTATGCGGCGGCAGGGGTACAGGCTGATTTGACACCGTTCATTGAAGACACGGCACAGGCTTATGCCGATGCCGATGTGATCATTGCGCGCTCGGGTGCCAGTACCGTGACTGAAATTGCAGCAGTAGGCGCGGCGGCTTTGTTCGTACCGTTCCCGCATGCGGTGGACGACCATCAAACGGCCAACGCGCAGTTTCTGGTGAAAGCAGGGGCGGCCTGGATTGTGCAGCAAAGTGAATTGACCGCTGCCGGGCTGTCGCAATGGCTGCTGTCCTTGAGCCGGGACGAATTGATGGAGCGGGCACAGAAAGCCCATGCCCAGGCCAAACTGAATGCAGCGCAGAGAGTTGCGAATGCATGTGAGGAGTTAGTGAGATTATGAGACATGCCATTGAGCATATTCATTTTGTCGGTATTGGTGGTGCAGGCATGAGCGGCATTGCGGAAGTGCTGCAAAACCTGGGCTATACCGTGACCGGTTCCGATCTGGCTGAAAATGCGGCAGTGCACCAACTGCGCAGCATGGGCGCCAAGGTGTGGATCGGGCATGCGGCCGAACATATTGAAAATGCCGATGCGGTGGTGACCTCAACAGCAGTTCATGGCGACAACCCGGAAGTGATTGCAGCGCGCAATAAGCGTATTCCGGTGGTGCCACGGGCGGTGATGCTGGCGGAACTGATGCGCCTGCGTAAAGGGATCGCGATTGCCGGCACGCACGGCAAAACCACCACCACTAGTCTGGTTGCAAGCGTGCTGGCGTCAGCAGGGATGGATCCGACTTTTGTGATTGGCGGCAAGCTGAACAGCGTTGGCCTGAATGCGCGTTTGGGCGGCGGTGAATATATTGTGGTGGAAGCCGATGAGTCCGATGCTTCTTTCCTGAACCTGAATCCGGTCATGTCGGTGGTCACAAACATTGATGCCGACCACATGGACACCTATGGGCATGATGTGGTCAAGCTGCGGCAGGCGTTTGTGGATTTTCTGCACCGTATGCCGTTTTATGGTGCTGCGATTGTCTGCATTGATGACCCGGGTGTGCGTTCTGTGCTGCCGTTGATTTCCCGGCCCGTGGTGAGTTACGGGCAGGATGAAGCAGCGCAGGTCAGGGCGGTGGATATTGAAGCATTGCCGGGCGGGCGGATGAAGTTCACGGCGATTCGCCGTAATGGCGTGCAACTGCCTGATCTGCCGATCACGCTGAATCTGCCGGGGCTGCATAACGTAAACAATGCGCTGGCAGCCATTGCCATCGGCACGGAACTGGAAATACCGGATGAGGCCATTGCTTCGGCACTGGACAAGTTTGGTGGTGTGGGGCGCCGCTTTCAGCGTTATGGTGATGTGGCATTGCCCACGGGTGGCGTCTTTACGTTGATTGATGATTATGGCCACCATCCGGTGGAAATGGCAGCAACCATTGCCGCGGCACGCGGGGCATTTCCGGGGCGGCGCCTGGTGCTGGCGTTTCAGCCGCACCGTTATACACGTACACGCGACTGTTTTGAGGATTTTGTCAAAGTGCTCAGTACGTCTGATGTGGTGATGCTGGCAGAGGTGTATGCCGCTGGCGAAGAGCCGATTGTGGCAGCAGATGGGCGCGCTTTGGCGCGTGCTGTGCGGGTGGCCGGGAAAGTTGAGCCGGTTTTTGTGGATGGCGTCAGCGCAATGTCTGAAGCGATTCTGGATTCGGTTCAGGCCGATGATGTGGTGTTGACCATGGGTGCCGGGTCGATTGGCAATGTTCCAGGAAGTGTGATGGAATTGGCACAAAAAAGATGGAAACCGGATGCCGGTAATCAGGAAGGGGTAAAAGCATGACCCATGATGTAAAAGCTTTTGGCAAAGTAGCGGTTCTGATGGGCGGCTGGTCAGGCGAGCGCGAAGTATCCTTAATGTCCGGTCAGGGCGTGCTGGATGCGTTGCTGTCCAAAGGGGTGGATGCGCACCGCTTTGACCCTAAAGAGCAAGATATCTGGTCGCTGAAACAGCTTGGCATCAGCCGTTGTTTCATTGCCCTGCATGGTGCCTATGGCGAAGATGGCGTGATTCAGGGCGCGCTGGAGGTGTTGGGGATTCCTTATACCGGTTCAGGCGTGATGGCATCAGCCATCAGCATGGATAAGGTGATGACCAAACGTATCTGGCTGGCCGATGCTCTGCCAACCCCGGCTTATGAAATTGTACGTGCCAGCGAGGTGAATGAAGCGGTGTTGGCTGGCATTGTGAACAAACTGAAACTGCCTTTGATTGTCAAGCCGGCGCACGAAGGTTCATCCATTGGCGTGACCAAGGTGCTTAAAGCCGACATGCTGAAAGCCGCCATTGACGATGCCAGCCGTTTTGACGGCCACGTGCTGTGTGAGCAGTTTATTGAAGGCGATGAAGTGACCTGTGCCGTGATCGGCAGCGGCAAGGCAGCGCAGGCACTGCCTGTGATTCGCATTGTGGCGCCGGAAGGTAATTATGACTATGAGCATAAATACTTCAAGGATGATACCAAGTACGAATGCCCGGCGAGCCTGCCGCAAGGGGAAACAGAAGTTTTGCAGCAACTGGCCGTGCAGGCGTACCAGGTGCTGGAATGTCGTGGCTGGGGACGGGTGGATGCGATGATTGACCGCCATACGCGCAAGCCGTATCTGCTGGAAGTGAATACATCGCCAGGGATGACCAGCCATTCGCTGGTGCCGATGGCGGCTCGGGCCACAGGTCTGTCATATGCGGATTTGTGTGTGCAACTGCTGGCTGATGCCACGCTGGATGTGAGTGTAAGGAGGTAAGGCGCAATGCGACACGCTCAGCCATGGACCATACCGCTGGATATCAGGTTGATGAACCTGGTATCCCGGTTGCTGCTGGGCGTGACGGTGATTGCGGTAATTGCCTGTGGTGTGATGTGGTTGATCAAGCAGCCGCGTTTTGACCTACGTGTGATTCGGGTGCATGGCGAAGAGCTGGAGCATAACAATTCGTCCACGCTGCGCATGGCAGTTGCTTCACGCATTCGCGGTAATTTTTTTACGGTGGATCTGGAAGAGGTGCGGCAGGCGTTTGAGGCTGCACCCTGGGTGAGAAAAGCAACGGTGCAGCGGATGTGGCCTTATGGCTTGTCAGTGACTTTGCAGGAATATCAGGCAATAGCGCTGTGGGGGCACGACAGGCAAACGTCGCACTTGCTGGATGTGTATGGAGATGTGTTTGAAGCCAATGCGGCCGATGTGGAAGATGAAAAACTGCCGTTGCTCAACGGGCCTGACCAGGAGGGTGCCGGGCAAACCATGTGGCAGCTTTATCAGGAGCTGACACCGCTGGCAATGATGTTTGATCAGCGCATCAGTGAGCTGCGCTGGTCAGAGCAGGGAACATGGAGCATGCAGCTCAGTAACGGCGCTGAAATTGTGATGGGGCGCGGCACACAGGATGAGATTGTGAAAAGGGTGCGGGATTTTGCGCAAACCGTGTCAGTGGCACTCAAGCCTTATGGCGACAGGCAGTTGCTGATGGCTGATTTGCGGCATCTGGATGGTTATGCCATACAGGTGGCTGGTGTTGAGACTGTAACTGCCGGAACGGCGAATACGGCATCGGGCCGTCGATGATGAGATATAGGAAACAACTGGTATAAGGATGCAAGGCAAATGGCCAAGGAATACAAAGATCTTGTCGTAGGACTTGATATCGGAACCAGCAAGGTCATGGCAGTGGTTGCTGAGATTTTGCCAAGCGGCGAGCCCAAGCTGGCCGGGCTGGGTATTGCCCGCAGTGAAGGTATCAAGCGCGGGGTTGTGGTCAATATTGACGCCACGGTGCAAAGCATTCAACTGGCATTGAAAGAAGCCGAGTTGATGGCTGACTGCAAGATATCACGTGTTTATACCGGCATCACTGGCAGCCATGTGCGTGGTGTGAATTCCAGCGGCATGGTGGCGATCAAGGATAAAGAGGTGACTCCCACCGATGTGGCGCGTGTGATTGAGACGGCCAAGGCGGTCAATATTCCCAATGACCAGCGTTTGCTGCTGGTAGAGCCGCAGGAGTTTGTGATTGACGGGCAGGATGTGCGTGAGCCTATCGGCATGAGCGGTATCCGGCTGGAAGTGAAAGTGCATATTGTGACCGGCGCACAAAGCGCGGCAGAAAACATCATCAAGTGTGTGCGCCGCTGCGGTCTGGAAGTGGAACAACTGGTGCTCAACCCGCTGGCGTCGGCCACTTCGGTGCTGACCGATGATGAAAAAGAACTGGGCGTTGCGGTGGTGGATATTGGTGCAGGGACGACCGATGTGGCGATTTTTACCAGCGGTGCCATTCGCCATACGGCGGTGATTCCGATTGCCGGCGACCTGATCACGAGCGACATTGCGATGGCGCTGCATACGCCCACACGCGATGCCGAGCAGATCAAGGTGGAATCTGGATATGCCAAGCAGTTGCTGGCTGATCCGAATGACCAGATTGAAGTGCCCGGCCTGGGTGACAGGCAGCCCCGTATGCTGGGGCGGCAGGCACTGGCTGGCGTGATTGAGCCGCGCGTGGAAGAGATTTATGCACTGGTGCAGCAGGCCATTCGTGAGTCGGGGTACGAAGAGTTGCTGTCTTCGGGCATTGTGCTTACCGGTGGCGCAGCAGAGATGCCGGGCATGATTGAGCTGGCAGAAGATATTTTCTTAAAGCCGGTGCGTCGTGGTGTGCCGATGTATTCGCGCGCCATGGCCGATATGGTGTCAAGGCCGCAGGCGGCCACAGTGATGGGGCTGATTAACGAAGCCGGGCTGGCCAGAATGCGGGGGCATAAAGTGGCGGTCAAGGCGGGGTCGATGAAGAATTTTTTCGGGAAGATGAAAGACTGGTTTGTCAAAAGTTTTTAACTATATAGATAAAAAAAGCGAAGCGAGGGATGGTGGTGTATCTGATGGATATGCTGTTGTTCAACAAAGTTAAGCAATCGTAATTTTGAGTTTTTATTAAAGGAGAAGGGATTATGCCAATCGAGATGATTGAAGAGTTCAATCAGGGCACCCAAATTAAAGTGATCGGTGTGGGTGGTGGCGGAGGCAATGCAGTTGAGCATATGATTGCCTGCGGCGTTCAGGGTGTTGAATTTATCAGTGCCAATACCGATGCACAAGCGCTCAACCGTTCGGCTGCTCATCAACTGATCCAGTTGGGCAGCAGTGGTTTGGGAGCTGGGAGCAAGCCTGAAGTGGGGACGGAATCTGCCGAAGAGGCCGTTGACCGTATTCGTGAAACCATTCGTGGTGCACATATGCTGTTTATTACTGCCGGCATGGGTGGTGGTACCGGCACCGGTGCAGCACCGGTGATTGCCCGTGTGGCCAAGGAAATGGGTATTCTGACCGTAGGCGTGGTGACCAAGCCGTTTGATTTTGAAGGCGGTAAACGCTCGAAAAATGCGGAAGAAGGCTTGGAGCAGCTTGAAAACAATGTGGATTCTCTCATTGTTGTGCTCAATGACAAGCTGCTTGAAGTTTTGGGAGATGACATTTCCCAGAAAGAGGCTTTTGCAGCAGCCAATGACGTGCTTAAAAACGCGGTTGGCGGCATTGCCGAAGTGATCCATGGCTGGGGCGAAGTCAACTGTGACTTTGAAGACGTACGCACAGTGATGAGTGAGCCCGGCAAGGCGCTGATGGGAACATCGACCGCTTCTGGCCCGGACCGTGCCCGCATTGCAGCAGAGCAGGCGATTGCATGCCCGCTGCTGGAAGGGGTTGACCTGCAGGGCGCACGTGGCGTGCTGGTGCTGATTGCCGCCGCAGACGGACAGCTTAAGCTCAATGAGAGCCGCGTGGCAATGAATACCATCCGTGCCTATGCATCTGATGAAGCGCACGTGATTTTTGGTACTGCACGCGACGATTCTTTGGGTGAAAACATCCGCGTTACGGTGATTGCCACGGGTCTGAGCCGTCAGCCCAGAGCGCAAAAACAGCCTGAACTGCGTGTCATGTCAGGTCTGCGTACCGGTACGGACAATATCCCTTTGGCCAGCATGGTTCAAAGCCCATCGCAGGTCAATATCGGGGTGAAAGAGCCGGGAACTGCCGCTGGGCGGGATTACTCTAAGCTGGGTACGCCAAGTGTATGGCGCAGTGGTCGCAACCCTTCCGCGTCGGCCAGGGTAGATGCTTTGTCATCTGGCGGAATGGATGACATTGAGATCCCAGCATTCCTGCGCAAGCAGGCCGACTGATTGCACAGGCGCGGGAGTGCTGCGCAGTGAAGGGCAATCAGCCAACTAGGTTGGCTGCACGCTTTGCTACTGCACAGCCTTCCACCTGTGTTCAGTTGGAGAGGTGATTTTGGAGTTGCTGTATGTATGTAATGGGTTGCCTGTTTTTTTGTATGGAGATGATTGCCGTGCAGAAAAAAAACGACAATTACAGGCATAATAGAGGATGTAAATCACTTTTAGACAGTGAAGTGATCGCATAAATAAAACATCATGATCAAGCAATGTACGTTAAAAACCATCACCCGAGCCGTTGGTGTTGGTTTGCACAGCGGCCAGCGTGTCGAGTTGACACTCAGACCGGCCCAACCTGATACCGGAATTGTTTTCCGTCGGGTCGATTTGCCGCACCCGGTTGATATTCCGGTCAATGCGTATGCCATTTCGGATACCCGTTTGGCATCGACCATCTCTGCCGATGGCGAGCCCGGCAGTCCGCGTATTCACACCATCGAACACCTGATGTCGGCGTGTGCAGGACTGGGAATTGATAACCTGTATATTGATATCACCGCAGAAGAGGTCCCGATTCTGGATGGTTCTGCCGCTTCCTTCGTATTTTTGCTGCAAAGCGCAGGTATTGAACAGCAGAACGCACCGCGCCGGTTTTTACGTGTGAAAAAGGCTGTTGAAGTGCGGGAAGGTGAAGGGACGGATGAAAAATGGGCCAGGCTGGAGCCTTATCACGGCTTTAAGCTGGCGTTCAAAATTGAATTCAAACACCCGGCAGTTGATGCAACAGGACAGCAGGTTGATTTTGATTTTGCCGAGGGTTCTTATGTGCGTGATATTGCGCGTGCCCGTACGTTTGGTTTCACCAAAGATGTGGAGTACATGCGCTCCAATGGGTTGGCGCTGGGTGGCGGTATGGATAACGCCATTGTGATGGATGATTTCCGTGTGCTCAATGCCGATGGCTTGCGTTATGACGATGAGTTTGTCAAACACAAGATGCTGGACGCCATTGGTGACCTGTATGTCGTAGGCTACCCGCTGCTGGCGTCTTACCATGCATACCGTTCCGGGCATGGGCTTAACAACAAATTGCTGCGCGCTTTGCTGACTGAGCAGGATGCCTGCGAAATTGTGACGTTTGAGCATACAAAAGACGCTCCGCGCGCCTATGTTCACCCGCAGGCAGTAACTGCCTGGTGATTGTCTGGTGATTTTTCTACCGGTTTTTATCATATTGCTGCTGGGTGCTGCTGCTGTGCTGTTTATCATGTATGCACGCACCAAACAGCCACGTTACCGCGCACTGGCGATCGTGCTAGTCAAATGGACGCTGATTGCAGCGGTGCTCAGCTTTTCGGTGGTCGCAATTGATTTTTTCTTTTAGTGTCCAGTGATAGATAGGTCTGTCTTTTTTAAAGAATTCTCAATTTGGTTTCGCTATCACAGGGGCTCAGACCAGCGTTTGATTTCCGCATCTTCAAATTGACGCTGATGTTTGTTGCGCAGGTTGAGCAAAAACGCATATACCGGTTCTCCCATTAAAAGTGTAAAGAACAGCCCCAGAAAGGCAGAGATGTAGTGTTTGTTCTTTATGTCAAGGTACAGGTCCTTAAAGCCACTTAATTGCCAGTAATGCTTTCCCCGGCGTGGGGTGATCGTTTGGAACTCGGTAGTCATAAAAGTGCGGATACATTCCCATTGCTTCAAAATATCAGCTTCTGAATTACCAAATGTATTAAAAAGATAAGGTGTTACCTGGGTATCTGTCAGTATGTCTGTCACATAGAGTCTGAAACCGAAGCAGTTATACGCTTTTGGAGGCACATAAACAGCCGAGGTCGGACCCTGATTTTGAACATGCACTGTACCGACACCAAGTATGTGCGTCCAAGGGACAAAGCACCATGAACCTTTGCCTTTATAAATACAAGCTTCTTGACGCTGGCGATGAAAGCGGACAGCCGGAAGTGGCGTGGGCATGACCAGGCGAATGGTCGCCAGCAATACTAAAGGTAACATCACCCACGTGATGATGCGGGCGTACAGCAGATCATTTTCAGTCAATGGTGTGAAGACATCGAAAAAAACAAAATAGCACAACAAGTGAAGGGAAATAGTTCCCCAGGCCATATAAAAGAGGATGAGGCCTGGTCTGGCAGTTGGATAGATATCCATATAAGCATGGGTCATGCTGCCGATCATGCCATTGATATCTTCTGCGGGGAATCCTGATGCCGTTGACGGGAGTGCAAAATAACGCATTCCCAAAGGGGCGTTTTCTTCGTTAATTACGATGGGGCTCAGTGGTTGAGAAAGGCATTGTTCTGTCATGCTGTAAGGCTTTGCCACTGGGCGAATGAAAGTGTATATAAGCAGTGTTTTTTCAATGGGTGATCACCAGGCACCAGCGGGTGCTCAAAATAATGGGGAGCCAAGTGCATACCCAGCCGCTGCATGACTGCCTGTGAGCGCAGGTTTTGCAAAGTGGTGAAAGCAACAATTTCTGCCAGGTGGAGGGTGGTAAACCCTGCGTGTAGAGCTGCCTGTGCTGCTTCTGTGGCATAGCCATGTCCCCAGTGGGCTTTGTCAAGCCGCCAGCCTATTTCTGTACAAGGGCCAAATGGCAGCCGGTATGCAGGCCGGTTCAGGCCAACAAAGCCGATAAACTGCTGTGAGCTTTTCAGTTCAACTGCCCAAAATCCCCAGCCGTTTTCGGCAATCTGCTGCTGGCAGCGTTGGGCAACAGCATCACTTTCTTCACGGGCCAGCGGCGCCAGAAAAAATTCCATGACTTTAGGGTCGGCATTGAGTCTGGCAAATGGCTGAAAATCAGCCTGCTTCCATTGGCGTAACAGCAGGCGGGCGGTTTCAATCTCAATGGGGGCAGGCATCGTGTCTGTTCAGGTGTGCGCGATCAGTCGTGCAGCAGTGCGTGGGCAAATTCACGGGCGTTGAAGGTTTGAAGGTCTTCAACCTGTTCACCAACACCAATGAAATACACGGGCACAGCGTTGCCGCCGGCTTTTTGGCGTTCGGCAGACCACAGCGCAATGGCTGCAATCACGCCGCCTTTGGCGGTGCCATCCAGTTTGGTGACCACCAGCCCGGTCAGGTCAATGGCGGCATCGAATGCCTTGACCTGTGCCAGTGCGTTCTGGCCAGTGTTGCCGTCCACAACCAGCAGCACCTCATGCGGAGCGCCTTCCATGGCCTTGCCGATGACGCGGCGTACTTTTTTAAGTTCGTCCATCAGGTTCAACTGGGTTGCCAGACGGCCGGCCGTGTCAACCAGCACCACGTCGACACCGCGGGCTCGCCCGGCGGTCACGGCATCGTAGCTGACCGATGCCGGATCGCCGCCTTGTTGGGCAATGACTTCCACGGTATTGCGGTCGGCCCAAACAGCCAACTGTTCGCGTGCGGCGGCGCGGAATGTGTCGCCTGCAGCTAATAGGACTTTGCAGCCTGAAACCGCCAGATGCCGGGTCAGTTTGCCAATGGTGGTGGTTTTTCCGGCGCCATTGACACCTGAGACCATGATCACGGTGGGTTGCTGCTCGCCGATGCGCAAAGCGGATTCCAAAGGCGTGAGCAACTCGGTAAGGGCGTCTTCCAGCAGGGTCCTGACGGCTGCCGGCTCAGTGGTTTTGGTGTTTTTGATGCGTTCGCGCAAATCATCCAGCAGATACTGGGTTGCCGCTGTACCGGCGTCAGCCATCAGCAGAGCGGTTTCCAGTTCTTCATAAAGGGTTTCGTCTATTTGGGTTCCGGTAAAAACCTGGGTAATGCTTTGCCCGGTTTTTTTCAGGCCGGAGGTCAAACGGCTGAACCAGCCGCGACGCTCGGCAGCGGCAGGAACTTCTTCCTGTTTTTCGGCTTCTAATGGGGCTTGAAAAGTTTCTTTTTCAGCATGAATTTCAGTATGAGTTTCAGACTCGGCAGGTGTTGAAACAGGCGTTTCTGTTTCTGTATGATCTTCCTGAATGGTTTCAGGCGCTGTTTCTGCTGCGGGCAGGGCCGTTTCGTCACTTGCTTCAGTGTCGGTTTGAAGCCATGGATCCGCTTCGGAAGATATGTCCGGTGTTTCCTGAAACGTTGGTGCAGTATCTGGCGTTTGAGGCTGGTCTTTTTTCTTTTTTCTAAAAAAACTAAACATAGGTTGTAAGTGTCATAATTCAGGTCAATAAACAGAGGTACGTGGCAATGCCTTGTTGGGCGCCACGCACTGCCAGAGTTATTATCTTTTAGAATGTGCTCATTCTATGAAAACATCGCATATTATGGTTCGTTTCACGTATATCTTGACATGGGTGCTGTGTATGGTGGTCACACCGGCATGGGCACAGTCGGCATCTGAGGCATCTGTTGTACCTGCTCCTGCCCAGCAGAGCAGTGCGGCAACAGAACCTCAAGTATATGAGTATCGCCTGGACAACGGCATGACGCTATGGGTCAAGCCGGATCACCGGGCACCCACCGTAACACATATGGTCTGGTACCGGGTGGGTTCGCGTGATGAAGTGGACGGGACCTCGGGTGTTGCACATATGCTGGAGCATATGATGTTCAGAGGCACTTCGGCGATTCCCGGTGGTGGTTTTTCACGCCGGGTGGCTGAGCTGGGTGGGGATGACAATGCTTTTACCAGCTATGACATGACAGCTTACTATCAGCAGATTCCTAACCAGGCGCTGCCTGAGGTGATGCGCATGGAAGCTGACCGCATGAGAAATCTGACGCTCAATGAAGCTGACTTTCTCAAGGAGCTGGAAGTGGTCAAGGAAGAGCGCCGGATGCGTACCGACGAGCGTCCCCGGGCCCAACTGTGGGAGCAACTACGGGCTACGACATTCATGGCTGATCCGTACCACCGCCCAGTTATTGGCTGGATGAGCGATCTGGACGCCATGACGGTCAATGATGCACGCGAGTTTTATCAGCGCTGGTACCGGCCTGATAACGCCGCGGTGATCATTGTGGGTGATGTGCAGCCTGAAGATGCGCTCCAGATGGCGACGCAGACATATGGCAAGATTGCCACCCCTGCCACGGCGCTGGCGCCTGGGAAACCGCGTACCGAACCTCAGCAGCAGGGAATCCGGCGCATTGAACATAAAGCGCCGGCGGCCCAGTCGTATGTGGCCTTGGCCTTTAAGGTGCCAGGCATTGCAAGCTGGGATAAGGACGATGCCCAGTCACAGGATGCTTACGCATTGACGCTGCTGGCTGCGGTGCTGGACGGCACATCCTCTTCGCGCTTACAACGCCAACTGGTGCAGGGAGAAGGCGGCAAGCGCATTGCAGACAGTGCCAGTGCCGGTTATGAACTGGTTGCCAGAGGGCCTGTGTTGTTTGTGGTGTCCGGTGTGCCGGCACAAGGCCATACGCCGGAAGAACTGGAGCAGGCGTTGCGCGCTGAAATTGCCCGTATTGCACGTGAAGGAGTGGACGCCAAAGAACTGCAGCGCATTAAAACACAATGGGTCGCTTCGCAGGTTTACCAGAATGATTCCCTGATGTCGCAGGCGCAGGATCTGGGCAGCAACTGGATTTTGTATGCCCCGCCACTGGCCACAGATTTGCTGCTGGAGCGGTTGCGTGAGGTAACGCCTGAGCAGGTGCAGGCGGTTGCCGCACGTTATTTTGGTGACGATCAACTGACGGTGGGCATTTTGAGGGCACAGCCGTTGCCGGCAGGAGCTGCTGCACAGGACGAAGATGCGCCTGCCGCACTGCATTGATTTTCAGACAATAGCCAAACAGCGCATGAATGGTCATATAGCATGAGATTGAAAAATTTGAATTTTCTGGCAGAAATGATGCAGCAAATATCAGCACGGATGTTTCACAGTGTACTGGGCGTGGTCGCAAGTGTTGCGATTCTGGCAAGTGGCAACATGGCACATGCCGGGCCACAGATTGAGCAGTGGACGCTGGACAATGGTGCCAAGGTTTACCTGGTGCAAAGCCGCTCCTTGCCGATGCTGGATGTGAATATCGCGTTTGACGCAGGCTCCAGGCGTGACCCTGCGGACAAAATCGGACTGGCAGACTTTGCAGCCATACTGGCTGACAAGGGCGTGACGGCAGGAGCAGTAGGGGCAGATGCCCACCAGGAGCCTGCACTGGATGAAAACGGTGTGACGGATGCGTGGCTCGATCTGGGCGGGATTTTTGCGGCTTCTGCCAGCCGGGACGAGTTTTCATATTCGCTGCGTACATTGACGTATCCGGACGTTTTACCCGAAGCGGTTGCACTGGCTGCGCGCGTGATTGCGCACCCGAGTTTTCCGGCAGATGTGTTGAAGCGTGAGCAGGCCAGGGCGGTTGCAGCGCTGAAAGAAAGCCTGACACAACCCGGGCCTGTGGCCTCGCGCGCTTATTATGCGGCGGTGTATAGCGGACACCCGTATGCAGATCAGTATACGGAGCAGACGCTGAATGCCATTACGGTTGCGGATTTGAAAAACTTTCACGCACGTTATGTACTGCCGTGCCGTGCACGGATTTCAATGGTAGGCAATGTGAGCCGTGAAGAGGCCAATGACATTGCGCAAAAACTGTTGTCGCAACTGCCGCAATCAGGCGCTTGTCCGGCACTGCCTGAGGTGGCAGAGGTGCCCGCGTTGACACAAGCAGTGCATGAAAATATGAAGTTCAATGCCGCTCAGGCGCAGATTCTGGTGGGTGCACCTGGCATCAAGCGCAGCGATCCGGATTTCCTGGTGCTGGTGGTAGGTAACCATGTGCTGGGCGGCAATGGGTTTTCTTCCCGTCTGATGCAGCAGGTGAGGGAGGAACGTGGGCTGACGTATGGTGTGGGGAGCTATTTTGCACCGGGCGCCAATGTGGGCGCGTTTACCATCTCGCTGAAAACCCGTCCTGATCAGGCTCAGGAAGCACTCACAGTGGTGCAACAGGTGTTGACGACATTCATGAATGAAGGGCCAACCGAAGCGGAATTGCAGGCGGCCAAGGCGAATCTGGTGGGTGGTTTTCCATTGATGTTTGACAGCAATGCCAAACTGCTCAGGCAGGTGGCTAACATTGCCCGCAATGATCTGCCGCTTGATTATCTGGACCAGTGGCCGCATTTGATTGAAGCGGTGACGGCAGACCAGGTCAAGCAGGCGTTTCAGCGTGTGATTGATCCTGACAAGATGGTGACGGTGGTGCTGGGCGCTCAGGAATAGGCAATGGTTGTCTGGCAGGATCGCGGCGCGTGGCGGGTACAGTGAAAACGCATCATTCCAAACCCCGGAGCCGGCCGGCTGTGCCGGTAAAACGCCGCCCGGGCAGTGCACCGGGAGAGGTGCGGATCGTTGGCGGGCAATGGAAGCGTACAAAATTGCCGGTGATGGATATGCCAGGTTTGCGGCCAACACCGTCCCGGGTGCGTGAAACGCTGTTCAACTGGCTGGGGCAGGATTTGTCCGGCTGGCGCTGTCTGGATGTATTTGCCGGGACGGGCGCTCTGGGGTTTGAGGCAGCTTCCCGGGGGGCTGCCCACGTGACATTGGTTGAAAAAGACAAGCGTCTGGCCCAACACCTGCAACGGGTACGGCAAAAGCTGGGCGCTGCAAATGTGGAAGTGCTTTGCGGGGATGGCATGGCGGCATTAACGCGTTGTGAGGCCGGCAAAGTTGACCTGGTTTTTTTAGACCCGCCATTTGCTGCCAATCTGTTTGAAAATGCCTTGGTGCAAGCGCAACGTGTGGTGTCACCCGATGGTGCCATCTATCTGGAGGCAGACCGGCTAATTGAGCCCCCGAAAGGGTTATCCTGCTATCGTCAGGCGTGTGCAGGAGCAGTGTATTACCATCTTTTTATACCCGGCGGGGCATCGTAGCGTTTTTTTGTTGTTCTGTCATTAAATTGATAAAAACCATGATGAATGAAGTGATCGCAGTTTATCCGGGGACTTTTGATCCGCTGACTCGCGGGCATGAAGATTTGATTCGCCGTGCCAGCAAGATCTGGTCGAAAGTGATTGTGGCAGTGGCTGCTGCGCATCACAAAAAAACGCTGTTTGATGTGCAGGAGCGGCTGTATTTGGCGAAAGATGCACTGGCGGCTTACCCTACGGTGGAAGTGCAGAGTTTTTCAGGGCTGCTGCAGCATTTTGTCGAAGCCAACGGCGCCACAGTGGTTGTGCGTGGTTTACGTGCGGCCAGTGATTTTGAATATGAGTTCCAGATGGCAGGCATGAACCGCCATTTGATGCCGCAGGTGGAAACGGTTTTTCTGACGCCTGGAGAGCAGTATCACTTTGTTTCTGCCACATTTGTGCGCGAAATTGCGCTGTTGGGCGGGGATGTATCGCAGTTTGTTTCACCTGTTGTGGAGCAGTATCTGCAGAAGCGGCGTCAGCAAAAACAGTTAGGCTGACACCTGCTGATAGGAATATGCCGTGTAGGAAGGTTGCATTATGGCCTTGATGATTACCAGCGAATGTATCAATTGTGACGTTTGTGAGCCGGAGTGCCCGAATGAGGCGATTTCAATGGGGCCGGAGTATTATGTGATCGATCCTTTGAAGTGCACAGAATGTGTCGGGCACTTTGATGAGCCGCAGTGCGCACAGATATGTCCGGTTGAATGCATTCCGGTGAATCCGGATTACCGGGAAACTCAGGATGAGTTGCTGGAAAAATTCAACCTGCTTCAACTGACGAAACAAAAAGCGGCGGTTTGATTGCAGTTGATTGCGCGGCAGTAGCAAATGTATGCATAGAGCATGCAAGAGGATGGAGATGAAAAAACATTCAATCACGGCTGGAGCATTGTCTGTCATGACCGCTTTGATGTTGACAGCCTGTGTCAGCAGCGCTCCTTCGGAAGTGCGCGTTACCCAGGCGGACAGTGGCCGCCATATCAGAATGCACCGGGGACAGGAACTGGTGGTTGAAGTGCCGCGCAGCGGCTCTAATTATATGTGGGACGTTTTTGAGCATGGCCAGGGCGTTTTTGAAGCGCCGACCAGGCAGGTGCTGCAATTGTCTGAACAGGGGGCAGCCGTGGAGCGCTATGTTTTCATGGCGTTGCGGCAGGGGGAAGACCAGATCCGTATTGTTGAGCTGCCCTCCAACCACAGCACAGATATTCCCCGCAGTGAGTTGCAGTTGAATGTGACTGTGACGAATTGAGCGGTATTTTTCGGTTGGGGTAGTGAATCCCCTCAAACCTCTCCCTGGTGAGTCGCTTATGGCTGGTCTGCTGCGGGTTTTGCATTGATGATGCGGGTAGCGGCTTCAAACTCTCCGGCAAGCAAATCAGGGACAGCGCTCATGGTTTTGTCAATACAGTGTTGTATCGCGTTCCGGTTTTCTGCCGATGGCCGCTGTAGTACCCAGTTGATCACCTCACTTCGCACCCCCGGATGTCCGATTCCAAGGCGCAGCCGCCAGTAATCACGTGTTCCTAGCTTGGCTTCAATATCTTTGAGCCCGTTATGTCCGGCATGGCTGCCGGCAAACTTCAGTTTGGCGTGTCCTGGCAGCAGGTCAAGTTCGTCATGGGCAACCAGAATTTCCTGTGCTTCAATTTTGAAAAAACGGGCCAGAGCGGCAACAGACTGCCCGGAGCGGTTCATATAGGTTTGAGGCTTCAGCAGCCAAACAGTCTCCCCGTTTTGCTGTGTACGGGCAACCAGGCCAAAATAGCCTTTTTCCATTCGCAATGTGGTGTTCCACTGGCTGGCCAGTGCATCAATCCACAGGAACCCGGCATTGTGTCGGGTTCCTTCGTATTCGGTTCCTGGGTTTCCTAAACCAACAAACAGCTTGATCATGGTGCTATTATCTGTGAGAAATAAAAAAGTCCGCTAAAGGGCGGACTTTTAGAGGCAAGGCATCAAATGACCGTCAATGGTGTTTGATGCTTTACCTGTATATCTGCGTTGATCCCGATCAGGATGCAGCAGGAGTAGCAGGCGCTGCTGCGTCAGCTGCTGGGGCAGCCGGAGCCTCGTCAGAAACTGTTTCTTCCACAATGTTGGAAGCAGTGACCAGCGTGAGGTCTTCTTCTGCATGGCTGACCACGTTCACCCCTTCAGGCAGGGTCAGGTCAGAGACGTGCATGGCACCATTTTTTTCCAGTTTGGAAAGGTCCACAGCAATAAACTCAGGCAGTTGGCTGGGCAAGCACTGGATTTCCAGTTCGCTGGCGATGTAGTTGACCATCTGGCCGTCAATTTTGACTGCCGGGCTTTCTTCTGCACCGCTGTAATGCACAGGAACTTTGAGCGTAATGGGTTTTTTCATGTTCACACGTTGAAAGTCAATATGTGTGATGAATGGCTTGTAGGCGTGGTATTGCACGTCACGCAGCAGTACTTTGGTGACTTTGCCGTCAACTTCCATGTCCAGAATGGAGGAGTGGAAAGCTTCTTTACGTGCAGCATGCCACAAAGCATTGTGGTCAAGCTCGATCGGCAGTGCATCACCATTGCCATAGACAATACCAGGAACTTTACCCGCACGGCGCAGGCGGCGGCTCGCACTCGTTCCCTGCTCTTTGCGTTCAAAAGCGACGAATTTCATGGATAACTCCAAAATCATTGAACCGCCGCGACCAGCGGTCCGGTTAAAAACTACAGCAGGCTTTTAAAAAAGCCTGCTGTAAGCGAAACTATCTATTTTAGCCTAAATTCAGGCCGGGTTGTTCCTGTTCAAGAAACAGGCTCATAACCGACTCACCCGTCGAGATGCGGTGTATGGTTTCTGCAAACAAGGATGCCACACTCAGCACCCGTATTTTGGGGCAGGCCTGCGCTGCCGGAGACAGCGGAATGGTGTTGGTGACAACCAGTTCATCCAGGGCGTTTCCGGATGAGAGCCGTTCAATGGCCGGGCCCGACAGGATCGGATGGGTACAGTAGGCCAGCACGCTCTTGGCGCCGCGCTCTTTGAGTACTTCGGCGGCTTTGATCAAGGTGCCTGCCGTATCGACAATGTCATCCATGATGACGCAGTTGCGGCCTTCGATTTCGCCAATGACGTGCATCACTTCGCTGACGTTGGGGCGAGGGCGGCGCTTGTCAATGATGGCCATATCGCACCCCAGGCCTTTGGCAAATGCACGCGCACGTACAACGCCGCCGACGTCAGGAGAGACGATCATCAGGTCGCTGTAATTTTTGCTGCGGATGTCTGCCAGAAGAATGGGCGTGGCATAGATGTTATCCGCCGGGATGTCAAAAAACCCCTGAATCTGGTCTGCGTGCAGATCCATCGTCAGCACGCGCGTTACGCCGACTGCCTGTAACATGTTGGCAACCACTTTGGCCGAAATGGGCACGCGGGCCGAACGCACCCGGCGATCCTGCCGGGCGTAACCGTAATAAGGAATCACGGCGTTGATGCGCTCGGCAGAGGCGCGTTTGAGCGCATCGACCATGATGATCAGTTCCATCAGGTTGTCATTGGTCGGGTGGCAGGTTGGCTGAACCACAAACACGTCCCGTGAGCGTACGTTCTGTTTGATTTCAACATAGACTTCGCCGTCAGAAAACTTGCTGACATTGGCTTTGCCCAGGGGGATGTTGAGTTGTGCTGTGATTTCCGCTGCAAGAGCGGGATTGGCGTTGCCTGTGAAGACAATATATTCATTAGGCGGATGCATCGTTATTCCGCAAGAGTTGGGGGTTGGTTTGATCCGCAACACATAAGAACCGACAAGAGCGAATAAGCTGATATTGCTCTTGAATGATGAGTTGCAAGTTTGTGCATATCATCCCGGTTGACATATTGGAATATGAAGCCTGTGTTGTTTCTCAAAAAATGGCAGGGGCGGAAGGATTCGAACCTACGCATGCCGGAATCAAAATCCGGTGCCTTAACCAGCTTGGCGACGCCCCTACATACTTATTACAGTATCACATGATGACACTATAACCTTTTGAACCATACACTTTCGGTTCAACTCCACACTCAATCTGGCAGCCAGTCTGGGTGTGGATGTTCATCCAGAATTTTACACATCTTAAACTGCCAGCCAAAAGGCAATGAATTGGTTGACTGTTCAAGTGGATCAACACTCTTTCGCATGGCCGCAAAAACAGCACTGCCAGAGCCTGTCATGCGTGCCGGCCCTCCAGACAGATCTGACAGGTATTCAAGTGCCTGCCCGATCTGCGGCTGAAAAGCCACAGCAACTTGCTGCAAATCATTGTGTCCAAAATCAAACACAGCATAGGGGTTTTCGGCCCCGGTTTTCAGCAATGCATGCTGCTGTATTTCACTTTCGTTTTCAAAACGCTTTGAACACAGATCGAAAGAAGCGAAGTCCGCCATTCTAACAGGCTTTGTATTTCTTGTCAGTACAGGGCTTGAAAAAAGCTGTTGTGTAGAAACGCCAAATTCCGGTTTTAAAACAGCGATCGGGGTGTGAAAAGCAGTGTGGGGTAAAGCCAGGTCAGAAATCTGCTCGCCAACGCCCTCAACCCACGCCGGGCCACGATGCAGAAAGAAGGGAACATCTGCACCCAGTTGTTGCGCCAGGGCATGTAACTGTAGGGCGGTGAGCCGTGTTTGCCACAGGTGGTTTAATGCCAGCAGGGTGGTTGCAGCATCTGAACTGCCACCGCCCAGGCCGGCTTGCGCAGGGATGTTTTTTTGGATGGAGATATCTGCGCCATACGCGGTGCGGCTGTTTTGTTGCAGTAACCGGGCGGCACGGATGATCAGATCGTCTTCCGGCAGTGCGGCGCCCAGGTCATGACGGGTAATGACGGCATCGTTGCGGCGCTCAAAATGCAGCGTATCAAACCAGTCAATGGCGACAAATGCAGACTGCAGCAGATGATAGCCATCATGACGCCGGCCTGTGATATGCAGAAACAGGTTCAATTTGGCCGGGGCCAGAACATCGTGAAGGGCGTGTGGCTGCATGGCAATGATTGGTTTTTATGAATGATGCAGGTGGTTTATTTTGGAAAAAGGTGAAACGGTTTACAGAGAATGCGTCGGGGTGGTATTGTCATCATGCTCATCCACAATGGCCCTTAAACGCACACGGGGGGCGGGTTGTTGGCGTTCTGCACTGATGACGCCACCGGCAGCACGCGTGAGGTTGACTTCCCAGCCGGGAACGACCTGCTCAGTGGGTTTGCCTTGCAGCCAGTCAAACAGGGCCGCAATGGGGATGGTTTGTTCAAAGTAGGCTAGTGTGAGCGCATCCAGGCTTTCGTAATTCTGCGTTTCTTCACTGGTGGTCAGGACGGCTTTGCCGGGTTCCCAGTCAACCTGCGCGATTGTGCTGCCCACGGGGGTGGAAAGCCGCAGGGTGCCCTGAGCCGGGGAGCCGGCCAATTCAAAATGCGCCGACCATGAGTCTGCCTTGCTGCCCGGAATCCGTGGGTCAGCCTCCTGCGACAAAGCCAGCCGACCGGCAAAATACAGTGGGGCACCCAGATCACGCAAGCCATACAGTGGGCATGCTGTCAATGTCAAAGTAACCAGACATAACAGCAGCCATATATGCAGGCGCTTCCAGCCATGTGACAAAGCGGAGGGAAACCGGCTCATGGCAGGGTGACTTTCAGTCTTTCCAGCGTTTCTTTCAGGTCGGGATCATCAGGATACTGTTGCTGAACGTCACGCCAGATCAGCATGGCTTCTGCCTGTCGCCCGCTGTGCCAGAGCACTTCACCCAGGTGCACGCCAATTTCTGCGATAGACGGGTCGAGGTCATATGCATTTTGCAGCCATTCCAGTGCTTTGCTCAAATTTCCCAGCTTGAATTCAATCCAGCCCATACTGTCCAGAATGGGGGCACTGTCGGGTTGCAATGCATAAGCTTTCTCGATAAGCTCCTTGGCTTCCTGCAGGCGTATGCCACGGTTGGTTAACATATAACCCAGATCGTTGTAGGCCATGGCGTTTTCCGGGTCCAGTATCATGACACGGCGCAACAGCTTTTCGGCTTCTGCCATGTTGTCGAGCTGATCGGCCGCTACAGCCTGCAGTTGCATCAGCGCAGGAATTTCTGCTTTCTGCGTCATGGGCGAGAGCAGGTCATAGAGTTTTTGCCACTCGCCTTTGGCGATCAGGGATTCGATGTAGATGGCTGACTGGTGTGCTGCCGCATCGCTGTCCGGGAGGCTGCGTGGCAACACTGCATCTGGCGGCAGGGTAAAGTCGTTGAGCATGCGCTGTGTGATGCGCAAACGTTTGAATGTCTGCTGCAATACATCGCTGTCCGGTGTATCAAGCCACGCGAGTTTCCATGTGGTCATGGCCTCATCGCGCAGGCCCAGTACCCATTGCACTTCACCTAAGTGGGCGGCAACTTCGGAGTCTGGATATTCATTGAATGCCTGTTGCAGGGTCTCCAGCGCTTTTTCAACCTGTCCTTCGCGGAATTCGACCCATCCCAGGCTGTCCATCATCATGGCGTTGCCGGGGTCGAGTTCAAGTGCTTTCTCAACCAGTTCTCTGGCTTCCGGCAAACGCTCATTGCGGTCAGCCAGGGTGTAGCCCAGCGCATTGTAGGCATGGGCGTAGCTGGGGTTGAGGGTAATGACCTGGCGCAGCAACGATTCCATTTGTGGAAAACGGCCAATGCGCTCCGCAGCCATGGCCTGCAGGTAAAGCAGGTCGGCATCAGGTGTCACGCTGGCTTTATCCAGCAGGTCATAGGCCTGGCGCCAGCGTTTGGCCTGCATCAGGATCTGTGCCTGCAACAGCGTTTTTTGCACGCTTTCCTGAGGTGTGCGGGTCGGAAGTCCAGCCGCAGCTTTGAACGCTTCGTTGTATTGACCGTCTTGTGCCAGCAGCCCGATATAGGCTTTCAGTGCCGGGATTTTGATTTCAGGGTCATTGATCTGGTCTATCCATTTTTGGGCTGCCTGCAGGCGCCCCAGGTCGGCTTCGGCCTGGGCCAGTTCCAGATAGCTTCTTTCACGGTTGTTTTGAGCTTCCGCAGATGCGTCGCTGGCGGTTTTTTCGAGATAAGCCTGCAGGTTTTTCATACCTTCCTGGGTATGTTTGGTTTCAATCTGGAGAGAACCCAGAATAAACCAGGCAATGGCAGGCGTATCCGGGTTTTTTACAGCAATTTCCAGTTGCTGTATGCCCTGATTGATGCGCTGCTGGTGCAGCAGGGTCTGGATATAGGCGAGCCTCACCTGCTGGTCGGCCGATTCGTTTTTCAGGTAGGCCTGCACCAGTTCTTCTGCCTGTGGTACCGAACTGTCAATCAGGCTGACGGCAGCCAGAATCGGTTCGGGCGCCTCTGGCGCCAAAGTATGGGCCTGTTCAATAGCGGCATATGCTTCATCGAGTTTGGACACCGAGAGTTTCATGATGCTCAGGGAAACCCAGGCGGCCATGGCTTCTTCGGAATTGGTTCCGCTGAGCCAGGGGGACAGAATGGCCTGGTACCGGGGTTCTATCTCTTTGGCGTGTGGCGCCAGGTACTGGCCCAGCGCCGCAATGAACCGGGGGCGTTCTTCATCCGGGGTCAGGCGAATCATGGACTGCGCTGCATCTGTGATCTGGCCGTAGCGCTGCATGCTGATCAGAATATCCAGAATGTAGCGGTTCGCATCTCTGGATGTGGGATCGGCTTTTTTCCATTCCTGTGCGGCTGTCAGCGCTGAACCGGTTACTTTGGCCTGCAAGGCAATGTTAACGGCGCGCTCATAAAGTTGCGGGTCGCCGGATTGCTGGGCAGATTTCAAAATCAGGATATAGGCGTCGTTCAGGTTGCCGTCGATGTAATTCAGCTCGGCAGTCATGAGCTGGTAAAGAAGCCGGGCATCCAGCGAAGAAGAGCCGGGAAGGGAGCTGTTGCCGCCGGCAGTTTCCGGAGGTGCGCTGTGCTGTGCGCGTGGGTTTTGCGCAACACATGCCGTTAAGGGAAAAGCAACCAGCAATGCGGTCAGTACACTTGCTGTAAAAGATCTCAAACTGTATTTTTGCATCTTGATCCGCTTGAAATAAAAGTAAAAAGCGCTAAATATGCATTCTATAGGCTCTGCGCTGTCCGTGGGGGTGTCAGTACAATAATGGCTGATTTTGAGAAGACTACAAAAGGGTTAACCTGTTTGTTATATGCCTGAATTACCCGAAGTTGAAGTAACGCGCCAGAGTTTCATGGCGCAGATAAGCCATGCGCAGATTGTGTCTGTCCGCATGGGTAAACCATTGCGCTGGCCGCTGGGCTGTGCGCCCGAGCAATTGTTGCAGCAAACCATACACCAGGTGCGGCGGCGCGGCAAATACCTGATTTTGGACCTGGACGACGGTGTTTTGCTGATACACCTGGGGATGTCAGGGCACCTGGTGTTTGCCGAGCAATTGCCTGCACCTGCAGCGCATGACCACTTTGATTTGCATACGACGCATGGGGTTTTGCGGTTGCATGATCCGCGCCGTTTTGGCGCTGTGGTGTGGTCTGCCTCTCAGCATAGCGGGGCTGCGCTCAAGCTTTTGGGTGGATTGGGGGCTGAACCGCTCGATCCGGATTTTGATGTGCAGGCATTCGCTGCCGCGCTCAAGCGGCGCCAGGCGCCGATCAAACAGGTTTTGCTGGCAGGCGATGTGGTGGTTGGCGTTGGAAACATTTATGCCAGTGAGGCTTTGTTTCGGGCCGGGATTGACCCCAGAAAACCGGCGTGTAAGGTGAGCAAACCCAAGGTCCAAAAACTTGCAGGCACGATTCAGCAGGTGCTCAGCGAAGCGATCAGGCAGGGCGGGACGACGCTGCGGGATTTTCGCAATACCCATGGAGAACATGGCTGGTTTCAGTTGCAGGCCCAGGTATATGGCCGTGCCGGTGAACCCTGTTTACAATGCGGGCGCCCGATCATTATGCTCCGGCAGGGGCAGCGTTCGACCTATTTTTGCCGGAATTGTCAAAAATAAAGTTGGGGAAAACTGGCGATATTGCTATCATGAACGATGAGGCGGCAGCCCTTGAGCCGGTTTCTGGCCGGTAGGCTGAGAGAAATGGCCCAAAAAGATAAAATAACGAATAAAGAGTAGGACGAAGGGTTAGAGGTGTGAGCGATATTCTTGCGAGTGGACTCAGTCATCTGGATCAGTGGCAACAGGAGAACTTGGTTCAACTGGACCTGCTGGAGGAATGGCTGCACCGGCATGATCTCACAGATGAGCAAATCCGCAATCTGCTGGGGGAGATGCGCTCCCGTTTGCAGGCCCACCAGTTGAATGTAGCGTTTGTCGCCGAATTCTCGCGTGGGAAGTCCGAATTGATCAATGCCATTTTCTTTGCCAATGGCGGGCGCCGGATTATGCCGGCCTCGGTGGGGCGTACCACGATGTGTCCGGTTGAAATCGGATATGACAAAAATCTTCCTCCCTGCATTCGTCTGTTGCCCTTGGAAACCCGGCGCCAGAATATTCCGCTGGCGGAGTGGCGCTATGAACATGACAGCGCCTGGGTGGAGGAGCCGCTCGATATTGACGATATGGATCGCCTGGCTGAATCCATGATGAAAGTCAGCGAGCGGTATTATGTCACGCCGAAAGAAGCGGCTGATCTGGGCCTTTGGGATGAGGAGAATGCAGAGCAGAACCCTTCCGTGAACGCGCAGGGGCTGGTCGAAATTCCCAAATGGCGCCATGCCATTGTCAATTATCCGCACCCCCTGCTCAAGCGGGGTATTTCCATTTTGGACACCCCCGGCTTGAATACCGTAGGGGTGGAGCCTGAACTGACACTGGATTTGCTGCCGCAGGCGCATGCCATATTTTTTATTCTGGCGGCAGATACCGGCGTGACACGTTCAGATCTGCAGATCTGGAAAAACTATCTGAGCGGGCCGAATGTAGCCGATCGGCCCTGTTATGTGCTGCTCAACAAGATTGATGTGTTGTGGGATGGTTTGTTAACACCCGTACAGGCGCGCCAGCAGTTGCAACAGCAGCGGGAAAACTGCGCGGCATTACTGGGTGTGCCGCTGAACCGGATTTTGGGTGTGTCTGCCCAGAAGGGCCTGGTGGGGAAAATCAAAAATGATTTCCAACTGCTTCAGGACAGCAGGCTGCCGTTTGTGGAGCGGCTGCTGGTCAGGGATCTGCTGCCAAAGCGCCAGCAGATTCTCCAGCAGGTGCTGGCTTCGGGGATTGATGAACTGCGTATCTATGTGAAAGAGCGGTTGATCAACCGCCAAAGCAACCTGAAAAAACAGTTGAACGAACTGAACGGGTTGCATGGCAAAAACACCGACATCATCAAACAGGTTACGCTGAAAATCGTAGCGCAGAAAGAGGCGCTGGATTCATTGCGTAAGCAGGCTTCTGCACTGCGGCATGGGCAGAAGAAGAAACTGAAAAAAATTGAGCACATGATGGACCACGAAGCCATTGATGAGGATATGGCCGAGCTGTCTATTGCCTCGCGTGATTCGGGCATGCGCTTGAGCATGACCAAGGTTTTTGAAGAGGCCATGGCCGCATTAAATAAGCGAGCACAGCGGCTGTCCAAGCTGATTGTTGAGTTTGAGACCATTTTAAAAAATGACATGCAGTTGCTGGAAAAAGAGTACGGCATCAAGCTTTCAGTACCACAGGCGCCGGGCGTTGAGGCATTGCTCAGCGATGTGGAAATGCTGCACAAACGGCATGAGAATTTTTTCGGCATCAACCAGGTATTGCGTTTGCGCCGGCCTCACTATGCAGAGCAGATGTTTCGGACTCTGCTGACACGGGTGCGTTCGGTTTTCGACGAGGCATTTGATATGCTGGATTTGTGGAGTAACAATACGTATGGGGTTCTGGTTGTACAGATACAGGACCTTGAAGGCTCGATACAACACCTTTACGAGGGTATTCAGCGGGTTCAGACTGCCAAAGAGCCGCTGGATGAGCGCATTGAGGAGATGGAGCAGCAATATCAACAATTGTCGCAACTGCAAGAGGAATTTGATACGCGGATTTCTGGCCTGGAGCAATGTTCCCTGGGCTATAAACCTCTGGTGGATTCATCTCAGGAAGATGAAAGCGATGCACCGGTTGCAACGTAACGGCCCGCGCTGCCAAATGGTTGATTTCTGAATGCCTGCTGCGAAAAAAGATACCGTAGCAGGTTTGCCATGTTTTGCGGACACTGCCGCCAAAATAGCGAGCCGGTTTGCTTCGTCCCTGGTGATGTGGCAACAGGTGCACGGCAGGCATGATCTGCCATGGCAACAAACGCGCGATCCTTATCGTGTCTGGCTGTCCGAGATCATGCTGCAGCAAACGCAGGTGAGTACGGTTTTAAATTATTACCCACGTTTTTTGGCATTGTTTCCTGATGTGCAGGCGTTGGCTGCGGCCAGCCAGGACGAAGTGCTGGGCCTGTGGAGCGGTTTGGGCTACTATAGCCGGGCACGCAATTTGCACCGGTGTGCGCAGGTGGTTGTGCAGGAGTATGGCGGAGAATTTCCGGCACAGATGGCGCTGCTGATGGAATTGCCCGGCATTGGTCGTTCTACGGCAGCGGCCATTGCGGCGTTTTGTTTTGGTGAGCGTGTGTCTATTCTGGATGGCAATGTCAAACGCGTGCTGACCCGCACGCTTGGCTATGGCGAAGATATTTCGACCACCGCCGCAGACCGTGAACTGTGGACCCTGGCGCAGATGCTGGCACCAAAGCCCGCGCTGGTGCGTAAATATCAGAATGCGTCGATGACGGCCATGGCAAGTTATACCCAGGGACTGATGGATCTGGGTGCCAGCCTGTGCCAGCCAAGGCGCGCGCAGTGTGACCTGTGCCCTGTGGCCCCGCTCTGCCGGGCGCATCAGTCTGGTACGGAACTGGCGTACCCGGTGAAAACGCGCAAGGTCAAACGCAGTGTGCATTCCGGTTATTTGCTGTGGCTGGTTTCTCCGCTGGGGGTCTGGCTGGCACCCCGGCCCACCAGAGGAATATGGGGCGGGCTTTACAGCATGCCGGTATTTGAAAGTGTGCAGCAGCGTGCCGATGTGGTCTCTGCAATGAACGCTGAGCAGGTGACGGAGTTGCCGACGTTTAAACATGTGCTTACCCATATGGACTGGATGCTGCAACCGGCAATGGTCAAGTTGAGTCGGCGTCAGGCGCTGAATCTGCCCACCGTGTTGCAGGAATTGCAGGGAAGCTGGTTCAGCTTGCAGGAGTGGCCGACGCTGGGGCTGCCGGCACCGGTCAGGCGGTTGCTGGAAATGGCACAGGCACCGCAGTCAGATCTTTTTAACCCCTGAGAAAAGGGCTTAGTTTTCCAGACTTTTCCAAGCGTTTCAGGGTGTTGGCGGTTATTCCTGAAATTCGCCGTCTGCATAATACCATTGCCCGCTGATGCGTTCAAAACGGCTGAGTTCATGCAGCCGGTGTGCCTTGCCCCGTATACGGTATTTGGCAATGAACTCCACAGTGGCGTGTGTGTCATCCTGTTGCTGGTGGCTGCAGATCTGAAGGCCGATCCATTTCAATTCAGGATCGGGCGGGTCGATTGTCTGTGGCCGTGTTCGCGGGTGCCATGTTGCCAGTAAATAAGGGCGCAGGTCAAATACAAAAGCGCTGTAGCGTGAGCGCATCAGCGATACGGCGTCCGGCGCTTGCAGGGGCTGGGTGCCATCGTGCCAGCGCTGGCAGCATTGCTCATAGGTGTGGCCGCTTGCACAGGGGCACGAAAGAGGGGCGGATCGCTTTTTCATGGGGTGTATTATCAGTCAAAAAGCAGGCCGTCATTTCAATGGTGTTGTTGTTCATGTGCTATGTATTGCTACAAAAGTCCGGGGTTTGGGGCTCGACAGATTCATGCCGCAACCATTGAAGGTAAACTTTCATAGCTGTAATTTTGATGGATTGGTTATTTTGATCAGGAGTGAGCCTGCCATGTTGTTTTTACTGTCCCCCGCCAAATCACTGGATTATGATACGCCAGCGGTAACAGCACTGCATACGCAGCCCCGGTTTAAAAAGGAGGCTGCCGAACTGATTGGCATCATGCGTGAGAAAACCCCGGCACAGGTTGCTTCGCTGATGGGTATTTCCGACAAGCTGGCGGCATTGAATGTGGCGCGCTATCAGGCCTGGAGTCCCCAATTTACAGCCAAAAACAGTAAACAGGCGGCTCTGGCTTTTAATGGCGATGTGTATGATGGGTTGAATGCGGCGGGTTTAAATGAGGACCAGTTGCAGTGGGCGCAGGAACACCTGCTGATTCTCTCCGGGCTGTATGGTGTGCTCAGGCCCTTGGACTGGATGCAGCCTTACCGGCTGGAGATGGGTGTGAAGCTGGTGAATCCGCGAGGCAAGGATTTGTATGCGTATTGGCAGGATAAAGTTACATCAGCCCTGAATGAGCGGTTGGTGCAGGAAAAAACGCCTGTAGTGATCAACCTGGCTTCTGAAGAGTATTTCAAGGCCGTTGATACGCAGGCACTGAAAGCACGCGTGGTGCAGTGTGTATTTGAAGAGTTTAAAAACGGGACTTATAAAATTGTGAGTTTTTATGCCAAGCGGGCGCGTGGCCTGATGATGCGTTATGCCATTGAAAAACGGGCGAAAACACCACAGGCACTACAAAAGTTTGACCTGGACGGGTATGCCTATGACAGCGCGGTTTCAGATTCTGGGCGCATGGTGTTTCGCCGCCGGCAGGCTGCATAAACCGCAGGCTGATGGCTGCCACTGATGGTGAATATGGGTATGGATGAACAGGTGTTAAAGGCAATGCGCCAGCTCAGGCAGCGCGAAGCCATTGGTTTGAAGCAGGGCCAGACGGTACCTTTCACCGGGGCCGATGTCTGGAATGGCTATGAAATATCGTGGCTGAACCGCTGGGGTAAACCGCAGATTGCATTGCTGCGCTGGGTGGTTCCGTGCCAGTCTGTGTATTCATTCAACCCAGCGGTACTGCAGGCTTATTTCAATGGTTTGGCGATGCAGCGTTTGGATTCGAGCGATGCACTGAAAGAATTGCTGACAGACGATTTGAGCCGGGTGGTTGATTGCAGCGTCAGTGTGGATTTGATTGAACATGATGCTTTTGAGCAAGAAGAATTGTGCACGGAGTTTGACGGCACTTCGCTTGACCGCCTGTTTGTTGAACTGGACCAGTATGAGGGCGCAGATGCAAGTCTGCTGAAAAGAGACAGTGAACAGCAGCCGCATACGGAAGTGCTGACCAGCAACCTGCTGCGGGTGTCAGACCCGGCAACCGGAGTAGCCCTGTGGGCCAGTGTGCGCGTGGCTTATACCGGTGCGCCAATTGAACATGCGGGGCTGTTGCGTTACCTGGTCAGTTACCGGATGGAGCGCATGGGGGCTGAAACCTGTATTGAACGCATATACATGGATGTGCTCAGGGCGTGTCAGCCGCAGCGTCTGTTTGTATATGCACGGTTTACCCGCCGCCATGGCATGGATGTGAACCCGCTGCGTTGCAGCGCCCCGCAAGCATTGCCACCGATGCAGCGGCTGGTGCGTCAATAGTCCGTCATATGAAGCCCTGATCCCAAAGGGGCTGGGCAGGACGATGGGGTTAATCAGCGTTTGAGCAGGCCGGTTTCGCGTAAAGATACCGCAAGCAGTTCTGCAAAACGCGCATAGCCCCGTGCATTGGCATGAATCTGGTCAGAGCGCAGGCTGGAGTCCGATAAAACATCAGCCCAGCCGCCTTTTTGCAGTGGGATGTTCATTTCTTTTGCCACTTCAGCGTACATCGGATGGTCGCTTAACGAGCCGACACTGGCTCCCACCAGTGAGGGTTTCGGTACGGCAATGAGCATGTTTTGTGCGCCGCTGTCTTTGATCTGCCGGCAGATGGCGATCAGGTTGCTGCGGGTGGTAGCTTCCGGCACACGGCGCAAAAAGTCATTGCCGCCAATGCTGGTCAGTACCAGTTTCGGGGCGTATTGTTGCAGTAAACCTGGCAGGCGTTTTAATGCACCTTCTGTGGTGTCACCGGAAACACCGGCGTTGATGACATTCCAGCCAGTGATCTGCGCCAATACGGCCGGGTAGCTGGTCTGAGGGTTGGCACCGTAACCGTATGTGATGGAGTCGCCCAGGGCCAGTACCGTGGCTCCGGCAGGAATCGCTATGAGCTGCGGTTCATCATTACCGCAGGCGGCTAGCGTGCCTAATATCAGGCTACCAAGTGAAAATTGCAGAAAATGGCGGCGTTGCATAAGCTGGGTGGAGACTAAATTAAAACAGTTTTAAGTATATCAGGTACGGTTGCCGGACAGGCCGTTCCACAGCCCGGCTGTGCGCAAGGACTGGGCGATCAACTGGGCAAACAGCGCATAGCCTTTGGCATTGGCGTGAATCGCATCAGAACGCAGGCCGGGTTGCATGAGTACCTGTGCCAGCGCGCCTTGTTGCAATGGAATATCCAGCGCCTGGGCAATGCGCTGGTACATGGGGGCATCTTCAAGCGGGGGAATCATTTTCGGGTTGCGGATGAAATCGGGCACGGCAATCAGCATCTGCTGTGTCGATGCTGTTTTGATGCGCTCGCAGATGTTGAAGATATTGGCGTAGATGCTGTCTTCGGGCAACCGGGTGAAAAAGTCATTGGTGCCGATGCAGGTCAGCACCAGGTGCGGGTTGTATTTTTCCAGTAACCTGGGCAGGCGCCTCAACGTTCGTGCAGAGACTTCACCGGGGATTCCTGCATTGATCACATTCCAGCCGGTAATTTGTGCCAATACGGCAGGGTAGCTGGTTTCAGGGCTGGCGCCGGTGCCAAAAGTCAAGGAGTCGCCCAGGGCCAGCACCGTCGAACCTGATAAGACAGTGGCTAAAGGAGGATTGGGTCTGGCACAGGCACCCAGAAAACCGGCGCATCCGGCAGAGAATGCGCCTAGAGCAATATTTAAAAAGTGACGACGTTCTAATAAGGACATTGTGAGGTATGTGGGGGAAATCGGTTGTCAGTATACTGTTTCCTGAAGATCTGTGGCTAGGCCATGAGATAGAAAAATTTGAGCTAAAGGAAACAGGATATGCTGAAAGTTTACGGTATTACCAATTGCAGCACGGTTAAAAAAGCGCGTGTCTGGCTGGATGAGCATCAGATTGCCTACGAGTTTCATGACTATAAAAAACAGGGCGTTCCAGCAGATTTGCTGGATGACTGGATCAAGCAACTGAGCTGGGAGGCACTGGTAAACCGCAGGGGGACCACATGGCGCAAGCTCAGTCCTGAAGAGCAGGCAGCCGTAACAGATGCGTCAAGCGCCAAAGCGCTGATGCTGGCCTCTCCCAGTGTGATCAAGCGGCCACTGGTGGTTAAAGGTAAAAAAGCGCTGTTGCTTGGGTTCGATGAAAATGAGTGGGCACAAAAGCTTTCATAACAGAAGATGTATGGTCAGGCCGATGTAGGCAGGGCGGCGTTGGGTTTTATGGGGGCGTGTGGTGGTGTGATATGTGTCCCACACGCATCGACAGCGGCCATGTGATGGTACGGCGCTGCTCGCTAGCACCCCATTTCAGGGTGATTTCGTGCTGAAAAGTGTGCACAGTTTCTATGCCAACGGCTTTTCGGGCTGCCTGCACGGCTGACCATGTATCAATATAGCCCAACAAGTCATCCAGGCGCCACTGTGCTGTCATGGCAAATACCGGCGCGGTGATTTTGTCAAAAGGAAAAGGCAGGTTGCGGTAGCCTTCTTCCACATGGCGCCGCTCAGCCGGCCAGTACGGGCCGATGACGTCATGATAAAACTGCTGCACAATCGCGTCCACAGGGCCTTCCACATGCAGCACGCCATAGGTGATCAGTGCAATCACAGCATGTGGCCGTGCTACTCTGCGGGCCTCCGCATAAAACAATTCCAGGTTTAACCAGTGTGCGGCCTGGGCAACGGTGATCAGGTCGGCACAGGCGTCTGGCAGGCCACTGCGTTCTGCTGTAGCAACCCGGTAGCTCACACGTGCATGCGGCTGTGCATTGGCGATCTGCTGTGGGCTGGCGTCGGTGGCAATGACTTGTTGAAAACGGTTGCCCAGCAGCGTGGAAAGCTGACCGGTGCCGCAACCGCAATCGAGCGCCAGCCGGGTGTTTGGGCTGATGCCTGCCAGATACTCTGCTAGGGCCGCAGGGTAGGTCGGCCGGTGCGCAGCATATTTGTCTGACGCTACGGAAAAATGGTCTTTAAAGGACGGTTCGGGCGGTGGTGTGTTCATTTCAGGTAGGAACGCAGAAGACGTGAAATCTGTTCCAGGTCTTTTGCACGCTGTACCTGCGGTACGCCATCGCGCGCGACATGTTCGCGGATATGCCCATCCAGTACTTCGGTCATCAGCCCGTTGACGGCACCACGGATCGCTGCGATTTGCTGCAATATCTGTGAACAATCCACTTGCTCATTCAGCGCTTTTTCCAGCGCCTGCGCTTGGCCGCTGATGCGCCGTACACGGGTCAGCAGTTTCTGTTTGTCACGGATGGTGTGTGCCATGTCAGCTTTTTCCTGTTGGCTGTTGATGTGTATTGATCATAGCGAATATTGATGGCTTGTGTGGACAGGTAAACCCAAGTAGTTGTGTAATGTTGATTTTTTCATTTGCCAGATAAATATATACTGGGGTATAGTATATTATACTTAGTGTATATTTCAAAACCATGATGAGCGCATCAACCGACTCTTTACCACAAAAAAATCTGCAATTTCATACACACGTGTTCGATGACGGGAACCCGCTGGCACAGCGCAATACCAAACGTGCGGTGATATTGACGGCTGTCATGATGGTCATTGAGATCACTGCCGGTTATGCGTTTGGTTCGATGGCGCTATTGGCTGATGGCTGGCACATGAGTTCACACGTGCTGGCGCTGGGACTGGCATTGCTCGCGTATATTTTTGCCCGCAAGTATGCAGCGGACAGCCGGTTTGCGTTCGGCACCTGGAAGATTGAGATTCTGGGGGGATACACCAGTGCCATTCTCTTGGTACTGGTGGCGCTGGCAATGCTGGTGCAATCGGTGCAGCGTATTGTTGAGCCGTTGCCGATTCATTACAACGAAGCCATTGCGGTGGGAATTCTGGGTCTGCTGGTGAATGTGGTTTGTGCCTGGCTGCTTAAAGGCGGAGAGCATGGGCATCACCACCACCACCATGGTGCTGCGCATGATCATCATCATGAACACCAAAATGGCCATGGCGGGCAGGACTTGAATCTGCGTTCAGCCTATATGCATGTGATTGCCGATGCGGCAACTTCTGTACTGGCGATTGTGGCACTGGTGTGCGGCAAATTCTGGGGTGCTGACTGGCTGGACCCGGTGATGGGTATTGTGGGGGCCATGCTGATCACGTTCTGGGCGATCGGGCTGATACGGGCGAGTGGCCGGGTTTTGTTGGATGCGGAGATGGATGCCCCTGTGGTCGATGAGATCAGGGAGGCGATAGAAAAGGATGCCAAAGACTTGCAGTTGCAGATTGGTGATCTGCATGTCTGGCGTGTGGGCAAGGACAAGTATGCCTGCATTGTGGGAATTGTCACGGCAAGCGATATCACTCCGCAGGATGTGCGGCGGATGCTGTCGGTGCATGATGAACTGGTGCATATCACCGTGGAGATCAACCGGCCGCAGCATGGGGCCGGTTCGGATGGGAAGAATGAACGTTATGCCGGCTGATATGGAGCCAATCAGGGCGTGTTAGCATTAGTACGTCCTGATAAGCAATAAGTACCCTGAGCCCTCTCAACTCTCTCAGCCCTCTGATGGGGGCTTATTTCATTTATAACGGTAAGGCGTTGATGGAATGGTCGGGGTCTGGCCCGTCATGAGTTTTTCCAGCACGTTGGCACTGCCTGCTGCCAGAG
This sequence comes from Saezia sanguinis, assembly GCF_963921665.1. Lineage (NCBI taxonomy): Bacteria > Pseudomonadati > Pseudomonadota > Betaproteobacteria > Burkholderiales > Saeziaceae > Saezia > Saezia sanguinis. The sequence goes on from NZ_CAWUGC010000001.1 coordinate 203,971, forward strand.
TCAGCCCTAAGGAACCATGCCCGGTGTTCAACCACAGGTTACGTAACGGGGTGCCGCTGACAATCGGGCGGCCGCTGGGCGTGGTTGGGCGCAGGCCTGCCCATGCATGGGGTTGGCTCAGGTCACAGGCACCTGGAAAAGTGGCCTGTACATACTGGCACAGCGCCTCGATGCGCGCAGCGTTCAATTGTGTATTCCAGCCGCAGAGTTCGGCAAATCCGGCCGAGCGCAGCATATTGCCTAAACGCGCATGCACGGTTTTGCGGCTGGTATCGGTGATATTGACGACGGGTGCAGCTTCTGGTTTGACGATGGGCAGTGTGATGCTGAAACCGCGGATTGGCTCAATCGGCAGGGCAATGTGCAAAGGCCGCAGCAGTTTGTTGCTGTCAGGGCCGGTGGCGATGACAAAATGGTCGGCTTCAATGCGCTGCTTGTCGCGTGTAATGAGTGCGGTGACCTGACCATGTGCCGTTTCAATGCGTTGAATGGCGCAGTTGTACAGGCATTGTGCGCCGCTGGCCTGTGCCAGGGCACGGCTGAGGGTGTGGGCGTCAATGGCTTCTTCGTCGGCGGTCCAGACGCCAAACGCAATTGTGCCGCCCCCTGTGGCTGCCAGTGCGGGCTCGAGTTCGATGCATTCCTGTGCAGAAACGATTTTCTGTTTACAGCCCATTCTGGCCTGCCAGTTCAACTGGTTTTGCACATGCTCGCGCGATTTTTCATTGCGGTAAATAACGAGTTTGCCGGTTTGGGTAAAAGACAGTTGTTCCTGGTCAGGCAGTTCCGGCAGCCATTGGTGCAGTGTGTCGCGTGACAGGAAGGAGAGGGCCAGCAATGCTTCGGTTGTTTTTCTCACCATGGAGGGCCGGCAGCAGGCGGTAAACTGGGCCAGCCAGCAGGCATGGGCAAACTCCATGCGGGGGTGCCATTTGAGCGGGCTGGAAGCATCCAGCAGCCATTTGGGCAGAGATACCAGCGCATCAGGGGTGGCCAGTGGCTCCACATAGCTGTAGCTCAGTTGTGCGCCATTGGCAAAACTGGTGCCCAGGCCCGGGCCTTCCGCGCTGTCAACCAGGGTGACATCCCAGCCGCCTCTGGCCAGTGCAAACGCACTGGCGCTGCCCACAATACCTGCGCCCACAATACAAACACGACCGTATGTCATTGTGCAATACTCCGGTAAAAAATGATTTTGTTTCAGCTTACCTGCCACGCCGGGCAGTTGACCAGGCGACTGCGCCACGGGCTAAAGCATCGGTTGCATCAATCAATGCAATTTCCAGGCCACTATTTGGCAGCACCAGCGGAATTTCGGTGCATCCCATGATCAGGGCTGTTGCGCCGCGCAATTCCAGCGCACGGCCGGCTGCGGCCAGCAAGTCCTGTCCCAGCATGAGGTTGCCGGCTTTGACTGCGCGGATTCCCGGCATGACGAGTGTTTCCATTTCCTGTGTGGTGGGCAACAGCCATTGCACAGGGTGGCCGGTTTCTTGAGCCCGGTTGGTATACAGCCCGGATTCGATGGTGGCCTGTGTTGCCAGAAGGCCTACGGCAGGCGTCTGGTTGGCAGGTGCCTTGACCTGTTCCAGCGCGGCATCTGCAATATGCAGCATGGGGATTTGCAGTGCGGCTTCAATATCTGCAAACCACAGGTGCGCGGTATTGCAGGGAATGACGATCAACTCGGCGCCAGCAGTAATCAGCCGTTGTCCGCACTCTACCAGTGCAGGCAGTGGCGATGGGCCTTGCCCCAGATAGGCTTGTGTGCGATCGGGGATTTGCGGGATGGAACTGATAATGACAGGCACATGCTCCTGGTCGCACTGTGCCGGTGTGGCCGCAATCATTTTCTGAAAAAAGTCGAGTGTGGCCAAAGGCCCCATACCACCCAGAACGCCTACCAGGCCATTCATGGAGGGCGGTGTATCAAAATGACGCAATGTATTCACGATGGACCAGCGCAAATTAAAAATGTAGATAAAGTGTTTGTGTCTTTTCTGGGTATTCGCAGTAATTGTTTATGCAGAGAAAAGACGCTGTCTGATTTGTATTGTATGCCTGATGCAAAGGCGTCGTAAAAGAGAGTGTTACAGTCATGGTAATGTCATGGAAAGTCCCTATAAAAAAAGTGGCAGGGGTTCCTGCCACTTGCGATTTTCCTATCCGTTGCAAACGGACTTGCCCGTGCTGATTAGTTCGCGGGTTTGTCAGAATGTGCGGTCAGGTTGGCCTTGAGTTCTTCAGACATAGGCAGTTCCAGGTTGATGCCTTTGGGAGGAATCGGTTTGGTGAACCACTGTTCGTACATCTTGGTGAACTCGCCGCTTTCCATCAAACCGATAATGGCTTTGTCCACCACGGCTTTAAACGCTGGGTCATCTTTACGCACCATACAGGCATACGGTTCAACCTGGATGGGCTTTCCGACCACGGCAAAGTCCGTAGGTTTGGCCGCTGCTGCGCGCAGGCCGTACAGCAGGATGTCGTCCATGCCGAATGCATCAGCCAGACCTTGCTGCACGTTCAGGAAAGATGCATCGTGGTCTTTGGCTGTGGTGATGTTGATGCCCAGCTTGTCTTCTGTATTGAGCGTGCGCAGCAATTGCAGGTTGGTGGTGCCCAGTGTGGAGACCAGGGTCTTGCCACGCAGGTCTTCCAGCGACTGGATGCCGGAGCTGGTTTTCACCAGGAAGCGGGTACCGGTGTAGAAGTAGTTGACAGAGAAGCTGACGTCTTTGCCACGGGTGGTGTTGTTGGTGGTAGAGCCACATTCGATATCAATGGTGCCATTGACCATCAGAGGAATACGGTTGGCAGAGGTGACGGCCTGTGGTTTGATGGTCAGGTTTGCCAGCCCCAGTTCTTTTTGAACGGCTGCCGCAATCTTTTGGGAGAGCTCCCAGGCAAAGCCGGTAGGTTGTGCTTTGTCATCCAGGTATGAGAATGGGATGGATGCATCGCGGTAGGCGATGGTCATGGTGCCGCTGGAACGAATTCTGTCCAAGGTGCCCGAACTTTGAGCCTGAACAGCCAGTGCCATGGTGGAACCGATTGCCAAAGCCAGAGTAGTTTTCAGAAACTTCATGAATTGCTCTCCTATCTATAAGGTGTAGTTGTAAGTGTTGGACATCATAGCGTAAATTAATTCCAGCCATCTGTCTATAACGCATTCCCATGATGACGGTGGGACAGCGGTTTGGGCCAATTTATACTATGTGCCAATGTCGTAAAAAACAAATGCATTTTCTGTGCCAGAACACGACCAGAAAAGCAGCCCGTTTGGTCCTGAATCGCGGGATTAAATCCGCGAGCGCATCAAAACGGTGCTACAGGGATTTCCCTGACGCACCGTTGTGGTGTCAGGAAGCAAGCAACTGCCTCAGGACAAATGGCAGGATGCCTCCGTGCTGATAGTATTCCACTTCAATCGGCGTATCAATACGCAGTGTCAGCATGACAACCTCCTGCTCACCATTGGCCCGGGTTACCACCAGTTTGGCATCGGCCTGGGGTTTGAGTTCCATGCCCAGAATGATGTCAATGGTTTCATTGCCTTGCAGTTTGAGTTTTTCCCAGGAGTCGCTGCCTTTGAACTGCAAGGGCAGCACACCCATGCCAACCAGGTTGGAGCGGTGAATACGCTCAAAACTGCGCGCAATCACGGCTTTGATGCCCAGCAACAGCGTGCCTTTGGCCGCCCAGTCGCGGCTGGAGCCGGTGCCGTATTCTTCACCGCCAAAAATCACGGTCGGTACCTGGGCTTCAATGTATTGCATGGCAGCGTCGTAGATGGTGGTTTTCTGTCCCTTGTTGACGCCATCCAGCTGCATCAGCGTGTAGCCACCTTCTTCACGGCTGCCATCTTCTTTGGGCGGGAGCATCAGGTTTTTAATGCGAACGTTGGCAAAGGTGCCACGCATCATGACCTCATGGTTGCCCCGGCGTGAGCCGTAAGAGTTGAAGTCGGCTTTCTGAACGCCATGCGAGAGCAGGTAGAGTCCGGCCGGAGAGCTTTCTTTGATTGAGCCGGCCGGGGAGATATGGTCGGTGGTGATGGAGTCGCCAAACAGCGCCATGATGCGCGCGCCTTTGACCCCCAGTTCTGCCCCTGCAGGCGGGTGCTGAGGTTCCAGAGTGAAGTCCTTGAAGAACGGCGGTTCAGCAATGTAGGTGCTCTCTGGCCATGAGTACACGTTGCCTGAGACCGATTTGATCTGGGACCACAGTTTGCCCGGGTCGGTGTTGACCTTTTCATAGTTCTCGCGGAACTCCGGACCATTCATGGCAAACTTGAGCAGGGCTTCAATTTCGTCGCTGCTGGGCCAGATGTCGCCTAGATACACATCTTTACCACCATGACCCTGGCCCACCGGTTCGGTCATCAGGTCAACCGTCATGTTGCCGGCGATGGCATACGCAACCACCAGTGGCGGGCTGGCCAGAAAGTTGGCTTTGATATTGGGATGAATCCGGGCTTCAAAATTACGGTTGCCTGAAAGCACAGCGGCGCATACCAGATCATTCTGGATGATGGCTTTGTTGATTTCGGGTTTCAGGTCGCCGGCATTGCCGATACAGGTGGTACAGCCGTAGGCGGCCACATCAAACCCGAGCTGTTCCAGATAGGGCAGTAAGCCGGTCTGCGTCAGGTATTCCGTGACCACGCGCGATCCGGGGGCAAGTGAGGTTTTGATGTTCTTTTTCACCTTTAGCCCGGCCGCCACCGCTTTTTTGGCCAGCAGCCCGGCCGCCAGCATGACGCTGGGGTTGGAGGTGTTGGTACACGAGGTAATGGCTGCAATCAGGATGTCACCGTTTTTGATGACATCGTTTGCAGGCGTGGCTTCGGTGACCACATTGCTGCTGTCCAGGCTGTACAGTTCTTCAAGCTTTTGTGCCGGCTGGTTGAAGCCGTTGTCTTTGATGGGAGCGCTGAACAGCTCAATGAATTTGCTTTTGACGTGGCCGATTTCAATGCGGTCCTGCGGCCGTTTCGGGCCTGCCAGGCTGGGGGCGACGGTGGAGAGGTCCAGCGTAACCACCTGGGTGTAATTGATATCGCCATCGCGCGGCACGCCAAAAAGTCCCTGGGCTTTGAAATAGGCTTCAAACGCTTCGATTTCTTCGTCGGTTCGCCCGGTACCTCTGAAGTAGTCCAGGGTTTTGTGATCGACCGGGAAAAAGCCCATGGTGGCACCATATTCAGGCGCCATGTTGCCAATGGTGGCACGGTCTGTCACGGATAGATGCCCGGTGCCTTCACCAAAAAACTCAACGAACTTGCCGACCACTTTTTCCTGGCGCAAACGTTCTGTGACGGTGAGCACCAAGTCGGTGGCGGTAACGCCTTCGCGCAACTGGCCCTTGAATTCAAAGCCGACAACATCGGGGGTGAGGAAATAATATGGTTGCCCAAGCATGGCGGCTTCGGCTTCGATACCACCCACGCCCCAGCCCACCACGCCAATGCCGTTGATCATGGTGGTGTGACTGTCGGTGCCGACCAGCGTATCGGGGTAGTACACGTTGTCTTTGTTTTTATGCACACCGCGTGCCAGATATTCCAGGTTGACCTGGTGCACAATACCAAAGCCGGGGGGCACTACGCCAAAAGTATCAAAGGCCTGCATGCCCCACTTCATGAACTGATAACGTTCCTTGTTGCGGTGGAATTCGAGTTTCATGTTCAGGTCAAGCGCATTTTTGGAGCCGAAGTAGTCGACCATGATCGAATGGTCAACAACCAGGTTGACAGGCACCAGCGGCTCCACCACTTTCGGGTTCTTGCCCATGTTTTTGGCCGTGGTGCGCATGGCGCCCAGGTCAGCCAGCAGGGGCACGCCGGTGAAGTCCTGCAATACCACACGCGCCAGCACAAACGGAATTTCATCCACACGCGGCGCATTGGGCTGCCAGTTGGCCAGTTGCTCAATATGTTCTTTGGTGACTTTTTTGCCGTCGCAGTTGCGCAGCACGCTCTCTAAAACAATGCGTATGGAAACGGGCAGTTTGTTAATCTGAGGGAAGTGCTGGCTCAGCGCGGGCAGTGAATAAAACTTGCCTTCTTTTCCTGAGGCGGTTTTGAATGATTGCAGCGTATCGGCAAATGGATGTTGGACTGGTATATATTTGTCGACGAGTTTGGAGAGGATGTTCATCGCGAAGATCTCCTTATGTTTATGGTTTTATATGTAATTGCTAAACATCAGCATTCGAGTTGTACGTTGAGATTATGAACCTAAATGCAGATAAGAGTGCTGGCAGGGGTGCGGTAGGCACAAAATCTGTGTACATATTCATTTCATTGTGCACCGCATGAAAGCAGGGCATTCGGGAGATTCTTAAGTATCCAATAAAGCACACACAGGTTGTATCAGGGTTTATTCTGTAGCAGTCGATGGATGTTGGAACCGTTGAACTTGCAGCCCAATCCACTCGCGCAGTACGGTGCTGGTGGTTGAAAGCCCCGAAGCGGATGGCAGCCACTCCAGCCAGAAGTTGGCATAAGGCCGAATAAAACCGACCGGCGCAGGCGTAACGGTCAGGCCGGTTTTTTGAAAAGCACTGACGGCGCGTGGCATATGCCAGGCCTGTGTGACCAGTACGACATGCGTTATGTTTTCGGCATGCAGCATGGCGGCGGTGTTGACAGCATTTTCCCGTGTATCGCGTGATGTAGCATCGATCCAGCGCAAAGGCACGCCTAATTCTTGTGCAGTGCGTAATGCGGCTTTGGCTTCCGGGCTGTCTGGTGCTGACTGGGCCCAGCCTTGCCCGCCGCTGTAACCCAGGGGCAGGCCGGTTTGTTGTGCCAGATGAATGCCGTAGACCAGGCGTTCCAGTGCATAAGGAGAAAGCACCGGTTGCCCGTCATATTCTGCTGCCTGGGATTGCACGCCAGCGCCCAGCACAATGATGGCGGCTGGTTTGCCTGCCAGCAGGTTGTGGCGCAGTTGCTGAATATCGCCCGGTTGCAGGGCCGTGGTTGCCGGTAACAGCCAGCGTGACAGCAACACTGCGGTACCATGGCAACTGAGCAGCCACAGGATCACCAGGGACATGGCAGCCGCCACAAGGTATTTTCTACCCCGTTTGTTTTTTGTGGTGTTTTCGCGCTGAAACCCCTGATGCTTTTCTTTTTTGATGCAAAAGATAAACAGAGCCATCAATGCCATGCTGAGCCAAAACATCAGTGGCATGATGGCGGTGGTGATAACGGGCTTGAGAGAACCTAATTCCATAGACGAGCTCGTTAAAAAGAAGGGGACAGGTTGATGGTCAGTGACATGATACAGGCATATGCAGGTTTTGTACTTTGGGGGATGTAAATGAAAGCGGGGATCAGTGTTTTGTGTTTTGAGGCGCAGGTAATGCCGTGCCTGTATCGTCAGGAGCCCGGTTGGCGGGTAGATAAAGGGGGCTGGTAAAATCGGCGTTATTTTGTGTGAATGATCAGACTGACGATCCAATGAACGATTATTTAATTGATATCGGCATTAACCTGACCAGTGAGCGTTTCAAGCATGATGTGAGCGAGGTATTGCAACGGGCGTATGCGGCACGGGTGCAGCAAATGGTTGCAACGGGTACCAGTGAACGTGAGAGCCACAGGGCGCTTGAGCTGTGCCAGCAATACGATTCGCAGGGGCGGCATTTATTCAGTACGGCGGGGGTACATCCGCATCATGCCAAAGACTGGGGTTATGAAACAGCCACGGTCATCAAGCAGTTGCTGCAATACCCCACGGTGAAGGCCGTGGGTGAATGCGGGCTGGACTTTAACCGTGATTTCAGTCCACGGCCGGTACAGGAAAAGGTTTTTGAGCAACAGCTTGCATTGGCAGTCGAGTTGCAGCGCCCGGTGTTTATGCATGAACGCGATGCTTGCGAAAGGTTCATTGCCATACTGCGGGAGTTTCGCGACCAGTTGCCTGCGGCGGTAGTGCACTGTTTTACCGGAGAGAAAAAAGATCTGTTCAGCTATCTGGATCTGGATTTGCACATCGGCATCACCGGCTGGATTTGTGACGAGCGCCGTGGTTTGCATTTGCAAACATTGGTAAAGGATATTCCGGCAGGGCGTTTGATGCTGGAGACCGATGGGCCTTATCTGCTGCCGCGTACATTGAAGAACAAACCGGCAGACCGGCGCAACGAGCCTGCTTTCTTACCGGAGGTGCTCAGCGTGGCGGCGACCTGCCGCGGTGTGACGCCGCAGGTGCTTGCAGCACAGACAACGGCATGTGCCAAGGCATTTTTTAATCTGCCTGACCTGAACACCTGAAAGATAAAAAGGGCCTGGATGATGCATCATGCCAGGCCCCGAATGTGAGCGTTAAGTGCTCAATTAAGCTTTTTTATGTTTGACCTCTCTGGGTGCAATCATGTTTTTGGGTTTGAGGATATCGGCCAGCTCTTCTTCGCTGAGCAGTTTTTCTTCGCGTACCAGTTCCAGCACACCTTTGCCTGATTGCAGCGCTTCTTTGGCGATGCGGGTGCAGTTTTCATAGCCGATGTAAGGGTTAAGTGCGGTGACCAGCCCGATGGAGTTTTCCACCAGGCGCTGGCACAGTTCTGCATTGGCGGTGATGCCGTCAATACACTCTTCACGCAGCATGTCCATGGCGCGCTTGATCATGCGGATGCTGTCAAACATTTTGTAAGCAATCAAAGGCTCCATCACGTTCAACTGCAATTGCCCGGCTTCAGCGGCAATGGTAATGGCCAGGTCATTGCCCATCACGGCAAAAGATACCTGGTTGACGGCTTCTGGGATCACCGGGTTGACCTTACCGGGCATGATCGAGCTGCCCGGCTGGCGCGCAGGCAGATTGATTTCACCAATGCCTGTGCGGGGGCCGCTGGAAAGCAGGCGCAGATCGTTACAGATTTTGGAAATTTTCACGACCAGGCGTTTGAGTTGCCCCGAGAACATGATGAATCCGCCCATGTCCCAACTGGCTTCAATCAGGTCAGGCGCTGATCTGAATTTCAGGCCGCTGATTTTGCAGAGTTTTTCGGTGACCAGGTGCTGGTATTTGGGGTCTGTGTTAATTCCTGTGCCAATCGCAGTGCCGCCCATGTTGATTTCGGTGAGCCAGTCGAGGGGATAGGTTTTCAGCCTTTCCAGGTCGTCTTCAAGTGTGGTGGCAAAAGCATTGAATTCCTGCCCCAGTGTCATGGGCACGGCATCCTGCAGTTGTGTGCGCCCCATCTTGATGATGTCGGCAAACTCGGCACCTTTGCGGCGGAACGCCTTGCACAGGTTTGACAGGCTTTCAATGAGCATTTCATTGATGAGCAACAACCCGACGCGAACCGCTGTGGGGTAGGCGTCGTTGGTGGACTGCGCCATGTTGACGTCGTTGTTGGGATGCAGGAACTGGTATTCGCCCTTTTGCTTGCCCATTTCTTCCAGTGCAATGTTGGCGATGACCTCATTGGCATTCATGTTGGTCGAAGTGCCGGCACCGCCCTGGATCATATCAACAATGAACTGGTCGTTGAATTCATTGTTCATCAGGCGTTGGCAGGCTTTTGCAATGGCTTTGTATTTGTCTTCAGGCAGATCGCCGAGCTCATAGTTGGCTTCTGCTGCGGCCAATTTGACAATGGCCAGCCCTTTGATCAGGCTGGGGTAGTGCGACAAGATGATGCCTGTGAGCCTGAAATTCTGAGCGGCCCGCAGCGTTTGGACGCCATAGTAAGCATCTGCTGGAACCTCCATATCGCCTAATAAATCATGCTCTACCCGGGTTGTTGCTGTATTTTTCATGTAGGTTGTCCCTTTCCACTGTATCTAAAGGGTGGTGTTAAATATAGGTGAAACATAACAGGAAGAAAAGTCTTCCGGTTTTTGGAGGCTGAATGTTGAGTGGCGAATGCCGATACTTGTGTTTTTGCTTAAAAATAAGGGACACTAAGGGGCTTATTCATGGGCTCATTCGCTATGGTTAAAACGGATATTGCCGGATAGCCATGCCAGCTTATGCTGGCAGGTGTTTCAGAGATAATTGTCTTTTAACCTTGGAAATGTTAAAGGGCGTTTTATGCAAACGAATGATGGCTCTGTGACGGAGTCGGCTGTGCTAGCCGGTGGCTGTTTCTGGTGTCTGGAGGCAGTTTACGAGCGTGTCAAAGGTGTTGCGGCGGTTGAAAACGGCTATGCCAACGGGCATACGCAAAACCCGACGTATGAGCAGGTATGTTCAGGGAATACAGGGTTTGCAGAGGTGGTCAAAATCACGTTTGATCCGGCGGTGATCACTTACCGCGACCTGCTGGAGATATTTTTTGTGATTCATGACCCGACCACGCTGAACCGGCAGGGGGCCGATGTGGGTGAACAGTACCGGTCGGCCATATTGACCTGCAGTGACCGGCAGCATCAGACTGCCGTGGCAGTGATTGAGGAACTGGCAGAGAATGGTGTCTTTGATGACCCGATTGTGACCGTCGTGGAACCTTTGAGAGACTATTACCGGGCGGAAGACTATCATCAGCATTATTTTGAAAACCATCCGCAACAAGGGTACTGCCAGATGGTGGTAGGACCTAAAGTTGCTAAATTCCGGCAGAAATTTGTCCATTGGCTGAAAAACTGAACGATCAGAAAAAAGAATGAATTCCACAGCAGCATTGTTCCCGGTTATTTTGTTGATTATTTGTGGCTGGGGGGCTGGCAAGCTGCGCTGGATACAACAGGAACACCTGCCGGGGCTGGCTAACCTGGTTTTTCTGATGCTGGCGCCGGCGCTGCTGTTTCGCACCATGTCCCATGTCGGGTTTGACGGGCTGGACTTTAAAGCAACCTGGGTTTATCTGGCGGTTGCGTTTGCTTTGTTCATTGGTGTTTCTCTTTTCTTGGGGGGACACAAGCGCGCCATTGTCATTGGGCTGGCATGCATTTTTTCCAACAGCGTGATGATCGGTATTCCGCTGGTGACCATGGCTTATGGCCCTGAGGGGCTGGTGACGCTGATCACGCTGATTTCTGTGCATGCTTTAACATTGCTCAGTGCTGCCACCTTGTTTTTTGAATGGCGCAAGGCCAGAGATGAAATGCAACAGGCTGCTGAAAGCGGCCAAGCCATGAAGGCGGGTTATAGCCGCATGCTGAAAATGGTGGGGAAAGCAGCATGGCGTTCTGTGATGCACCCGGTCACACTGCCGATCATTGCCGGTGTGGTCTGGGGCATGACCGGCTGGCAGTTGCCCGGGGTGGTGGACAGAACTCTGGAGCTGCTGGGGCAGGCCAACGGACCGGTCAGTCTGGTGCTGGTTGGGGCAACGCTGGCGCATACACGGATGAAGGGTGAACTTAAAGGTGCGCTGGAGATTACGCTGGTAAAAAACCTGCTGATGCCTGTGCTGGTGTTTGCTGCGGGCTACCTTGTCGGCATTCGCGGCGTACCGCTGGTGGTGATTACTGTGGTGGCTGCGCTTCCCATTGGGTCAAATGTGTATTTGTTCTCGCATCGCTATGGCGAAGCACAAAGCCTGGTGACAGCATCTTTGGCTTTGACGACACTGGCCGCGCTGGTCACACAACCTGTGGTCATGTGGCTGGCGGCCAGGTGGGCATAAGGTATGGCATACGGCGGAAGCGTGTATGCGTATGCAGGCGTTGGTCGCATGGTGCAGCGGCCTGCGAGCGTTTGCAGATAATTATAAAAAGACATTTTCATAAAAAGATTTATTCATGTGCCCTGAGCCTGGTTCACACCATGTTTGCCAGTGGCGCATAACTGTTTGTCAAAGACGTTGACTCCTATTTCCCCAAGTGATTGTGTTGCGGTTTGTTACCGAGCAGGGTTGATGGTATTTTGACAAATCAGGCCTTTCTCAATGCATGATCTTTATTTTTAGATATGTATTTTTAGTGGTTAAGTGGTTGACATAAATTATCTTAAGATATATCATAAGATATGATTTGAGATAAATGATTTATCAAATTGAAAATCAGCAGTCTCATATTCAATCACAAAATATATTGATAAAGGAATTTAGGTCATGCAACGCAAAATATATGAAGGGCGTCGTGGACAGCTGGCACATGGTTTCCCGTGTGGCGGCGGCAGGGGCTCTTTTGAAAGGGGTGTATGCCAGGAGCGCGGTTCTCATTCACATGGCAGAGGCGACTGCCATTTTGGGCAGATGGCACGCGGAGATAAAGACGGACGGGATTTTCACCTGATGCCCCCGGGCTTTGGCCGTGGGCGAAGAGGCGGTGGTCATGGCGGTCAGGGGATGTCGGATGATGACTTCAACTTCCCTATGGAGAAGCGGCGCCGTATGGGGGCAGATGATCTGCAACTGGTTGTTTTAGCACTGATTGAGGAAAAGCCCCGCCATGGCTATGAAATCATTAAATACCTCGATACCTATACCCATGGGTTTTACGCACCCAGCCCGGGCATGGTGTATCCGGTACTTACTTATCTTGAAGAAAGTGATCTGGTGTCGATGAGCATGGAAGGCAATAAAAAGTTCTATGCGCTGACCGATCAGGGCAAAGTTTTTTTAAACGAAAACCGTGAGCATGTGCAAATGCTGATGACCCGTTTGTCAGAGTTTGGGCAGCGGATGCAGCGGATGCGGGAGTCTTTTGCAGATGATACCCGTGATGTGGGGAACAATGAATTGCGTGAAACGATTCATGAGCTGCGTGTGGCGCTCAGAGGCGTACGCCATGCCACTGATGAAAAGAAGCAACGCATCAACGCGATTTTGTTGCAGGCGCTAGAGGAAATCAAGCGCTGAAGGTTTGCTAAAGGTTTTCATGGCGTTGGGCTTGTACCGGATTACGGTGCAAGCCTTTCCATGAGCCAGCGGTTTTCTTCTGTCAGGCGGTAGCGCAGGCGATCATGCAGCCGGCTTTTACGCCCCTGCCAGAATTCCCACATATCCGGAACCAGCCGGTAGCCTCCCCAGTGCGGGGGGCGCGGTGGCTGTAGCAGGAATTTGGCCGCATATTTCGCTGCGTTTTCAATCAGAACGCCGCGCCCGGGAATGACTTCGCTTTGGGGAGAAGCCCAGGCACCAATGCGTGAGTCCAGCGGGCGTTTGGCAAAATAGGCATCACTTTCTTCGGCCGATACTTTTTCAACCCGGCCTTCAATACGCACAACACGTTCAAGCTCAACCCAGTGAAACTGTAATGCGGCATAAGGGTGCTCAGCCAGTTCATGCCCTTTACGGCTGTTGTAATTGGTGTACCAGACAATACCTTGTGCATCAAAGGATTTGATGAGCACAATACGGGTAGACGGGCGGCCATGGGCACCTACGGTGGCCAGTGTCATGGCATTGGGTTCGGGAACTTTGGCGGCAACGGCCTCATTGAACCATTGTTCAAAAATGCGGACGGGCTGCTCGCTGACGTTGGTTTCGGTCAGTTCTCCCCGTTCGTAGCTTTTGCGCATGTCAGAAATATTGCTCATGGTAATTCCTTGCTGTCAGGGTAATCATAGACGATTGATGCCATTGAGATAGAGGGCAAACATAATTCAATAGTGGCAATGGGCAGAAATGGCGCAGATGCAACAAAGAACAATGACAAGCGGCTGTTTTGCTGATTGTGCGGTCAGTGGGTAGGACGGCGTGTAGAAAGTCGGTATAATGCAAGGCCTGATATTGCCAAAAGGCTGGTGGCTGGTAACAGACTGGTATCTGTGGCAGATCAGAAAGAACTGGTAAAAAAGTTCAGCCGCAGGCATCAAAAGAGAAGCAGAACAGTTTTCAATAAACATTCGTAATGGTTTCTCCCGCTCACCATTGAGCCTGTCAAACGGCAGTCTGCATGGAACTCATGCAAACCTTAAGCGAGGGTGGCGAAATTGGTAGACGCACCAGGTTTAGGTCCTGACGGGTTAACCCCCGTAGGGGTTCGAGTCCCCTCCCTCGCACCACACCTTTAAATTATTCAGCAATGTGCTCAAAATTGAGGCGTTTCCAGCCATTTTTTTTGCGCAGCACCATGCCTGATCAATCCATTACGCTTTAAATTTTTTACAGTCTCCGGTTCACTAGAATCTCGCAGTTCGGGTGTTATTCCTGAATTTATTTTTTTGGAGACTGAGGCATAATGAAAAAACCTCCTATATATAAGAACCTGTATTTTCAGGTGCTGGTGGCGATTGCTGTCGGTATTACATTAGGGCATTTTTATCCTGGGACCGACGAGGTCATCAACGGTGTCAAGCACCATATTCCAGGTCTGGCAGAGCATATGAAGCCTTTGGGAGATGGCTTCATCCGGCTTATCAAAATGGTGATTGCTCCGATCATTTTCTGTACGGTGGTCAGCGGTATTGCCAGCATGGAGAGCATGAAGTCTGTTGGCAAAACCGGTGGCATTGCCTTGCTGTATTTTGAAGTGGTGACCACATTTGCATTGATCATTGGCTTGGTGATTGTGAATTTTGTCGAGCCAGGCTCAGGCATGAACGTCAAAGTATCTGAACTGGATGCCGCCAGCATTGCGCAGTATGAGAACAAGGCGCAGTCAACGGTTGAGTTCATTATGAATATCATTCCCAAGACGGTCGTGGGCGCTTTTGCCGAAGGGGATATTTTGCAGGTGCTGTTTTTCTCGGTGCTGTTTGGTTTTGCGCTGCATCGTCTGGGGAAATATGGAAAACCACTGCTGGAAGTGATTGACCAGATTGCGCATGCAATGTTCAATGTGGTGAACATCATCATGAAAGTGGCACCCATTGGCGCATTCGGTGCAATGGCGTTCACCATTGGTCGCTACGGCATAGGCACCTTGTGGCAGCTTGGGCAGTTGATGCTGTGTTTTTATGCGACCTGTCTGTTGTTTGTTATTTTTGTACTGGGCGCCATTGCGCGTGCCTGCGGTTTCAGCATTTTCAGACTGATACGGCTGATTCGTGACGAACTGCTCATTGTGCTGGGCACTTCGTCTTCGGAATCTGTATTGCCGCGTTTACTGAAAAAGATGGAGCTGGCCGGCTGTTCCAAGTCGACTGTGGGCCTGGTTATTCCTACGGGTTATTCATTCAACCTGGACGGGACGTCGATTTATTTGACGATGACAGCGATTTTTATCGCGCAGGCGCTGGGTATTGAACTGTCGCTGAAAGAAGAGATCGGGCTGCTGGTGATTCTGCTGCTTTCTTCCAAAGGTGCAGCAGCGGTGACTGGCGGCGGGTTCATTGTGCTGGCAGCCACATTGTCGGCGGTCGGCACCATCCCTGTAGCCGGTGTTGCGCTGGTATTGGGGATTGACCGGTTCATGTCGGAGGCGCGCGCATTGACCAATCTGGTTGGCAACAGTCTGGCAACCATTGTGGTGTCTAAATACTGTGGCCAGCTCGATAACGAGAAACTTCACCATGCATTGAATAACCCGCAGGAGGTGGACCAGGCAATGCTGACATAGGCCGCAACCCATTCTCGCAATGTGAGAAATCATAGGCGCAAAATTAACAGGTTTTGTGCCACCCGGTGGGTCAAAACATGTTTTTAAGATATGTGTTTTTGCAGTGCAAAACGCATGGCTTGCACAGCGGTACCTCATGACACTTCACAGTTCATCATGAGGTATTGTTGTTTAGCTGTTTTTTGTTACCCCAAGAGGGTGCCCTGTCATTTCTGGTTGGGGAAAGCTTGTTGCAAAATAGTTTCTGCCCCCGTGTCTGCCACGGGGCCGATGACTTCAACCGTGTGCGACCCATGGCGCATGAGTTCCGCACAGGGGAGTGGCAGCAGGGTTGCGTTGGGCCCTTCGAGATCGGCAAAATACTGACCGGAAGCAGCGAAAACCACCCGGCGGATACCGCTCCAGAAAATAGCCGCAGCGCACATGGCGCATGGTTCGCCACTGGCATATAGGGTAGCATTTTTCAGTTGAGCCGGTTTCAGCCCTGCAATGCGCCGGATGACATTCATTTCGGCATGTCCTGTCGGATCTGCGCTGGTGCATTCATCATTTTGTCCTTCGGCCAGAATATTTCCCTGTGCATTTCCTAACACAGAGCCGAATGGACGATTTCCCAGCGCAAGTGCTGTGGCAGACAGTTCGACTGCACGGGCAAGCAGGCGCTTGTCGGTTGAAGACAATGGCATGATCTGACTCCTTCAGAATGTAAATGAGTGGCCATGGGACAACTTGATTGTAAAAGGCTTATGCCAAATAGAGTTGATAAAGGTCAGCGTGCATACAGTGGTTGTTTTCTTTGGGAGATTTCTTGAAGGCAGGGAAAATGCGCAGGCATAAAAAATCCCCCGGGGATGCCGGGGGAAAAGGATCGATTTTGGGATTTTTTAGGTTGGTTATTTCTGCGGATCGAACTGCTTGTCTTTGATGAACAGCGCAGGTACCAGGCCGCACAGGAAGTAGGCACCGCCCATTACCAGGAAGCCCATACCGATATGGCCGGCATCAGCCAGACCGCCAATCACCATCGGTGCGGCCATCGCCATGACGCGGCCCACGTTGTAGGCACCACCCACAGCAGTACCACGGATCTTGGTTTCAAAGCTTTCGGTCATATAGGTGGCGTTGACACCGTAAGGAATACCATAGACAAAGCCAAACGCAATCATCAGGTAAATGATGTTGTCATGATTACCGTACCAGACAATCAGCGGGATACACACCGCTGCGCCCATGGCACCGAACGCGTAGACAGCACGGCGTCCAATTTTGTCAGCCACCCAGCCGGCAATGATTTTGCCCAGAATCATGGCGGTGTAGTAACCAACCATGTAATCAGTCATTTTCTTAAATGCCAGACCGGTTTCCTGTTCCAGGTAGGTGGGCATCCAACTGCCGATACCATAGTAACCAAACTGCAGAAAACCTGCGGTAATACACCACAGCAGGAACATTTTGCGTGTGGTCGGGTCACTGAAAATGATTTTGTAAGCACTTTCAGCTTTTTCCACAACCTTACCGGCAAGATTGTCAGCCTTGTCTTTCAGGCGCTTGGCGTTGGCGCGGATCCATGACTCGGGTTCCGGTACAATCCAGTGCATCAGGAATGCCAAGACAACCGGGATCAGTGCGATATAGAACAACCAGCGCCAGCCGTGGACAGGAATGATTGCTCCGGCCAAAATGGTTGCCAGCAGATAGCCGACAGACCAACCAGCCTGCAGCCCACCCAGCACCGTGGTACGGTATTTGGTAGGCACGTATTCTGCCATCAGTGTGTTACAGGTTACATAGGCAGCGCCCAGACCCAATGCAGCAAGAAAGCGGAAAATCGCGAATTGCCAGTAATTATGTGTGGCACCTAATGCAGCGGTACCTACGGAAAAAATCACCACGCACCAGGTAACGGTTTTAACCCGGCCAAAACGGTCAGATGCCCAGCCGCCGTAAATGCCGCCAATGGCCATGCCGAATAGCGTAATGGTTTGCAATGAACCCGCTTCAGAATTGGAAAGCCCAAAGTCTTCGATCAGTGATTTCAGGCTGTATGACAGGAACATCAGATCTGCTCCGTCCATCATCAGCACCAGGAAGCCGAATATAAACACGGCTATCCATGTTTTACTGCCCGGTTGTTGTGTTGTAGCACTTGTTGTATTCATTTAGTTTGCGTCTCCTACTTATAACAAAACACAATGCAAAAAAAGGGCAGAGGGTTGGTCCGCCACCCCTTTATTTGTTCCTTAACAAAAATCAAATAGTTTTAAGCCTGTGCGTCTTTGATCATGTTGCGAGCAATGACGATCTGCTGAATCTGGGTAGTTCCTTCATAGATACGGAACAGGCGTACATCCCGGTAAAAACGTTCTGTTGCATATTCTGAGATGTAACCTGCACCACCTAAAATCTGTACTGCACGATCTGCCACACGGCCGCACATTTCAGAGGCGAACATCTTGCAGCAGGAGGCTTCGGTGGAAACTTTTTCTTTGTTGTCCCGTTTGCGGGCGGCATCCAGAATCATGCAGCGTGCCGCATAGATTTCAGCTTTGCTGTCTGCCAGCATGGCTTGCACCAGTTCAAATTCTGCAATGGGCTGGCCGAACTGTTTACGCTCAATGGCATAACGCAATGCGTCATCCAGCATGCGCTCGGCAGCACCGGTACAGATGGCTGCAATGTGCAGGCGGCCTTTGTCCAGCACTTTCATGGCGGTTTTAAAACCGACACCTTCTTGGCCGCCGATGATGTTGGCGGCCGGTACTTTGCAGTTTTCAAAGATCACGTCAGCGGTATGGGCGCCTTTTTGTCCCATTTTTTTGTCGCGCTTGCCAACCGTGAGCCCTGGGGTGTCTCTCTCAACGATGAAAGCGGTAATGCCTTTCGCGCCTTTGATTTCCGGGTTGGTGCGTGCGAGCACGGTGAACATGCCGGCTTCGGGCGCATTGGTGATAAAGCGTTTGGTACCGTTGAGAATGTAAAAATCGCCTTCGCGCTTGGCTGAGGTGCGCAGTGATGCGGCATCGGAGCCAGCGTCAGGTTCGGTCAGCGCAAAAGAGGCGATCAGTTCACCAGAGGCCAGTTTGGGCAGGTATTTTTGTTTTTGCTCTTCGGTGCCATCAACGATGATGCCTTGTGAGCCAATGCCGTTGTTGGTGCCGATGAGAGAGCGGAAGCAGGGTGATGTTTTTGCAATTTCAAACGCGATCAGCACTTCTTCTTCCATGGTCAGGCCAAGGCCGCCGTACTCTTCCGGCGTGCTCAGGCCAAACAGCCCGAGTTCTTTCATTTCGGCAACAATATCCTGCGGGATTTCGTCTGTTTCAGCGACGATTTCTTCTGCGGGGATCAACCGTTCTTTGACGAAACGAGACAAAGAGTCGAGTAAAACGTTGAGTGTTTCTTGATCACGAATCATTTTTTTTCCTAAGTTCGATTTTGGCGTCGATTGCCGCCGATGCTGTTGACGATATTAACCAGACGCGGCCCGATGTCGTTTTCAAGCCGGTCTTTGGTCAGGAGAAATGCGGCACCGCCGCAACTGAAAGCCATGAAATTGCCGTCATGGTCCTGAAAAGGTACGCCGACAGCACTGATATCTTTTTCCCATTCGCTGATCGATATGCAAAAACCGCGTTCCTGATAATCGCGCAGGGCTTGCTGAATGCCTTTTTCAAGGTGCGGCCAGTTCTGTTCGTCACGCATGCGCAACTGGCCCATGAGGAAATTGCGCTCAGATTCGGGCAGGCCGGCCAGGTAAGCTTTGCCTAATGCGGTATTGACAATGGGCAGACGCGAGCCTACGCCGCGGCGGGTGCCGATCGGGGCATTGCTGCGCACGGTTTCAACATAGACCATGCTCAACCGGTCGCGTACCCCGATGGATACGGACGCCTGCGAATATTCGGCCAGATCCTGCAACATGGGTTTGACGATCTGGCGGATGCCGATATTGGACAGCAGGGCATAACCCAAGGACAGTACGCCAATGCCCAGACTGTATTTGGACAGGGTCGGGGAAAAATCCAGATAACCCAGCGTGACCAAAGTGCCGGCCAGCCGGGATACAGAGGGTTTTGGAATGCCGGAGCGGCGCGCCAGTTCTGCCACGCCAAGGTAACGCTCTCCAGGCCCGAAACAACGCAAAAGCTCCAGCCCGCGAGCCAGCGCAGTCACAAACTGCCGTTCTTTGGGGCCATTCTCATTATTGAAATGAGCAATATCGTTGTCTTCGTAACCAGTTGTCACGAGCTTGTCTCCTTGATTTCGGATATTTTTTTCTGAACTTTTTTGTTTATTCAATAATTCTGTCATGGTTTTTACCTTTCAGTCAACAAAAATGAAATTGTGTTTCGCTGTGCGGAATTTTCTTAAGTATATAAGAGTTGCGCCAGAATGGGGGCTGCAGAATTGTTCTCCTGTTTTACTCAGTAAAACAGGTCTTTTTCTTTACAAAAGTGCTATGTTTTATTAAAGTGAAAAGCCTTTGAAACGTTCTATTATTAAAACAGTGTTCCACAATGCGGAACGGAGACATTATGAAAGAAGTCATCTTAGAAGGGCCTGAAGCAGGCATCGCTACGCTTCGTATCAACCGTCCTGAAGTCCGAAATGCGCTCAACCAATCCGTTCGCCAGCAACTGGCCGAGCATTTTGCCGCGCTGGGCCGGGATAGCGAAACACGCTGCATCATCATTACCGGAAACGAGCAGGCATTTGCTGCCGGAGCTGACCTGCGTGATATTGCGGAAAGTACCGCAATAGACATGCATTTGCGGCAGGTGCATCTGTTGTGGAAAGTCATCGCCGACTGTCCGAAACCGGTGATTGCAGCAGTCAATGGTTATGCGCTGGGTGGTGGGTGTGAACTGGCCATGCACGCAGACATCATTGTGGCAGGGCAGAGTGCCTCATTTGGTCAGCCCGAAATCAGAGTCGGGATCATGCCCGGAGCCGGTGGAACCCAACGGCTGGTGCGCACCGTGGGGAAATTCCAGGCCATGAAAATGTTGCTTACAGGCCAGCCTGTCACGAGTCAGGAAGCGCTAACGATGGGGTTGGTGAGTGAAGTTGTGGAAGACGACAAGGTTTATGCAAGGGCTTATGAGCTTGCCAAAACCATTGCCAAGATGCCGCCGCTGGCTGTCACACAAATCAAGGAAGTGTTGCTGGCCGGGCAGGATGCATCGCTGGATACGGCGCTGATGCTGGAGAGAAAAGCTTTCCATCTGCTGTTTGCCAGCGAGGATCAGAAGGAAGGCATGCGTGCTTTTTTTGAAAAACGTAAACCCTCTTATACAGGACGCTGAAATATGAATGACTCTTCAAAAACTCCCGATGTACTAGGTGTTGTTGGTGCTGGCCTGATGGGCCGGGGTATTGCCCAGATTGCAGCGCAAGGGGGCATTGAGGTTAAGCTTTATGACAACCGTCCTGGCGGTGGGGAGGAAGCGCGCGAAGCGATTGTGGCGATGCTGGGCAAACTGGCTGCCAAAGGGAAAATGACCGAGGCAGACCTTGCTGCAGCGTCGGCCAGATTGCAGGTGGCCGCTACGCTCAATGATCTGGCGCCCTGTACCGTGGTGGTGGAAGCCATTGTTGAAAACCTGGATGTCAAGCGCGAATTGTTTACGCAACTGGAAGCGATTGTCAGCGAAAAATGCATTCTGGCAACCAACACGTCATCGCTTTCGGTGACGGCGATTGCCGCAGCATGTAAACATTCAAACCGGGTGGCTGGGTTTCACTTTTTCAGCCCGGTGCCGTTGATGAAAATTGTTGAAATCATCTCCGGGCCTTTGACCGATGGCTGGGTGGCGGACAAGCTGATTCAAATGGCCAAAGCCATGGGGCATACGCCGGTGCGCGCCAGCGATACGCCCGGATTTATTGTGAACCATGCCGGCCGGGGGTATTTGACGGAATCGCTGCGTATTCTGGGGGAAAGCATTGCTCCATACCCGGAAGTGGACCGCATTTTGCGCCAGTCGGCAGGGTTTCGCATGGGGCCGTTTGAACTGCTGGACTTGACCGGGCTGGATGTGTCGCAGCCGGTGATGGAGTCTATTTATAACCAGTTTTACCAGGAGCCACGTTTCCGGCCGTCACCACTGGCGCGTCTGCGCCAGGCTGCAGGCTTGCTGGGACGTAAGACCAAACGCGGGTTTTATGTTTATACGGAAGGGCAAAAACAGGAAATTCCGGCACCCGCAGTGCCGGCTCGTAACGACATGTCGGTGTGGCTCAGTGCAAATGATGCCAAAGCGTTCCCGGCGGTTGCCGAACTGCTGGGCACCCTGGGGATCAAGCGTGATCAGGCTGAACGCCCTGGCGACAAATCCATCTGTCTGGTTTTGCCTGTGGGGCAGGACGTTACCACCGTGGCATTGGCGCAGGGACTGGATCCGGAGCGCACTGTCGGGCTGGACCCCTTGTTCCTCAACAAGCAGCGCACATTGATGACCAACCCCAAAACATCACCCGCGGTGCGTGATGCCGCGCATGCCATGTTTCACACCGAGGAGGTGCCGGTTTCTGTGATTCACGACAGCGCCGGATTTGTCTGCCAGCGTGTGGTGGCGACCATTGTCAATATCGGTTGCGATATTGCACAGCAAAGCATTGCCACCCCGGAAGACATTGATAAAGCCGTGACTTTAGGACTCGGGTATCCGAAAGGGCCTTTGGCCATGGGGGATGCGCTGGGGGCTGCAACGGTGTTGAAGATTTTGGACAACCTGTTTGATTTTTACCGTGACCCCCGCTATCGCCCAAGCCCATGGCTGAAACGCCGCGCCATGCTGGGCATGTCATTGCTGACACCTGATAGCTGATTCGAATACATATTTTTGAGTAAGAAGGAAAACCGAATGTTAAATGCATATATCTATTCTGGGCTGAGAACTGCTTTTGGTCGTCAGGCCGGTGCTTTGGCGCCTGTGCGCCCGGATGACCTGGTTGCCGCTGTCATGCAGAAAATACTGGCAGACGGCCCTTTTACTGCGGAGCAGGTTGAAGATGTGCTGCTGGGATGCGCCTGCCAGGCAGGTGAAGACAGTCGCAACATTGCACGCCATGCGGTGTTGCTGTCGGGCCTGCCTGCGACCACGCCGGGGCAGACGGTGAACCGCCTGTGCTCCAGTGGTCTGGCTGCTGTTTTGGATGCTGCACGTGCCGTAACATGTGGGGAGGGAGAACTTTACATTGCCGGTGGTGTGGAAAATATGAGCCGGGCGCCATTCGTGGTAGCCAAGAGCGAAAAAGCCTACGGCCGTGAATTCAAGGTGTTTGATTCAGCGATTGGGGCACGTTTCCCCAATCCGAAAATCACCAAAATGTATGGCAATGACACAATGCCGGAAACGGCAGATAACGTTGCCAAGGATCTGGGACTGACGCGCGAAGAAAGCGATATTTTTGCAGCAGGCTCTCAATCCAAATTTGCTGCGGCGCAGGCCAGCGGCTTTTTTGAAGGCGAGATCATGCCTATTGAGGTGCCTACCGGCAAGAAAACACCGCCGAAACTGGTCAATGTGGATGAGCATCCGCGTGCCGATACAACGGTCGAATCGTTGGGCAAATTGAGAGCGCTGTTTGAAGGCGGTGTGGTCACAGCCGGGAATGCCTCTGGTGTGAACGACGGTGCTGCAGCGATGTTTGTGGGCAGCCGTGAAATCGGTGAAAAGGCCGGTGCCAAACCGATGGCGCGTATTTTGTCGGGCGCTGCCGTAGGGGTGGAGCCGCGCATCATGGGTGTGGGGCCTGCCTATGCGATTCCGAAGGCGCTGGAGCGTGCCGGGCTGACGCTCAAGGACATGGACGTTATCGAAATCAACGAAGCATTTGCTTCCCAGGTTTTGGGTTGTCTGAAGCTGATGAATGTGGCGTTTGATGATCCGCGTGTTAATCCGAACGGCGGGGCGATTGCTGTGGGGCACCCGCTGGGGGCTTCTGGCGCACGTCTGGCATTGACGGCCTGCCGTGAACTGGAGCGCAGAGGCGGGCGTTATGCTGTGCTGAGCCTGTGTATCGGGGTTGGTCAGGGGCTGGCCGTTGTGATTGAACGCGTTTAATGTTTTTTAATAAGTAATATAACTGGAGGAGTTGTAATGGCAGGTGCATTATCCAATATTCGTGTGCTTGATTTATCACGTGTACTGGCAGGTCCGTGGTGTGGACAGATTCTGGCGGACTTGGGCGCTGAGGTCATTAAGGTAGAGCGGCCCGGCAGCGGGGATGATACCCGCGGCTGGGGCCCACCGTACCTGAAAGATGAAGAGGGCAATGAGTTCCCTAAAGATTCTGCTTACTATCTGGCGGCAAACCGCAACAAAAAATCGGTCACCATCAATCTGTCCAAACCCGAGGGGCAGGAGTTGATCCGTGAACTGGCCAAAAAGAGCGATATTTTTATCGAAAACTACAAAGTAGGCGATATGAAGCGCTACGGGCTGGGGTATGAAGACCTGAAAAAGCTCAACCCCGGACTGATTTACTGCTCTATCACCGGCTTTGGTCAGGATGGCCCGTTATCCAGCCTGGCCGGATATGACTTTGTGGTTCAGGGCATGGGTGGGCTGATGAGCATTACCGGCGAGCGCGATGACCTGCCGGGCGGCGGCCCGCAGAAGGTGGGGGTGGCGTTTGCCGATATCATGACCGGCGTGTATTCGACGATTGCGATTCTGGCGGCGTTGGCGCATCGCAACAACACCGGCGAAGGACAGTATATTGATATGTCGCTGCTGGATGTGCAGGTAGCCACCATGGCCAACATGAATATGAATTACCTGGTTTCCGGGAAGGTTCCCAAGCGCCAGGGCAATGCGCATGCCAACATTGTGCCGTATCAGGTGTTCAATGCCAAAGACGGGCAACTGGTGCTGGCTGTGGGTAACGACAGCCAGTTTGCCAAGTTCTGCGAAATTTTGGGACACCCGGAACTGGCAGAGGATGAGCGCTTCAAAACCAATGCGGGGCGCGTGCGCAACCGTGAGACGGTGGTGCCGATCATTCAGGAGTTCCTGATGGAAAAGAATGTGTATGACTGGATCGGCCCGATGGAAATGGCAGGGGTGCCGTGTGGCGCCATTAACAACATTGCGCAAACGTTCGAGCACCCGCAGGTCAAGCACCGTGGCATGAAGATTGAGTTGCCGCATCCGCTGGTGGGTAAGGTGCCTTTGGTGGCAAGCCCATTGCGCCTGTCCGCTTCTCCGGTGGAGTACCGCACTGCACCGCCAACGCTGGGGCAGCATACCCATGAGGT
The DNA here is from genome assembly GCF_963921665.1 of Saezia sanguinis. Lineage (NCBI taxonomy): Bacteria > Pseudomonadati > Pseudomonadota > Betaproteobacteria > Burkholderiales > Saeziaceae > Saezia > Saezia sanguinis. The sequence goes on from NZ_CAWUGC010000001.1 coordinate 228,645, forward strand.
GCTGAGTGCTTTGACCGGGCTTTCTGAAGCTGAACTGCAAGCGCTGGCAAGCAAGGGGATTACTTCCTGAGCAGCCTTGGTTGATTGAAAAGAAGCCTGCAAAACCCTCATGAATAAGATGCTCTTGTTGGTGAGGGTTTTGTTTTGGTGACAAAACAGCCGTGGCTTTGAATAAAGAGAGTGGTGGATATATATTTGACGGTATTCAAGGCCAATATTTTGAATATTAGCCATATTTTATGGCGAGGCTGTTACAATATCCCGTTTGTTCAGTTGTCTGAACTGCTCGGCTTTAGCGGGTAGGCGGTTCATGGCAAACACAGAATTTAAAAGCAGCAGTTGCTGAAGAATGGAATGCAGGCGTTTTCTGCCTCTGTGCAAGGGGTCAAACGGATGGCGCCAGGATATGACGGATTCAAAGAGAACTGGTGCTGAAGTTTAATAGGTTTAATTAAAGCAGATATCTGGTTTATTTCAGCTGTCAAGGCAGTAGCATTTGCAACCATGGTTGTGGGTGCGCTGCGCAGTACAGGTCTGAATAGAGCAGATGTGATATTCAAATTGAGAGAATACTTACCATGGCCGTAACCGTTGAAACACTTGAAAAACTGGAACGTAAACTGACGGTAGCTTTACCGCTGTCTGAGGTGCAAAAAGAGGTCGAGGCCCGTTTGCGCCGCCTGTCAAAGAAAGTCAAAATGTCAGGCTTTCGCCCAGGCAAAGTCCCGATGACGGTCGTAGCCCAGCAGTATGGTTATTCGGTTGAAAATGAAGTGCTGCAAGAGAAAGTCGGACAGGCTTTTTACAAGGCGATTCAGGAGGCCCAGTTGAGTGTGGCCGGTGCGCCTTCGTTCAAGCAGAAAACCGATGGGGTGTCTGAGGATGAGCTGGCATTTGATGCCGTGTTTGAAGTGTTTCCGGAAGTGAAGCTGGGGGATTTGTCCTCAGTGGAAGTGGAACGCGTCAGTGCCGATGTGGATGATGATGCGATTGACCGCACCATTGATATTTTGCGCCGCCAGCGCCGTACCTTCAATCAGCGTGCTGCTGATGAAGCTGCTGCTGAGGGCGATCGCGCCACGGTTGATTTTGAAGGCAAAATTGACGGTGAGCCGTTTGAAGGCGGCAAAGCCGAGGGGTTTGCGTTTGTGCTGGGCGAAGGCCAGATGCTCAAGGAGTTTGAAGATGCCGTGCAGGGTATGAAAGTGGGCGAAACGAAAACGTTCCAGTTGAATTTCCCGGCGGATTACCATGGCAAAGAGGTTGCCGGTAAACAGGCAGACTTCCTGATTACACTGAAAAAGCTGGAAACCCAGGTACTGCCGGAAGTGGATGACGCATTCGCCAAATCGCTGGGCGTGGCTGATGGCACAGTGGATGCGTTGCGCGCTGATATCCGCAACAATCTGGAGCGTGAAGTCAAATTCCGCCTGCTGAACCGCAACAAGCAGGCTGTGATGGATGCGCTGCTGAAAACGGCAGAACTGGACTTACCGCAATCGATGGTAACATCCGAGTTGCAGCGTATGGTGGAAAGCGCACGCGCCGAGCTGCGTGCCCGCGGTATCAAAGATGCCGATAAGGCCCCGATTCCGCAGGATGTATTCAAGCCCCAGGCTGAGCGCCGTGTCCGTCTGGGCCTGGTGGTGGCCGATCTGGTGAAAGCCAATGACCTGGGTGCCAGCAAAGAACAGGTGCAAAACCATGTGAACGAACTGGCTGCCAGCTACGAAAGACCGGAAGAGGTTGTTCGCTGGTATTATTCTGAACCACAGCGCATTGCCGAGGTGGAAGGTATTGTCATTGAAGCCAATGTGACGGATTTTGTGCTGGAAAAAGCCAAGGTAACCGACAAGAAGATTTCCTTTGAAGAGTTGATGGGGCAGCAATAATCCCCATATAAGAGGCTGTCTTATATTTTTGGGAGTCGTGATGAGCGCACTTGAAACACGTAACCTGGGGCTGGTGCCCATGGTGATTGAGCAATCTGGCCGGGGAGAGCGTGCTTACGATATTTACTCCCGGTTGCTGCGTGAGCGGATTATTTTTCTGGTCGGGCCGGTGGATGACCATACGGCCAATCTGGTGGTGGCTCAGTTGCTGTTTTTGGAAAGCGAAAACCCCGATAAAGAGATTTCGATGTATATCAACTCTCCGGGGGGCTCTGTCACAGCCGGTATGTCTATTTTTGATACCATGCAGTTCATTAAGCCGGATGTGTCAACACTGTGTATCGGAATGGCTGCCAGTATGGGGGCATTTCTGTTGGCTGCGGGGACAAAAGGCAAGCGTTATTCGCTGCCAAATTCCAAAATCATGATCCATCAGCCTTTGGGCGGAGCCCAGGGGCAGGCCTCGGAGATTGAAATTCATGCCCGCGAAATTCTGAAAACACGCGAACAGCTCAACCAGATTCTGGCTGATCGTACCGGGCAGCCATTGGAAAAGATCGCGCATGATACCGACAGGGATTATTTCCTGACCGCGAATGAGGCGCAGGAGTATGGCCTGATTGATAAGGTCATTGATAAACGCGGCTAAACATATCTAGTGCGTTTGCTGCTGTGTCGGGGTTTTGACCCTAAAAGGCCTGAAATTCAACGGGCCTTTTCTTTTGCTGTGGGAATGGTTTTGGCTGGAATGTAAAGCCGGTTTGGCTGAAAAACACCGATCAGCGGACTTTATGCGTTTTAGCGTATCATGTGCTTTGATATGGGTGGTAAACAGGTCATTTCCTTTTAGAGGTTTTGAAATTTATGTCAGATAAAGATAACACGTCCGATTCAAAAGATGTGGAGTTGTACTGTTCTTTCTGCGGGAAGAGCAATAAAGAAGTCAAGAAGTTGGTGGCTGGCCCCTCCAATGTGTTCATCTGCAATGATTGTGTCAAGCTTTGCGCTGAAATGATCAAAGAAAGTCTGAACACCAAAGACGCCCAGGACGATGAGGCGGAGTTGCCTACGCCTGCGCAGATCAAAGCTAATCTGGACGCTTATGTGATTGGGCAGGAGATTGCCAAACGCATTCTCAGTGTGGCGGTTTATAACCACTATAAACGCTTGCGGCACCAGGGCGAAGGGCAGATTGATGAGGACGACGAAGTCGAGCTGGCAAAGAGCAATATTTTGCTGATCGGGCCGACCGGGTCAGGTAAAACGCTGCTGGCGCAGACGCTGGCACGGCAGTTGAATGTGCCGTTTGTGATGGCCGACGCAACCACCTTGACCGAAGCCGGTTATGTTGGTGAGGACGTTGAGAACATCATTCAAAAGCTGCTGCAGTCGTGTAATTACGATGTGGAAAAAGCACAGAAGGGCATTGTTTATATTGATGAAATTGACAAAATTTCACGCAAATCCGATAACCCTTCCATCACCCGCGATGTTTCGGGCGAAGGTGTGCAGCAGGCATTGCTTAAGCTGATTGAAGGCACGGTGGCAGCCATTCCGCCCCAGGGCGGGCGTAAGCACCCGAATCAGGATTTTATCCAGGTGGATACCACCAATATCCTGTTTATCTGTGGCGGCGCATTTGCCGGCCTGGAAAAAGTGGTGGAAAACCGCACTGAGGCTTCCGGCATTGGGTTTGGCGCTGTGGTACGCAGCAAGTCTGGCCGCGACATCACTGAACTGTTTTCAGAAGTGGAGCCGGAAGATATTGTGAAATATGGGCTGATTCCGGAGTTGGTCGGGCGTTTGCCGGTGGTTGCCACACTGGGTGAGCTGAATGAGGATGCCCTGATCCAGATTCTGACTGAACCGAAGAATGCACTGATCAAGCAGTATCAGCGGCTCTTTGAACTGGATGGCGCCCAGCTTGAGTTTACGGCCTCAGCCTTGAAAGCCATTGCCAAAAAGGCGATGAAGCGCAAAACAGGAGCCCGTGGCCTGCGTTCTATTCTGGAAGAGGTGTTGATTGATACCATGTATGATTTACCCAGTTTGCACGGGGTAGAAAAGGTGGTGGTCGATGAAAATACCGTGGCTGACAGGAAGAAACCCCTGATTGTGTATCAGGAGTCGGCCAAAAGCGCGTAAAGCGCAGGGTCAATGACGCCGCAGGGGTTGATTTCCGTTCAGACAGCCCCATTTCTGTAACTGATTGTGCGGTGAAAGCACGTTGTGCCCTGGGGGAACTGCCTGGTTGAGGCGAGGGAGTTTTTCCGCAGGGGGCAGGTGTGTTACGCAGCTAAGTAAATCAGACACTTGGCCGCTGGTTGGCCAGTCTGGTATTTGATATGTATAAATAAGGGTGGATTTATGTCCGGTCATCCCGAAGAAAAGATTTCTGAGTTTGCAAAACTGCCATTGTTGCCTTTACGCGATGTGGTGGTTTTTCCGCACATGGTGATTCCGCTGTTTGTAGGGCGCCCCAAGTCCATCAAGGCACTTGAAGCGGCTATGGCTGGGGATGATCATCAGATCATGCTGGTGGCACAAAAAACTGCCGGGCAGGACGAGCCCAAGCCGGATGATCTGTTTGATGTGGGCTGTATTGCCACCATTCTGCAAATGCTCAAGCTCCCAGACGGAACCGTCAAGGTGCTGGTCGAGGGCAGCAAGCGTGCGCATGTGCAGTCGGTCACGGAAGAGGACGAGTTGTTTATTGCAACGGTGCAGCCGCTGGTCAACAACAACGAGAGTACTTCTGAAATTGAGGCGTTGCGCCGTGCTGTGGTGTCGCAGTTTGACCAGTATGTGAAGCTGAATAAAAAAATTCCGGCCGAGATTCTGGCTTCGGTTTCAGGCATTGACGACGCCGGGCGACTGGCAGATACCATTGCCGCACACCTGCCGCTTAAACTGGAGCAAAAGCAGGAAGTGCTGGAGCTGGCCAGTGTTCAGCAGCGGCTGGAAAACCTATATGGTCAGTTGGAACGCGAAGTGGATATCCTGAATGTAGAGAAGAAGATCCGCGGGCGCGTGAAACGCCAGATGGAGAAAAGCCAGCGCGAGTATTACCTCAATGAGCAGGTCAAGGCGATCCAGAAAGAATTGGGCGAAGGCGAAGACGGTGCAGACATTGAAGATCTGGAAAAGAAGATCAAAGCTGCACGCATGCCCAAGTTGGCTCTGAAAAAAGTGGAGTCCGAGCTGAAAAAGCTCAAGCTGATGTCTCCGATGTCGGCTGAAGCCACCGTGACGCGCAACTACATTGATACGCTGGTGCAGTTGCCATGGAGCAAAAAGACCAAAATCAAGCAAGATCTGGCAGAGGCTGAAAAAGTGCTCAACGAAGACCACTACGGCCTGGAGCGAGTCAAAGACCGTATCCTGGAGTATCTGGCAGTGCAGAAACGCGTTGATAAGGTCAAGGCACCGATTTTGTGTCTGGTAGGGCCTCCCGGCGTGGGGAAAACCTCGCTGGGGCAGTCGGTTGCGCGTGCCACTGGCCGCAAATATGTGCGCATGGCCTTGGGTGGCGTGCGTGATGAGGCGGAAATCCGCGGGCATCGCCGTACCTATATTGGTGCGATGCCAGGCAAGATTTTGCAGAACCTGACCAAGATCGGAACACGTAATCCGTTATTCCTGCTCGATGAAATCGACAAAATGGGTATGGACTTCCGGGGCGATCCGTCTTCTGCTTTGCTGGAGGTGCTGGACCCTGAGCAGAACCATACGTTTGCCGATCATTATGCCGAGGTTGATTTCGATCTTTCGGATGTGATGTTTGTCGCAACATCCAATTCGATGAATATTCCGCCGGCATTGCTGGACCGCATGGAAGTGATCCGTCTGGCGGGTTATACCGAAGATGAGAAAAACCACATTGCGCAACGCTATCTGCTGCCTAAGCAGATGAAGCTCAACGGGCTGAAAGAGAATGAACTGGAAGTGACCGAATCGGCGATTCTGGGCATTATCCGTTACTACACACGTGAAGCCGGTGTGCGTGCGCTTGAGCGTGAGATTTCAAAAATCTGCCGCAAGGTTGTCAAAGGTGTGCAGTTAGGCACTTATAAAGACAAAGTCGAAGTCAGGGAAGAGAACCTGAACGACTTCCTGGGTGTGCGCAAGTTCGATTACGGGCATGCTGAAAAGCAGAACCAGGTCGGACAGGTGGTCGGGCTGGCATGGACGGAAGTGGGTGGCGATCTGCTGACCATTGAAGCTGCTGTGATGCCGGGCAAGGGCAACATCATTCGCACTGGTTCTTTGGGCGATGTGATGAAAGAGTCGATGGAGGCTGCACGTACGGTGGTACGCAGCAGGGCCCACCGGCTGGGCATTGCCGATGAGCTGTTTGAAAAACGTGATATTCACCTGCACGTGCCTGACGGCGCAACCCCGAAAGACGGTCCGAGTGCTGGTGCTGCAATGACAACAGCACTGGTTTCAGCGCTGACCGGTATTCCGGTGCGCGCCAATGTGGCGATGACCGGTGAAATCACGTTGCGCGGAGAGGTGACGGCCATTGGTGGCTTGAAAGAAAAGCTGTTGGCGGCACACCGTGGTGATATCAAGACCGTGCTGATTCCGGAAGAGAATGTGAAAGATTTGCAGGAGATTCCGGAAAACGTCAAAAACCACCTGGAGATCATTCCGGTACGCTGGATTGACAGGGTGCTTGAGATTGCGCTGGAACGCATGCCCGAACCATTGTCTGATGAGCCGGTCGTTGTTCCGCCGGCAGTTGCTGCCAAAACAGGGGATGAAACACGCTCCGGCCCGATGGTGGGCGCGGCAATCAAGCATTGATTTAATAATAATGCGCAAGCCTTCTTGCAAAGGAGGCTTGTTTTATGTTAGAATTCCAAATTCGGACGCGGGGTGGAGCAGTCTGGTAGCTCGTCGGGCTCATAACCCGAAGGTCGTTGGTTCAAATCCGGCCCCCGCAACCAATTCAGATATCTATATCGATCCAATAAGGTCTAAAACAGAAGGCTTTGTTGGATTTTTTGTTTTGGGCAATGCCGTTTCTCCGGCTAACGCTTGTGATTCTCCGAGGCCTTTGCAAGTCAAGGCCACAGAATTTCATTCACGCTATCAATTAATGCGATAATTTCTGGCGCTTAATCGCATTCTGTGAGGTAACAGAGCAGAATGGAGCGGGAATGAGTGGCTGCAATGCTGACATGACATATTGTCTGGTTCATGGCAGGAGATATTGCGGCATCAAAAGATGCAGATGTATTGCTGATAACAGATAAATGAAATGGTGTATGGATGGCGGGTTTTGTATACATATATTTGATAAATCGTGTATCAGGGTGAAGAAAAATGATGATGCGGTTTTGTCCAAAATGTCATACGGAGCGTGCCATCAGAGAAATTGTCTGTGAAGGCCAGGTCAACGGTGTGCCGTGCTGGTTTAACCTGTCAGAAGAGGCAATTCATGAATCCGGGTGGAGGCCGCCTGTACCTGTCGTCACGGCAGATCAGGTCGATCAGCCTCAAAGTTTGCATATACCTGAGCGACAACAAGGGCAACAAGAAAATGCTCAGGAAAACGCAGTAGACAATCCGTCTGTATTGGATGCCCGCATTCACACGGAAACTGCGCCGGTGTTTGCCAGCAGTGTTGTTTCCGACTTGTCTTTGGCAAGCCCGGATACAACCGCAAGCAGCCATGATGCCTACCCGCAGGTTATCAATGCGCAGGACCATGTGCCACCATCACAGGCGGTTGACGCTGGTTTATCGCAGGAAACCTGTATTGACGGCTGGCATTTAATCAGCCTGCTGAGTGCAACGGAAGGTTCTCATACGCGCTATTGGGCCAAGCACGATGATGGCCGCGATGGCGTTCTGACTTTATGGAAACCCGGTGCAGAACCGGATGCCGATGTTTATGAGGTGTTGCGCCAGCTTCCGCGCCGTCATGTGCCCAAGCTTTTTGCCACCGGGCGTTTTCAGGACCAGCCGTATCAGGTCATGGAGGCACTTACCGGCGAAACGCTGGCTGATCTGAGAACCATGCTCAGTGATATACGCATGGTTAAATCCATTGTCAGAGAAGTGGGTGAGGCGCTAGATGCGCTCTCAGAAGCCGGGTTGCGTCATCGCGGGTTAAGGCCTTCGGCGTTGCTGATCAGAAGTAAAAGCCCGTTAGATCTGGTGATCAGCAGTTTTGGTTCCGCCAGCCTTTCTGATTATGATCTGGAAATTGTCTCCACGCTGGATATCACACGCTATTCTGCGCCGGAGACGATTGCCGGGGCCGTGTGCACTGCTTCAGACTGGTGGAGCCTTGGTATGATTCTGTTGGAGCAGCTGACGCATGGCGCCTGCTTTGACAAGATGGATGAAGCGTCTTTCTTCATTCACATTATGACCAACGGCGTTGAAATTCCAGAGAACCTTGATGCATCATTGCGCCGTTTGTTAGCCGGGCTGCTGGCGCGTAAACATCAGGAGCGCTGGCAATGGCCGCAGGTTCAGGCATGGCTGCAAGGTGAAGAGGTGCCGCTTCCTTCAAAAGTGGATGGCCAGAATGCGTTCAGCGCTGAGGCGTCGATAGAACTGGCAGGCAGGCATTATCATCAGCCGGCGTTATGGGCTTTGGCTGCTGCTGAAAAGGGTAACTGGCGGCAGGCCAGATTGATGCTTGAAGAAACCATCCCCGAATGGCTGGCAGGCATAGAGGGAATGGAAAAGCAGTGCAGTCTGTTAAAACAGATTTGCACGCACCCGCATTTGAACAGTGATTTCAGGCAGATGCTGGCGTTGCTGCTGCTGAATTCGCAAATGCCACTGGTTCTGGCTGGAGAGATCATATCGCCGGCCTGGCTTTTGAAATACCCCGTTCTGGGATATGAGCTGATCAGCGGGCCGGTTGTGGATATGCTGGAGCAGATCAAAGCCGGGCACTGGTTGGGGCGCTTACATGAACGCGCAAGGAGAGTGCGTCAGCAAGCACATCACCTGCATGTGCAGATGCAGGAGGATGCCCTGAGGGTTTATCTGCTGTATACAACGCATGCCCAACTGGTAGCTGCGGCACAGGAGCGCCGCTTGCTTTATCCTGATGCGCATAATCATGCCGGTGTTTTGTCGTTACTTGAACATCAAAACCCCAGCAACGATGATTTAATCATTTTGCTTTCGGCATCTGTTGACCAGTTTGCCACCGTGCAGGAGGTGGTTGATGCAGCCGCCGAGCTTGCCCGCACGGTTCAACTGGAGCCGTTTGACAAGGCAAAGGCGCACCTTTACCTGCAGCAGCCGCGCCAAAAACTTTACCATGAACTCAATGGGCGCACCGAAGGGCTTGCAGTAACTGGCCAGCCCGAGATGGACCAGTGGATGGAGCAGTACCGGCTGGAAAGACGCCTGCCGCTGACGCAGTTGTTGGTGTTGTTGTCTGTGCCGCAGGCACACTGGGTCCTGCCCGGAAAACGTGCGTACCTTACCAGGATACTGGAGTTTTTTGAGAAAAAGGTGACGGTATCAGCCCTGATGGGGCCGCTTGTACGCATGCGTATCGGGCGTTATACGCCCAGGGTAGACCTGTCGGATTTGGGAACGGCACGCATCACCAGCCGGATGGTTGCGGACCACATTTTAAGCAGAAAGCAAAATCTGCTAGCCATTGATCCGGCCGCCATTCCAGATGATTCTTTTGTAAAGTCGCGTATCAGCAACCTGAGCCGCCAGTCCGATCTTTACAAGCGCGATACGGGGATTGACGGCTTGTACATGGGGTTTCCGTTTCTGTTGTTTCAGGACAGGCTCAGTTACCGCCTGCCGCGCATTGCGCCTTTGCTGCTTTGGCCGATCAAACTGGTTCAGGATGTGGGTGAGCGCAGCAAATACCGTGTTTCATTTGACCATGAGCGCGAGGAAGTGCGTATCAATCCGGCATTGGAAAATATTCTGGGCAAAGCTGAGTTCCAGCGCTGGGTGCAGACAATGGAAGCGCTTCTGACAGAACCTTTGCTGCAACATGCTGATGTGATGGACCGCTTAAGCACACTGGCGCAGGTGTTGCCTTATGAGGGGATACAACCGATTCCGGTGAGTTTTGATATTCAGCCAGGGCAGGCCAAACTGGCATGTGCAGCGGTGTTTTTCCATGTTAATTTCATAGGGCAAGCCATCGGTGAGGAACTGCGCCAGCTAAAGCATATGCCGCTTCACGGCACCGGGCTGGCAACGTTGCTGCGTTTGAATGAGGCGCAGGCACAGGAGCACATCGGGCCGACAACGCGGCGCCCAGAGGAACAGCGGTTTTTAACCGTTCAAAGCGACCCTTCGCAGGAAGATGCCATTGATGCAGCCAGGGCAGGGGAAGGGCTTTCCATTGAAGGCCCGCCAGGAACAGGGAAGAGCCAGACCATTGTCAACATGGTGGCAGACGCCATAGGCTGCGGAAAAACATTGCTGATTGTGTGCCAGAAAAAAGCGGCACTGGAGGTTGTGCATAAACGGCTTGTTGCTGAAGGACTGGGAACACGCTGCGTCATGATTCATGACACTTTCGCTGACCGTGATATGGTGATCCGCGGTGTGCGCGAGCAGATTGAAGGTTTACGTAAGCCGGCGAAAAAATTCCCGTATAGAACGCGGCAGCAGGTTGCCGCTGAGATCGAAAGCCTGGAAGGGCAACTGGACCGTTACAACGAAGCGTTGCAGATGACAGACCCTCAGACAGGGCTCAGTTACCGGCAATTGATGGTTGAGCTGATCGCGCTTCAAAAAGATGAAAAGCCGGTTGAGTTACCTGTTGCAAGAGTGTGTTTGAGTGAACTCAGTCCCCAGCAACTGGTCAACCTCATTGCAGAAATGCAGCCTGTGCTCAAGCACTGGCTGCCGGCGTATTATGAAAATAGCCCATTGGCCGGGTTGCAGACTTTCCCCAATGATCCGGTTGTTATCGGCCAGTTCACCGAGCGTTTTGCTGCTTTAAAAGATGCGGATGGTGTTTTCTGCGATGCTCTGGCGCGTAACCGCGACCCGGTTGCCAAACTGGTTGAACCTGCCCAGGCATATAGCCAGTGGATCAAATTGTATCGGCAAGATTTGTTAAAGCTGGATGAAGATGACTTGTTGTATTTGAAGCGCTGGCAACCGCTTTTTGTGTCTTTATCCGGTAGCGGTCATGCAGGCGAAGGCAATGCATTGGTCGAGCAATTGCATCAGTTGCAGATTCAGTACAGCCAGGGCAATGCCCAGGACTGGCATGAGCGGCTGTCGCTGAATATCGTGAAGATGAGCGATGATCTGCTCGATACCATTGAATTACAGGCCAGTGTGCTGGCAGAGCCAACGCCGTGGTATGCATTTTTCAGCTACAAATTTTTACAATGCCGTTCATCTGTGCGCAAGGTCCTGGCCGGGTTTGGAGAAGAGCAGAAAGATGCTGCTGCGGTCAGGGCGTTGCGCGATGCGCTGCGGCTGGAGGAAAAATGGCGCCCGGTACGTCAGGCCATGCAAAAAATATGTCTGGCTCTGAATGAGCCGGTTCCGGCCAATGAAAGCGGGCCTGCATTGGGCAGCTACATTGCACAGCTGTATGGCGTGTTGCATAAGGTGCAGCAATGGTGTTTGCGTATCAGCCAATCGCCCAACCCGGAGGAAATCCGGCGTGTGATTTCAGAAACACAACCCGCTAAAAATCTGCGGGAGCTGATGCTGTCATACGATACCGCCATTTATTTCGATGGCTTGCAAACCAAACGCATACAGGCACTTGAAGCGCTGAAACCTTATTTTTCCGGGCAGTTGTTTCAGCATTGTCTGGATGCCATTGCGCGCCATGAAAAACTTCCGCAGGAAATTTCTCAAATTGGCATAGCATGTGTGCATTTGGGGGCATATCAGAACTTTCGCTTGGAGGTTCCGTACCTGAGCACCAGAGCGATGGAGTTGTTTGCTGCGTTAAGCCCCATGAGGGAAAAGCTCAAGGCATTGCCAGTGTCAAACCTGAACCGGGCGTTTGAACTGGCATTGCACTGTGAAGCGCGTCTTGCATGGAAAGAGCGGATTGAGCAGGATTATCCTGAACTGCTGCTGGGGCGGGAAGAGCGCTTGCATCAAATCAAACAGCTCTCCGAGGCTGACCAGCGCATGCGCCAGTTGAACCGGCTCATGCTTCAGGAGGCGCCTGTCAAGCAGCTTGCACAGCCGCAGGCGTGGGAGGAAATTACCCGCTTGCGGGGCGCCAGGGCCAAACGGCTGAGGGAGTTTATTGAAACGGGTGAGCCTTTGGGGTTGATGAAGCTATGCCCGGTCTGGCTCATGAACCCGGATGTGGCAAGCCGCGTTCTGCCGCTGAAGGCCGGTTTGTTTGACGCCGTGGTTTACGATGAAGCGTCTCAAATGCCGGTTGAATATGCTTTGCCTACTTTATTTCGTGGCAAACGTGTGATCATCAGCGGTGATGAAAAGCAGATGCCTCCGTCATCCTTTTTCTCTGCCCAGGTGGAAGCCGACGATGAAGACATGACGTTTTCAGACTCTCCTTATGTGCGTATGGAGCAGGACGGGCAGGGAGTGTCTCAGGATGAATGGAACCGGCGCGAGATACTGGACTGCCCGGACCTGTTGCAACTGGCCCGTGCCGTGCTGCCCCAAACGACACTGCAGATTCATTACCGTTCAGACTATCGGGAGCTGATTGCATATTCCAATGCGGCTTTTTATGGCAACCGGCTCAGTGTTCCGGTGAGCCACCCGCCGGAAAAAGTGCTTGATGTCAAACCGGTGGAGTTGATTCAGGTGAACGGCCTGTATCACGAACAGCAAAACAGGGATGAGGCACAGCGGGTGGTTGAAATTCTGGTGGCCATCTGGCAGGCTGCAGGAGAAATCCGTCCTTCGGTGGGTATTGCAACGTTCAATAAAAAACAGGCCAGCCTGATAGAAGACCTGCTGGAAAAACGGGCGCAGGAGGATGATGCATTCCGCCATGTTTATGCCTGCGAAAATCAGCGTAAGGAGAATGGCGAGGATATGTCCATCTTCGTGAAAAATGTTGAAAACGTGCAGGGGGATGAGCGCGATATCATCATATTTTCAACCACGTTTGGTAAAAACAAGGATGGATTTTTCTACCGGAATTTTGGTGTGCTGGGGCAATATGGCGGTGAGCGCCGGTTGAACGTGGCTGTGACCAGAGCGCGGCGTAAAGTCATCATGGTGACATCCATGCCGATTGCAGATATCTCTGACATGCTGACCACGCAGCGGGCTCCGGCAACGCCCAGAGATTATCTGCAGGCGTATCTGGAGTACGCCCGGCTCTTAACGGCAGGGGAGCTTAAAAGTGCGCAGGGCCTGTTAAACCGGCTGACCATGATGCCTGGAGAGGGAATCGACATACAAAAGAATGAGCATGTGGTGGATGATCCGTTTATTCGCGAGGTGGACGCCTATCTGCAATCGTTGAATGTACATTATCAACGTGGGGCAGGCCGGGATGCTTTTGCGATGGATTTTGCGATTAAGGATTCGGAAAAAGGCCGGTTTATTTTGGGTATTGAGTGCGATGCACCTGTACACCCGTTACTGAAATATGCCAGAGCCAGAGAGATATGGCGCCCGGGGGTATTAAAACGTGTGATTCCGAACATGCACCGCATTTCGTCGCAATTATGGTATCTCAACGGGCAGGCTGAGCGGCTGCGGCTCAAGTCAGCCATTGACCAGGCTCTGCAGGCGGCTGATCTGCCTATCCCGCAGGCCGGTGCAAAGCAAGATGGTTAAACCGTGATTTTTGAGCGGTTGGGCGCGCTGATGAATACAAACGTATTTTCAGAATCAAGAAAGCTGCTGCAATCCAAGCATGTACATGATGGATGATGGCAACGGCTGTCAGATAGCCGGGCAACAAAGATTTATACTTTGCTGCAAATGGTATCGGTATCCAGAACGTGTGCGTATATGCCATCCAGTGCGGCCAGATAGGCTTCCTGCACTTCCTGTGCAGACAGTTCTTTACCGTTGACGGATTGGCCGCGCGTGGCACACGCGTCGTGTGCCAGTGTGCACTGAAACCCCAGGGCAAAAGCATCGCGGGCGGTTTTATCCACGCACATTTGTGTCATCATGCCGGCAATGACGAGTTCTGTAATGCCTTTGGATTCAAGCTCCTGCTGCAGGTCAGTATCCTGAAAACCGCTGGCATGGTGTTTAACGATGATTTTTTCGTCTGGAAGTGGCTGCACACTGTGGTGAATGTGGACGCCGTCGGTTCCTGGCAGGAAAAAACTGGTGCTTTCCCGGGTGGTGATGTGCTGCACATGGAAAACAGGCTTGCCCCGTTTTCTGAATGTAGCGAGCAGCTTACCCGCTTTGGCGCCTGCGGCTTCACTGCCCCCCAGATTTACTTTTCCGCCAGGAAAGTAGTCATTTTGTATATCTATCAGCAATAGTGCCTGCATGTTTTACCTCATAGACTGTTAAATGATTGGACAGTTTCCAATTTTGATGAGTCACATGAACTCCAGCAGAAAATCTGTAAGATCAGTCAACCGAAACTTCAACCTTGTTTTTGCCAAGCCGTTATCCGGTGATGGGCTTGTTTAGCCAGTTTAAGCTGCGCTGCTCATCCTTTAGTATTATTTATGCCGATGTGTTGATTTTCAAGCCTAATGATAACTTTATTTAGAAAAATATTACACATTTGAGATAAATCTAATAAGGACACTCGAAAAAGTGTGCAAATATATAACAGAATCATCATGGTGTCGGCAAGAAGTCATCCCGTTGGCGGGCTCTGGTAAAGTGCCCCAGAAGTGTGCATAAAAGTTGATGATCTGCAGGTATTTTGCATCCGTTTTATACTTTTCTGCTGTAAAAGTGAACAATAGCGGTGTCTAAGAGTCTATAACGACAAGGCTATCTTAAAGGTAGCGGACTGAGAATGGAGATGATGCATTTTCATAAAATGCAATGTTAAGCCCCAGTTGACGTCAAGAGGAGGCCAGATAATTCTGTCTGGCTGGATGTGATAAAGAAGGATCAATTCATAATGCGTATCAAATTTTTATCTTTGTCTGCTGTGATGGCGTTAACCCTGTTTGGCGTTCAGGCCAATGCGCAGGCGCCAGATCCTGCCAATAAAACCCAGATGAGGCAACTGGCTGTCAGCTATTGCAGCAAGACTGCCAATGCAACCGTCTGTAATTGTTTTGCCGATACGCTGGTGAAGAATTTTAACGAGAAAGACTGGCGTATTTTCATTGCCGACACCAGTGGCAATTCAGCGCCACCTTCCGGTATTACGCAAAGTGATATCGATAATTACGGCCAGAAGCTGGCCAGTGCCGGTAATGCCTGCGGCATGCAATAAGCCCTGAAGCCTGGTCTCAAACAAAAGCGCCGTCTTCCACAGGCTGCCGGGTTTGTGGAAGGTGCTGTGTGGCACCGTTAATTCAACCGGATGTGCATGGCTGGATTGACGGATGGGATGGGGAGTCATGTCTTCTGTAGCGCCATGGCAGGCCACCTGATAAGCAGGGTGGTAAATCGTTCTTTCAAAGGCGCCACAGGGCAGCGGTGCTACTTTTCGTCTAAATGGGGTGTCTGGCTTTGGATATAGTTTTCAATGCCGACTTTTTCGATGACACCAAGCTGCGTTTCCAGATGGTCAATATGGTCTTCTGTATCAATGAGCAGCTCTTTTAACAAATCGCGTGATACATAGTCCCGCACGCTGTCGCAATAATCCATGCCTGCTTTGCAGGCCGCCTGTGCGGCATATTCCAGTTGAAGGTCACACTCTAAAGCTTCTTTGACGTTTTCTCCAATGAGCAATTTGTGCTGGTCTTGCAGATTGGGCAGGCCATCCAGCATGAAAATACGCTTCATCAGCTTATCCAGGTGATGCATTTCATCAATGGATACTTCGCGCTCTTTTTTGGCTAAACGATCTAATCCCCAATGATCGTACATGCGGTAATGCACAAAATACTGCGTTACGGCAGTCAACTCGCATTTCACTTGGGCGTTCAGGTGTTCAAGGACTTTGGGATCGGTTTCCATAGGTGTTTTTTCTCCAATCTGAAGGAAGGTTGGGGTTACTTCTCATAGAAACAGATTCATTCTCACCTTATATCGGGCTTGATGCAATAAATAGTGAGGTAATTCACTTTTTATGTCGGACAGGACACATAACTGAGGCCGATGTGTGTATGGTTGATGAAAAAACGAGTTGATTATTTCTCTGTAACCTTTCTCCCTTCTCCGAAAACAAAATACCATGTCCAAAAGAGCCCAAAAAGCATGAAACCATATGGCAGCAGTGGCGCATGGTTGTAGGGATTGGGGATTTGAGCTAATACTTTTGCATAACCTTCTGGTAGGTTGATGTTGGGGTTTTGGGGATCGTAAAGAATTTTTTCCGGGAATGTTTTTCCCAAAGTGATTTGGGCTGTGGGCATATATCTGGTTCCATGCCTTTCACTAAATACTTTCAGATCGGAATGGTATTTTCTGTTATCAACTTCAAAAGTATATCGGTAGAGATATATGTGAGGGCGGAGAGGGGGAGTTTGGACAGAGTAACATCCGTCTTAAGATATTCTATTTCCCCTGTTTGTACACATTGCTGGGGTTGGCAATCGAGTGCCAGTAAATACGCAGCCCGTTCTTGCAGCGGGGCGTAGTATTTATTTGTATTGTCGTGCCCTTCTTTTATGCTCCACAGCGCTAGGATGATAATCACAAGCCCCATAAATTTGAAGAATATTTTTTCGATCATAGAGCGCCTAAACAATTTGCTTTAGATAAGCAAATTATATTTGTTTTATACGAAAATACTTTGTTACCTGATTTATTTCATGTGATTACATGAATAATGATGAAAAGCTGAAAATCAGTCTATTTGCGCGTAGTTAGCAATACTACAGCGATCTGTATAAACCAGGTAGCCACGGCCTTCCTTCGAAAAGGCTGAGCAACATGCTTAGCAGGTTTGGCACGAGGGCTGGAATTTGTACAAGAACTGCTAATAACGAACGCGGAATCTTCTTAAGGGCTTGTCATGCGGTTTCTGATGAGCTCAGAAAGCGATCATATCCCCACCATGGGGATATAAACGAAAAAGACCTAGCTGCATATTGAGCTAAGTCTTTGAATTCTTTGGGGTGGCTGATGGGGCTCGAACCCACGACAACAGGAATCACAATCCTGGACTCTACCAACTGAGCTACAGCCACCAGAAGAATCGATCATTATAACATGCAATTTATGCTTGTCCATTTCCTTTTTGCTTGATGTGTGCCTGAACACTGTGCTGGTAGGTGAGGTGACAGAGATTAACCCGTTTCCCATCATGTCTATATGCTTTTTTATGCGGTTGGTTTGACATTCTTATCATTATTAGATATATTAAAAAGAGACAAGGCATCTGCATGATGCTTTTTTTCTTCAAGGCTTGAGCGTTGAGATTTTGGGGGTGGTGTTTCAACATGCACCGTTTTTTATACCCTGACAAAGTATTTGTCCTCGCGTTTTAGCCTTGTCTGTATTGCCATTCTTTAGGGGCTTCATTTCGGAGCCTGGGGATACAGACTTTTGAATCGTTGGCACTCCCGATGCAATGGTGGGGTTTGCATGCTGTCTTTGAGGGCAGTTTTATAAACGTGGTATTGCATTGAATACTGAACAGGGCTTCGCAGAGGGGCTGTCGTTGCCGTTGGCAATTTGTTTTCGGTGTTTTCGGGGGTGTTCCTATCAATCAGCAACACAGGAGCATGCACAATCATATGGCTGAACAAATCGTGCTTGACCATGTATTCAAGGTTTTTGGCGCAGAGCCTAAAAGAGCCATGGAGTTGGTTCAACAGGGCAAAACTAAACAAGAAATTCTGGAGCAGACTGGACAGTCGATTGGTGTTTTTGATGCCGATTTCAGCATTGATGAAGGTGAGATTTTTGTCATCATGGGGTTGTCGGGGTCGGGTAAGTCAACCCTGGTCCGTATGTTGAACCGGCTGATTAAACCGACTTCAGGCCGTATTCTGGTCAATGGCGAAAACATTGTCAAAGCCAGCGATGCACGGCTGCGCGAATTGCGGCGTAAAGATATCAGCATGGTATTTCAGTCATTTGCGCTGATGCCGCATATGACGGTGCTGGACAATGCGGCATTTGGGCTGGAGCTTTCCGGCGTGGATAAAAAGGCGCGGCTGAAGGCTGCGGCTGAGGCACTGGATCAGGTTGGGCTGACCGGCTGGGGCGACAAATATCCTGATGAACTCTCTGGCGGTATGCAGCAGCGTGTCGGGTTGGCGCGTGCATTGGCGGCAGACCCTTCCATTTTGCTGATGGATGAGGCTTTTTCTGCGCTGGACCCGATTATCCGTACCGAGATGCAAACCGAACTGCTGCGTTTGCAGCAGGTGAAGCGGCGCACGATCATATTTATTTCGCACGATCTGGATGAGTCCATGCGCTTAGGTGACCGCATTGCCATCATGAAAGACGGGCAGGTGGTGCAGGTAGGCACTCCGGAAGAGATTTTACGCAACCCTGCTGATAATTATGTGCGCCGCTTTATTCAGGGGGTCGATGCTGCAGCGGTCTTTAAAGCAGGTGACATTGCGCGTAAAACACAGGTAGAGCTTATTTCGGAATCGCCCCACCGGGGGTGCAGGCCTGCCTTGCAGATTCTGGAAGATGAAGACCGTGACTATGGCGTTGTTCTGAGCCCCAGCCGCAAATATCTGGGCATGGTTTCGGCCGATTCATTGCGGGCTGCATTGGATGGGCATACTGGATCGTTGGGCTTGTCCAATGCATTTTTGCCGGATGCCGTGACCCCTGTCAATGCGGCAGAGCCGGTCAGTGATCTGTACGGCAGTCTGGCGCAGGCATCGCACGCCGTGCCGGTTGTGGATGACAACGGGCGCTATGTTGGTGCGATCAGCAAGACGACGCTGCTGAGGTTTTTGGATAAAACAAATAACTGATGATCTGTGTTCAAAAGAAAAGGTTAATAAAAGGTTAATTATTAATGGGTGATAACAACAATACTGAGAATCAATCTATTGAGCAGGTGCCCGGTACAGAGGCCGTAAGCAATGATCCATGGGCAGCCATGAGTGGCAATGTTTCTGATGCGGGCAGCACAGAGGCAGCGCAAAATGCAGCCAATACACCTGCTGGGTCAGGTGAAGCAGGCGGGGATGCCGCAGCAGCAGACCCTTGGGGAAGCATGAGCAGTGATGCGCCTGTGGCAGATCCTTCGGGCTCAGACGCATGGTTAAATACGGGCAGCAGCAATACCGGTTCGGCGGACTGGCTGAGTTCGGCAGACCCTGCATCGGCGGCTGATGCAGCATCTTCCGGATTTCATTTAAGCCAGTTGTGGGATGGCTCTTTATATTCACCAGTGGAAACCGGAATCAACCAGGCAGTGCGCTGGCTCTCGGATGAGTGGCGCCCGTTTTTCCAGGCGGTGCGTATTCCGATTGATCATACGCTGACATTTGTTTCGAATGTGTTTCAGGGCACACCGGTACTCTTGATGATTGCCATTCTGGTTTTGCTTGCCTGGCAGATGGCCGGTGGCGGGCTGGCCATTGGTGCGCTGGTTTCTTTATTGGTGCTGGTGGTGCTGGGTGTTTGGCAGCAATCCATGCTGACGCTGGCGCTGGTACTGACCTCGCTGGTGTTTTGTGTGATCATCGGTTTGCCGTTAGGCATCATGATTGCATCCAGCAACCGCTTGCAGCGCATTGTGCGCCCGATTCTGGATGCCATGCAGACCACGCCTTCATTTGTCTACCTGGTTCCGATCGCTTCCCTGGTTGGCATTGGTAATGTGCCGGGTGCCATTGTGACGATTATTTTTGCATTGCCGCCCTTGGTGCGCATGACAGATCTGGGGATCCGTCACGTGCGCTCCGATCTGGTGGAGGCGTCGCGCGCCTATGGTGCTTCGCGCTGGCAGTTGCTGCGCAAGGTGCAGATTCCGCTGGCACTGCCTTCCATCATGGCGGGTATCAACCAGTCGCTGATGCTGGCCATGTCGATGGTGGTGGTGGCGTCAATGATTTCTGTGGCCGGTCTGGGACAGATGGTGTATGAGGGCATGAGCAGCATGAACATGGGCAAGGCTTCCATTGGCGGCTTGGGCATTGTGATTCTGGCGATTGTGCTGGACCGCGTGACTCAGGCGATGGGGCAACGCCAGCGACAGGTACGGCACTGGTGGCAGACCGGACCAGTCGGGCTGGTGATGCGTTTGTTTACCTCTCAAACAACAACTTCAAAATGACGGGGATGCAGGGCTTGTGGTGCTGATGGCATTTAACAGAAGCCCTGGTCTGTGAATTCTGGATAAAACGAAAGGAAAGTCAGATGAATGAAACAACAACGACAAGGCTGTATCAGCCTGATGCGAAGAAAGCGTCTTTCTTTAAATCGGCCCGCAAAATGCTTTTGACCAGCGTTGCAGCGTTAGGTATCACATTAAGCAGCACCGCTGCTTTGGCGCAGGATTTGCCGGGCAAAGGTGTTACGGTAATACCGACCAAAAGCTCGATTGCCGAGGAAACTTTCCAGACTGTTCTGGTGATGCGTGCACTGGAAAAATTGGGCTATGACGTTAAACCCATCAGCATTGCCGAGTACAACATCGGTTATCAGGCTCTGGCCAATGGTGATGCGACTTTCATGGCAGCAGCATGGGTACCGCTGCACGACAATTTTTACAATGCCGTTGGTGGCGACAAAACACTGTATCGCGAGGGCACATACTCCAACAATGCCTTGCAGGGCTATCTGATTGATAAGGCCACGGCAGACAAATACCACATTACCAATATAGAACAGTTGAAAGACCCTGAGATTGCCAAGCTGTTTGACAGCAATGGCGACGGCAAGGCTGATCTGACCGGCTGCACGCCGGGCTGGGGCTGCCAGGAAACTATTGAACACCACATGGACGCGTATGACCTGCGTAAAACCGTTGTGCATAACATGGGCAGTTACCCGGCCATGATGGCCGATACCATTGCACGCTACCGCGAAGGCAAACCCATTCTGTACTATACCTGGACGCCTTACTGGGTGAGCGGCGTGCTGGTGCCGGGGAAAGATGTGGTCTGGCTGGAAGTGCCATTTACTTCACTGCCAGGTGATCAGAAAGGCATCAACACGGTGTTGCCCAATGGCAAGAACTACGGCTTCCCGGTCAATACACAGCATATTGTTGCCAATAAAGCGTTTGCTCAGGCCAACCCGGCTGCTGCCAAACTGTTTGCTGTGATGCAACTGCCGGTTGGCGATATCAATGCGCAGAACCTGCGTATGCGTGACGGCGAAAACAAGCCGACAGATATTGAACGCCATGCAGATGCCTGGATCAAGGCGCACCAGTCCACCTTTGACGGCTGGATCAAGCAGGCGTTAGATGCTGCCAACGCTGCCAAGTAACAGATCGACCTATGTGCCGGTATAACGAATGTCTATAAAAACATTGCAGTACCGGCAGTTCATCGTGTAATAAAGATGCAGCACCAGGATGGCTGCTGCATCTGTTCCCCAAGTACCTGCTGGTACTGTCATGACGGTAATAAATCGCTGACCCCATTATAAAAAGCGATACGCCGCAGTTCAGGCACTATCTTTTTTCATAAAAGACTGCCCGAGCCATCTTTCCACCAACGAAAGGAGACCCTCATGTCTTTTATCTCCCACCTTTTTAAGTTTTGTTCCAAAACGAGCCTGCACAATATGTTGGGCGGCGCACTGCTGGGTGCGGCATTGCTTGTGTCTGGCACAGGTGCTTATGCGCAGGCGCAGAGTTTGCCGGGCAAAGGTGTAACCGTGCAGCCGATTAAAAGTTCTGTAGCAGAAGAAACATTCCAGGCGCTGATTGTGATGCGGGCATTGGAAAAATTGGGCTATACCGTGCAGCCTATGAAAATAGCTGAATATAACATCAGTTTTCAGGCTCTGGCCAATGGCGATGCCACCTTTATGGCTACTTACTGGAAGCCGCTGCATTCCAATTTTTATAAGGGAGTTGATGGAGACAACACACTCTATCTGGAAGGTGTTTATTCAGGCAATGCGTTGCAGGGCTACCTGATTGATAAAGCCACGGCAGACAAATACCACATCACCAGCATTGCGCAGTTGCAGGACCCTGAAATTGCCAAACTGTTTGACAGCAATGGCGACGGTAAGGCCGATCTGACCGGCTGCACACCGGGCTGGGGCTGCCAACAGGCGATTGAATACCAGATGGATGCTTATAAGCTGCGTGATACGGTCAACCACAACATGGGTAGCTACCCGGCCATGATTGCCGATACCATTGCGCGCTACCGTGAGGGCAAGCCGGTTTTATATTTTGCCTGGACGCCTTACTGGGTGAGTGATGTGCTGGTGCCTGGTAAAGATGTGGTGTGGCTGGAAGTGCCGTTCACCGCGTTACCCGGTGAGCCTGATGCCGATGCGACATTGCCCAATGGTAAGAACTACGGTTTTCCGGTGAACACGCAACACATTGTTGCCAACAAAGCGTTTGCCCAGGCCAACCCGGCTGCAGCCAAGCTGTTTGCCGTGATGCATATTCCGGTTGGTGATATCAACGCGCAGAACCTGAGAATGCGAGATGGGGAGAGCAGCCCCGCAGATATTGAACGCCATGCCGATGCGTGGATCAAGGCGCATCAGGCTACATTTGATGGCTGGATTGAGCAGGCATTAAAAGCGGCACAATAGAACCGTTGTGCATTTTATGTTTATATAAGGGCTGTTTTGTACAGCTCTTTTTTTATCGCCATGAAAGATACGTTATCATCCAAAGCTGTAACGGTGTTGCATTTGTTGTTCAACATAAAAATATGCAGTGTCATGCCGTCACAATATATTTCAATGTCAATCATTAAGAACAGGTTCGAACTGGGTAAAGGAGCGTGAACGTGAAGCAATATGCGTACTGCCGGCAGCGGGGGCTGATTGATTATGCATTGCTGCTACTGGCCGCTGTAACAGCGTTCTCAATTCCTTTCTATAACGATTATGCAAAACGCACACGGGTTGCTGAAGGACTTGTATTGGTAACGCCTGCAAAAGTGGCATTGAGCGAATATTATGCTGAGCACCATTCTTTTCCCAGCGGACGTGCAGAGGACATTCATGAACTGCTCAGACTGCCGCATCCGCTGGCAATGCGCGGTACGGCGGTCAGCCAGGTTTCGCTCAGACCAGACGGCAGTATCCATGTTATTTATAACGAGAAGGTTCAGAATGGTGCACAAGTGATCTTAACGCCGGAGCTTACAGAGGATCGCATTGTCTGGCATTGTCACAGCCCCAATATCACCAGGCAGGCATGGCTGCCACTGGATTGCCGGAATACAGATTAGTGCATCTGTATGAAGGTGTAGCATGAAAATGTTCATGGATAATGTAAAAGGTGAAACATGACAGAAGCAATGCAGGATGATGGTGCTATAGCCAAACCAGTGCAGAAGAAAAAACGGTGGTGGTTGAGGCTGTTTGTGTTGGTTGCTGTCATATTGGCAGGGGTGGGTTTCTGTATTTCTTGGTTTTTAAAGGGTATGGTCCCAATGAGAGCGGGCGCAGGGGAAGGGCTGGTGCTTGCGGGTTCATATAAAAATGCGGTGGTTGATTTTCATGTCGAAAACCAGCGCTGGCCACGGGCTGACAGTGCTCAGGATATGCTTGAGCTATTGGGTAGCGATAACGTTGTTTCAATGAGGGGTCAATATACCCGCGCTATCACGGTTAAAAACGATGGCGTGATAGAGGTCCAGGTCACAGACCGGGTGGCACCTGGTGGTGGCGTGATGCTGCTGGTGCCGACAGTCGAAGTGAGCGGGCGGATTTCATGGCATTGTTACAGTCCGGATATTGCGGCAGATAAATTGCCTGAAGCATGCCGCTGACTGTTATTCAATGAAAAAGCCTGCCGGGTTCGGCAGGCTTTAGCGCTACTGGTTAACAGGTGGGGTGTGCTGATCAGGCACCAAAGTTTTTGGCGGCAAAATCCCAGTTGACCAGTTTGTCGAGGAAAGCCTCAATGAACTTGACGCGTGCGTTGCGGTAGTCAATGTAGTAGGCGTGTTCCCAGATGTCGATGGTGAGTACCGGGGTGTCGCCGGTGGTCAGCGGGTTGCCTGCTGCGCCCAGGTTCTGAATATCCAGTGTGCCATCGGCTTTTTTGACCAGATAAGTCCAGCCGGAGCCGAAGTTGGCGGCTGCCTTGGCTGCAAAGTCTTCCTTGAATTTGGCATAGCTGCCCCATTTGGCCTTGATGGCATCAGCCAGTTTGCCAGCGGGCTCACCACCACCATTGGGTTTCAGGCAGTTCCAGAAGAAGGTGTGGTTCCAGATCTGCGCGGCATTGTTGTAAATACCGCCAGCAGGTGCTTTTTTGATGATGTCTTCTAAAGACAGGTTTTCAAACTCAGTGCCTTTTTGCAGGTTGTTGAGGTTGTTGACATAGGTCTGATGATGCTTGCCATAGTGGTATTCCATGGTTTCTTTGGAAATGGAAGGGGCCAGTGCATCAATGGGGTAAGGTAAAGCTGGGAGTGTGCGTTCCATTATTATTCTCCTGTCGTGGTATCTGTTTATTAAAAAAGCTTCTCCCCTGCGGCTGCTACAGCCTGTCGGGTATAAGCCATTATTGACATCTTTTCATTCTAGTGTGTGTGCTGAAACATTGTCGTATACAGGGGGAAAGCCATTCGTGTAGGGGGTTTATAGTGATCTGGCACTGTCCGCGAGCATGGATGCATAGATAAACGCGGCGGAAAAGTTCATCAGCTTTACAATAATTTACACAACGTTCATTGAATGGCATAGCTTGGCTTTTACACTGATGTGCATAGAGATAGAGAATGAAAACAGAATAGATGGAGCACGGTGATGAAAAAGTTAGCAGGATCAAATCAAACCTTATTCTGGGTGGGTGGGTCTGTTGTTGTGGGGATAGCAATTTACCTGCTGTCTCCCGGATTACAGGCGCTGATGAACGGTGCCGGTTTTATGCAATGGCGCAGGCAGATTATTCTGCTGACAGGAACGATTTCATGGGTTTTGATGACAGCCTGCATGGTGATTGCGTTGCGGCCTTTGTGGCTGGACAGGCTGATGAATGGCATTGACAAAGCCTATGGTGTGCATAAGTGGGCCGGCATTACAGTGACTGTGACGCTGGTGTTGCACTGGCTGATGCATGAGGGCCCTAAATGGCTGGTCAGTTGGGGGCTGCTGACGCTGAACCGGCGTGCGGGGGGAGGCGGGGCCGAACCTGCGATGTGGATACAACTTGCCAAACCGGTTGGAGAATGGGCATTTTATGCTTTTGTGCTGATGGCAGTTATAGCGCTGGTGAAATTTTTCCCCTATAAGTTATTCAGCAAGGCGCACAAGGTGTTTCCTGTGATTTATCTGGCAGGGGCATACCATTCCGTGGTGATTTTGCCTGAAGACTGGTGGCGTACTCCAGCGGCATATATGGTGCTGGCGCTTGCCATCATCGGCAGTTATGCAGCGATTGTTTCGCTGTTCCAGCAGGTTGGCCGCTCCCGCCGGGTGCAGGCAACCGTGACACAGGTGCGTGAAACAGCGTCTGGCATTGTCGAGGTCTGTTTGCGGCTTGTGGGCGGACGGGGCATGGGCTATCAGGCCGGGCAGTTTGCATTTGTGGATTTCGGGCACAAAGGAGAAGGGCATCATCCGTTTACGATTGCCTCGGCAGATCAGCAGGAGTTGCGTTTTACGATCAAACCACTGGGCGACTTTACCAACCAGTTGGGGCAGTCGTTGCAGGTGGGGCAGCATGTTCAGGTCGAAGGGCCTTACGGGCAGTTTAATTTCGAGTCGGACAAACCGCGCCAGGTCTGGGTGGCTGGCGGTATTGGCATTGCTCCTTTTATTGGCAAACTGGAGGCACTGGCAGCCCGTGGCGAGAAGGTTCAGGGCGTGGATTTCTGGTATTGCGTGCGCTCAATACCGGAAGGGCAGTATCCGGAAAACCTGAGCACGCTTTGCGAACAGACGGGTGTACGGTTGCATCGTGTGGTGGATGAATTGGGGCAGCGGCTGACCCCTGAAATGGTTCAGCAGACAGTGCAAGATCTGTCGCAAGCCAGTGTATGGTTCTGTGGTCCATCCGGGTTTGCCAAAGCGTTATGCAGTGGGCTGAAGCCTATGGGGCTGAGCAAGGCGGATTTCCATGCGGAGCGTTTTGAGATGCGCTGACAATCCTTCACTGCGATGAAAAGCCCCGTAATCAATGACGGGGCTTTTTTGTACGCAGATTCGGTATGCCTGTCATGGATGGGTTTTGTTGAGGCCTAAGAAAACGACTGAAAAGAATAATTGTTTTCATTCTGCTTTTTGAATGATGATTCATGTTACAGCATGAAGCTTAAAAAATCATTAAGCCCTTGAAAAGGGGCTTTGGATCATGGTTTTGGGCCATGTGCGGCTTAGAATGAAAAGGTATGAATCAAGCTGCGCGACTGAGCACGACGCTGTATGTTGCGGAGGGTTTCGGTATTCGGGTGTAGATATGAGAAAAGTGGTAAGGAGAAAGTCATATGGCAAGAGTGCATAAGACGCCGTGGATTATTGGTGGCGTGTTGGCCGTTGCGATCGGTGTTTTTTGGCTGACACCATGCGGGCAAAGTCTTTCTGCCGCATCTGATTTTGGGGACTGGCGTAGGCAGATGAGGCTGCTCACAGGGTTTGTGGCATGGATGCTGATGACGCTGTCTGTGATTGTTGCCGTAAGGCCGGCCGGTCTGGATAGGTTCATGAACGGTCTTGATAAGGCCTATGGACTTCATAAATGGGCGGGCATCAGTGTTGCTGTTGCTGCCATTTGCCACTGGGTGACTGATAAAAGCGCCAGTTGGTTGCGCCACCTTGGGCTTGTCATTCCAAGGGGCGGTAATCGCTCTGGCGGAGGACGTGGAAGAGATCACACCTGGTGGTATGAAATGGCTGAAGATGCCGGGGAGTGGGCCTTTTATCTTCTGTTGGTACTGGTGCTGATAGCGCTGGTAAAGTATTTCCCTTACAGGTATTTCCGCCAGATACATAAGTTGTTTCCGGTCGTTTATCTGATGGCTACTTACCATGGGATTCTGATGCTGCCGGCACAGTGGTGGGCTTCGGCGGCAGCTTATATCGTTGTGCCTTTAACCGCTATGGGCTGTATCGCCGCCGTTATTTCACTGATGCAATTGATTGGGAAATCACGCCGGTACACGGCAACGATTTCTTCTATAGAGCACGCCGCGGCAGGTGTCACAGATGTGCATGTCCGTTTACCGGAGGGTAAGTCTATGCAACACAAGCCAGGGCAGTTTGCTTTTGTAGACTTCGGGGGCTTTGAAGGTGCACATCCCTTTACCATTGCTTCAAGCAATACACAGGAACTCAGATTTTCGATCAAAGCACTGGGAGACTTTACCGGGCAGTTGAGGCATATTCTGAGGATTGGGCAATTGGTGCGTATTGAAGGGCCTTATGGGCAGTTTAATTTTGAGTCATCACGTGCCCGTCAGGTGTGGGTTGCCGGAGGCATAGGGATTACCCCCTTTATTGCCCGGCTGGAATATCTGGCGCTTCACGGAGGGGTCCAGCAGGCGATTGATTTATGGTATTGCACGCGCAGTGTACAGGATGGGCAGTTTCCAGCCAATCTGGATGAACTTTGTGCGAAGGCTCAAGTAACGTTGCACCGAGTGGCGGATGAACGGCAACAGCGGCTGACGGCCCAAATCATTCAAAAGACGGTGCAGGATCTGTCGCAAACCAGTGTATGGTTCTGTGGCCCGTCCGGGTTTGCCAAAGACCTGCTCAGCGGGTTGAAGGCTATGGGATTGAGTGGGGCGGATTTCCATGCGGAGCGTTTTGAGATGCGCTGACAGAATTCTGTTGGCCCACGGCATTTGTGATGCCCATACTGGCTGATGGGCTAAGCTCATGGCTAAGGCAATATCAACACCGCTTTTATAGCGGTGTTTTCATTTGTCAGTGTTGTGCGATCAAGGCAAAATGGCAAAGGTGTTGCTGTTTTTGTGTGGACAAGTTGTATTGGCAGACTTCAACGGTGAGGTCTAAGGAGCAGAAGATGGGAAAACCGCATCAGCATGATACGGCCAATGTCAATTTAGCGGATCGGCTCAATGTATTGCGTGCAGGCGTATTGGGCGCCAATGACGGCATTGTGTCTACAGCCGGCCTGGTGATTGGCGTGGCAGGTGCAACTGCGGATGCAACCGTACTGCTGATTTCGGGCCTGGCCGGGTTGGTGGCAGGCGCGCTGTCCATGGCCGGGGGCGAGTATGTTTCTGTCAGTTCCCAGCGCGACATGGAGCAGGCAGAAATTGAAAGGGAAAAATGGGAGTTGCAGCATGACTATCCTGCCGAGGTGCAGGAGCTGAGTGAGATCTATCAAAAGCAGGGGCTTTCAAAAGCGCTTGCAAATCAGGTGGCTGAGGAACTGATGCAGAAAAATGCACTGGCTGTTCACGCGGAAATGGAGCTCAATATCAAGCCCGGGCAATATGCCAATCCATGGCAGGCCGCTTTTTCGTCCATGTGTTCTTTTTCGGCAGGGGCGTTATTGCCTTTATTGTCTATTGTGCTGATGCCTGAAAATATGAAGGTTGCTGCAACATTTGTTGTGGTGTTGCTGGCGCTGGCGTTAACCGGGTGGATCAGCGCAGCACTGGGGCATGCACACAGGGGAAAAGCGGTGGTCAGAAATGTGCTGGTAGGGCTGATCACCATGGTGATCACCTATTCGGTCGGGTATCTGATCAAGGCCTAGCCTGAACCTGATAAAGGAACAGGCCGGTACCTGGGCAATGGAAAAGTTTTAGCGGCTTCTGGCTTTGGCCAGCAGCCTGAGAATTTCCAGATACAGCCAGATCAGTGTGACCATCAGGCCAAATGCCAGATACCATTCCATGTACTTGGGTGCCTGCTCTTCCACGCCCTTGTCGATAAAGTGAAAGTCCAGCACCAGGTTCAGCGCGGCAATACCAATGACAAACAGGCTGACCGCGATGCCCAGCCAGCCAGAATCGTGCAAAAAGGTGATGGGCATGTGAAACACCAGCGACATGATGAGGTCGACAATGTATAACAGGGCAATGGCGCCTGTGGCGATGATGACAAACATGGTGAATTTGGGGGTGACCTTGATAAGCCCGGTTTTATAGGCAACCAGCATGATGGCCATGACGCCAAATGTCAGGATGATGGCCTGAAATGCAATGCCGGGGTATTGCATTTCAAACATCGCAGAAATAATGCCCAGTACGATCCCTTCAAGTACTGCGTAAATGGGGGCTGTAATGGGGGATACCTTTTTGACAAAACAGGTAATCAGCCCCACGACAAACCCGCCAATCAAGGAACCCCACAAAATGGGCATGAGTGAACTGAGGTCATCCAGCGACATGGTGAATTTGTTCCACGACCATATCGAAGCAACAATGACCAGCAGCAGCAACAGGCCTACCTTATTGATGGTGCCTTGCACGGTCATGCTTTTGTCGGTGGCAGAAAGGTCATCAAAGATGTGGTCATTCAGAGTCGGGTTGCCGGATTTCATGGATGGCTCCTGAGGGTGATCAGTTGTTGGAAATGCATGTAGGAATACAGGGACAGGGGCTTTTGACGGCATATCATGCGTAAATACATCCACCTGATAATAATCAATATGATTTAATTGTCAAACAAAATGTGAGTCTGTACAAATGCAAAACATCCATTCCGTAGCACGAAGCTATGCCCAGATTGCGCAGACCTATTCACAGGGGCGCCCAAGTTACCCAGAGCAGGCGCAGACATGGCTGCAGCAAAGCTTAGGGCTGAAACCTGGCTGTACCGTCGTTGAGGTGGGGGCTGGAACAGGAAAATTCACCAGGCTGCTGTGTGGTACGGGTGCGGCAGTTGTTGCCATAGAGCCTGTGAAGCCGATGCTGGCCAAACTGGTTGAGGCTTACCCTGCTGTGCAGGCCGTGGTGGCCGAGGCGCAGTCGATTCCATTACCAAGCGGGTTTGCGGATGCAGTGGTTTGCGCCCAGTCGTTTCACTGGTTTGCGACCCAGGCGGCGTTGCAGGAGTTTATGCGTTTGCTCAAACCGGGCGGGTTGCTGGGGCTGATATGGAATGTACGGGATGAGTCGGTGGACTGGGTGCAGAAAGTCACCGATATCATCACGCCCTATGAGGGGGATGTGCCCCGGTTTTATAAAATGACATGGCAGGCGGTAGTGGAGCGTTCCCCGTTGCAACTGGTCAGTTATGACCGCTGGGCACACCAGCATGAAGGGCCGCTGGAGGATGTCATTATCCGCCGTACCATGTCGGTGAGCTTCATTGCGGCATTGCCCAAGCCGCAACAGGCCAGCATTCTGGAACAGTTAAAAACGCTGATTGCCACGCACCCGGCGTTACAGGGGCGTGAGCGTATTGCCATGCCTTACACCACACAGGCATGGGTTTACCGGCGGCCTGCTTGATCTTGAAAGTGTGTTGTTAACCTCAGTTGATTTCGGTGGCACTAAATACTTTTTGCGGCGCCACAATCTGCTCCTGCTGCGCGATCAGCGGCAGGTCGCGTGAGCCAGGTTCGGTATTGCCAACCAGTGCATAAAGTGTGGCGGTGGCGGCTTCCAGTGCTTTGTTTACAGCCATGCCTTGCAGTGTGCGCCCTAAAAACACCGATGAAAACACATCGCCCATGCCGTTAGGCAGCGGCTGCAACTGGATCAATGGTGTGGTAACCAGCCAGGCCTGCCCGGCGGTAACGGCCAGTGTGCCCAGTTTCTCCTGTGGAATATCCGGTGTGGCAATGCTGGTGATGATGACCGTTTGCAGTTGTGTATGGGCCATCAGCTTGCGGGCGGTGGCAATCGCATCTTGTACAGAGTTAAGCTGATGCTGGGTAATGAGTTCAAATTCAAACTGGTTCGGGGTGATGATGCTGGCGGCAGGTACTGCCGCTGAGCGCATGAAGTCAGGGATATTCTCTTTGACAAATAGGCCGCGCCCGACATCCCCCATGACCGGGTCGCACAGATACAGCGTCGCCGGGTTTTGTGCGCGTATGGTTGCAACAGCCTCGAGAATGGCATTGCCGATGGACCCGTCACCCAGGTAACCTGAGAGCACCGCGTCAATCTGCCCCAAAATTTGGCGCTCTTGCATGCCCAGCATGACATCGTGGATGTGTTCGGCAGTAAAAACCTGGCCCCGGAACGCACCATAACCCGTATGGTTGGAGAACTGAACGGTGTGAACCGGCAGCACTTCAAATCCCAGGCGTTGCAGCGGAAATACGGCAGCCGAATTGCCCGCGTGCCCATAGGCGACATGGGACTGAATGGACAGGATCATTTTGGGGTGTTTGGTCTGTGACATAAGGTAAAAACAAGCGGTGAAGACAGGTGAAGCAAAAGAAGGTTAATTGTAGGATTGAGGGGCCTGTTTTATCAATCCTGCAAACGCTAAACACTGTGCCGCGCTAAGGCATGCCAAAACGAGACATATGGCCTGACGGCAATGACCGAATAGAAAGCAGTTATCTGAGCGGTTTTTTCTGAAATATATCGCGTATCGCTATACAATCAGCAATTATCCTTCATGAAGAAATTGGTTTGAAACATGGAACCTATTACTGGCAGTATTGTCGCTTTGGTTACGCCGTTGCTCGAAGATGGGAGTGTCGATTATGCCTCCTTACGCCAGTTGATCGACTGGCACGTTGAGCAGGGAACGGACTGTATCGGCGTGGTGGGAACCACGGGTGAATCTCCAACGGTGACCGTAGAAGAGCATTGTGAAATTATCCGGGTGGCTGTAGAACATGCGGCTGGCCGGGTGCCTATTATGGCCGGTTGCGGCGCGAACTCTACGGCCGAAGCCATCAATCTGGCCAAATACGCACGTGGGGTTGGGGCGCACTGCCAGTTGCAGGTGGTTCCTTACTATAACAAACCCACTCAGGAGGGGATTTACCAGCATTTCAAAGCCGTTGCGGAAGAAACGGGTGATTTGCCGGTGATTTTGTACAATGTGCCAGGCCGGACGGTGGCCGATATGCTGCCGGAAACAGCATTGCGGCTGGCCGAGGTGCAGGGGATTATCGGGATCAAAGAGGCTACAGGCAACATTGATCGTGCCGCCTACCTGGTGAAAAACCGCAAGCCCGGTTTCAGTGTTTATTCCGGCGACGACCCGACGGCTGTGGCCCTGATGCTGCTGGGCGGGGACGGCAACGTCAGCGTAACCGCCAATGTGGCACCCAAGCTGATGCATGAGATGTGTATGGCCGCCATTGGCGGGCAGGTTGCAAAGGCGCGGGAACTTCACTTTAAGTTGATGGATCTGAACCGGTATCTGTTTGTGGAGCCTAATCCGATTCCTGTGAAATGGGCTTTGGCCCGGATGGGTAAAATCAAACCGGGTATCCGTTTGCCATTGACACCGCTTACACCAGCACACCAGCCTGTGGTAGAGAACGCTTTACGCCAGTTGGGGCTGATTTCGTAAAATCAGGGTATCATTGCATAGAGTTTCCTGGCCTGACAGATAATGCAGGATGTCTGCAGGTGGTAGGGTTTGTTTAATTTTTTGAAAAGTTGCCTCATTTATGAAGAAGGTTTCATTGCGTGTAGGATCATTACTGGCGGTTCTGGTTGCTTCTGTGGGAATCACAGGGTGTGAAACGGCCAATTCTTTACTGACGACCGATAAGATTGATTATCACAGCGCAACATTGCGGCCTACGCTGGAAGTGCCACCAGACCTGACCAAACTGGAAAACAATCAGAACTATACGGTTCAGGGGGCGATATCGGCAAATGAACTGCAGACAGCGCAGCAGGCAGCCCAAAACGCCAATAACTCCTCGATCATAGGTAACAGTGTGGGCGACGTGACGATGAAGCGTGACGGCAACCGGCGCTGGCTGCTGGTGGAGCGCACACCGGAGCAGTTATGGTCAACGGTTGAGGCTTTCTGGCAGGATCTGGGCTTTGTTTTAAGGGTGGATGAGCCCAAACTCGGCATTATGGAGACCGACTGGGCCGAAAACCGTGCCAAGATTCCTCAGGATTTTGTCCGCAGAACACTGGGCAGTATTTTCGACAGCCTTTACTCTACGGGCGAGCGTGATATGTACAGAACCCGTCTGGAGGTGACGCCGGCCGGAACCGAGATTTATATTACACACCGCGGTGTGGAAGAGGTTTATAGCAGCAACGATAAAACCACCACCATGTGGCAGCCCAGAGCGGTGGACCCGGAGCTGGAAGCTGAAATGCTGCGCCGCCTGATGGTGCGTCTGGGCGTTTCCGAAGAGCAGTCCCAGCAAGCGGTAGCACAGGTGCAATCCATGCCGGCGCGTGCACATATCATTGAAGTGAATGGGCAGCCTGCAGTGCGTCTGGACGAAGGGATGGACGATGCCTGGCGCTGGGTCGGTATTTCGCTGGACCGCCTGAGCTTTACCGTGGTGAATCGTGACCGTTCTACCGGGATGTACCAGGTACGTTATGTAGACCCGGTGGCTGATACCCGTGCCAGTGAGAAGGGGCTGTTCAGTGGCTGGTTTGGCGGTAGCGGCAATCAGCCCAGCTCCCAGACCTACCAGATCAAGCTGACTGCTGCGAGCGATACGCCTAATGCAACGGTGATTCAGGTCTTTGACGAGAAAGGCCAGCCGGTCAGCCAGCAGATTGCCACGCGCATTACCAATGCACTGGCAAAAGATCTGAACTGAGTTGTTCTTGTTCCATAAAAATGGGGGTGGTTTCCATCCCTATTTTTTTAGCAGTTAATCACAGAGCCGGAAAGTTGTATGCGGTTTAAGAGCCTTGGCAGCGGCAGTACGGGTAATGCGCTGGTGATTGAAAGCGCTTCTGTGCAGGGGGCGGTGACACGCATTCTGGTCGACTGCGGTTTTACCCAGAAAGAACTGGTGATGCGGCTGGCGGCCGCCGGATTGCAGCCGGCAGACCTGTCGGCAGTGTTTATCACACATGAGCATTCAGACCATTTGGGCTGTGCCTTCAAGTTCACGCAGCGCTGGGGTATTCCTTTGTGGATGAGCGAAGGCACTGCGATGAGTCTGGAGTCTGCTGCATCAGGCGTGCAGTTTGCTCACGATGGGCGCTCTTTTGAAATAGGCCATCTGCGTTTGACGCCTTTTACCGTACCCCATGATGCGCGTGAACCATTGCAGTTGAGGGTGGAAGACCACCGCAGCCGTCTGGGCGTACTGACCGATCTGGGGCAGCCAACGGATTACGTCATCCGCAATATTTACAATTGCCATGCACTGTTTCTGGAGTCCAACCACGAGCCCGAGCTGTTGGCCCGGTCAAGCTATCCGGTATGGCTGAAAAGGCGGGTATCCGGGGCGCTGGGGCACCTGTCGAACCAGGTGGCCGCTGATATTCTGAGAGAAATCAGGCACAGTGCTTTGCAACAGGTTGTCGCGGCCCATTTAAGCCAGCAGAATAACCAGCCGGAATATGTGACGCAGCTGTTTGCCCCTTTGCTTGGGTGTGCGCCAGAGCAGGTTTGCATAGCCGATGCAGACAGCGGAACCCCCTGGATTGATATACACTAGGCAGTGCAGTAAGTTAACCAAGCACCATTCAACAGATTGAACAATAGAGGTCAACAAAACAATCTGAAGCGGTCTGAATGGCTTTTAATTAAACGTACATTCATCATGGCGTCCATGCGCAGGGCATAATGGCATGGAAGTTACAGGCCTTGGCCGAAAGATGTTTGTATGATTGCTCTTAAACAGGGAGTCGAATATGAGTACTTATAAAATTGCAGTAGTTGTTGGAAGTTTGCGTAAAGAATCCATGAACCGTCAGGTGGCTGTTGCACTGACCAAGCTGTTGCCCAAAGAGTTTCAGGCCGAGTTTGTTGAAATTGGCAACCTGCCTTTGTATAACCAGGATTTCGACAGTGCAACACCGGAACCGGTGTTGAAATTTAAGCAGGCGATTGCAGCCTCGCAAGGCGTTATTTTTGTAACGCCTGAATACAACCGCTCTATTCCAGGTGTGTTAAAAAATGCGCTGGACCAAGGGTCACGCCCCTATGGGCAGAGTGCATGGCAAGGCAAGCCGGCAGGTGTTTTGGGCACCAGCCCGGGGGCCATTGGCAGCGCACTGGCACAACAGCATTTGCGCAATGTGCTGACTTTTCTGGCGATGCCTACGCTGACACAGCCCGAAGTGTTTTTGCAATTCAGAGAAGAAATGATTGATGCACAGGGCAACATCATTAATGAGGGGACGAAGAAGTTCCTGCAAAGCTGGGTGGATGCCTATGTTGCATGGGTAAAAAAAATCAACGCGTAACACACTGGCAGCGTATGGCAATCACAAAAAGGCGCTGATGCGCCTTTTTGTTTATGTAGCAGAGTATCCGGCAGAACCGTCTGGGTTGATGGGGATGGCATACCTGATGGCGTAAGGTTTATTTGCAAGGGACAGTATGTGAAAATGACATTGTGTATCATTCTTCACTATCAGTTGTAAAAGAGTCATCCAATGGATAAGAAGTGTTTGAGTTCACGTAAGCAAAAAGGCATCAGTGTGATATCCATTGTGGCGCTGATCGTTTTTTTCATCGTACTGGCTTATACGTCGCTGAATTATGCCTCATACCGGGTCAGGCAGAACCTGCTGGATGCGCTGGAGCCGATCCAGCAGGCCTGTCAGACAGAAACGGGCTGCCCTTTGATGCCTGAAGGCTGGAGGAGTGTTGAATGTCCCCATACACCGGATTTGGCTGCCGTTCAGTCATGTGCCTCACCAGCCCAAGACAGTGCTTATCGTGCGCTGGTTTATCAGGCTGCGTCAGACCAGTTTGTGGTGCGCTGGCGTTATGTGTCGGATGGTGAATATATTGTGACGGGCGGAAGAGGACAGACGCTGCGGCTGCGGGAAGAGGCGCAGTGATGGTACAAAAATATACTTTTGCTTTTGGGCAAGCGCAACGTGGCTTTTGGGGTGTTATTGCGGGGGTGGTTGTCGCCGCTGTTGTTGTGCTGGCGGCAGTGAGTGTGGGGTATATCTATCTTAAATCGCGTCAAAGCGAAAAAGCGTTTGAAGCTTTTGTGCAACCGTTACACGAAGCCTGCCAGCAGGAGGCAGGCTGCCCTCTTGAGCTACCTGGCTGGAGCAACAATGTACGCTGCCTTGATGTTCTGCCCGGGGCGCAGGCGTGTTCGTGGGCTCCTGAAAACAGCATCTATAAAGGCATGTACTATCAGGCTAAAGAGGATGAATTCATGGCGCAGTGGTCTTATGACATGGATTCACTGTTAACAGTACATGGCGGACGTGGAATGGTACTGGATATTCAAAAATATTATGACAACCAGCGAATCCGCTAAATCCAAATACCTGATTCGAAACCCTATGGAAGTGCCTGTTGTCAAGGTAGATACCGACCTGCCTGCGTTGAATGCGTCTCAGTTGAGCGAGCATTATCTGCGTGATCGGTTTCTCTATCCACCGCAACATTGGCACCACGATGTGCAGGACCTGGAGCCTTTTTATCTGCAAAAACCTTTGCGTTCAGCAGCCGTGCTGATTCCGATTGCATCCACTTTTGAAGGCAGGCCGGAGTTGTCTGTTTTGCTGACACAGCGCAGCATGCATCTGAAGGATCATGCCGGGCAGATCAGTTTTCCCGGCGGACGCCTGGATCCGCAGGATGATAGTGCTGTGACTGCCGCATTGCGTGAAACCTGGGAGGAGGTTGGCATTGCACCGGCACAGGTCGATGTGCTGGGCGCATTGCCGCAATACCTGACGGGGACCGCTTATGAGGTGACGCCTGTGGTGGGAATGGTGCCTGAAAATGCGCCTTTGACACTGCAAAAAGATGAAGTGGCAGAAGCGTTTACAGTGCCGCTATCGTTCCTGATGACACCGGCCAACCATCGCTGGCATGAAACTGTGCTGGCCAGGCCCGATGGTACACCCGTGACCAGGCGCTGGCTTTCCATGGATTATGTGAAAGGCAACCGGCGTTATTTCATCTGGGGAGCGACAGCGGCCATGCTGCGTAATCTGTACTGGTTTTTGCGGGCAGATAAATAATCGGGTATTTAGGCCCATGATGTAATATGGTGATGTGGTAAACCGCCTGGCCTCAGGCGGGAGCACGCATGATTTCCTGGCAGACAATTCACAGAACTACACTTTATATCTGATACCATGCCGCTGTTTTTTTTCTATGTCGCGCTTGTTTACTGTTGTATCAACTCCTGGATTATTTGGTGGTTCTGGCGCGCTTTGCGCGGCAGCGGCCGGGTACGGGTGATTGCCTGTCTGGTGCTGCTGTTCATTGCCGCATGTTTTCCGTTTGGCTATCTCAGTTCAAGTGCGTCGCCATGGGCGATGACTTTATTGCGGATCGGGGCGATCTGGATAGGCGTCTTCATTTATGTGTTTTTGATGGTGCTGGTGGTTGATGGTGTGGCCATCATACGGCGCCTGTTTCGCGCTTCTTCTCAAAATTACTTTCAAAATTCTTCTCAAAAACACAGGCAGCGGCCACGTTATTTGGCTTGCATGGCTGTTGTGGTTCTCACTGTCATGTTGGGTGCAGCGGGGTGGATCAATGCGGCATATCCGGTTGTCCGCGAGTTTGATGTGACAGTGCCAACGCAGCAACCGGAGTTGCAAGGCAAAACGCTGACCATTGCCGCTTTGTCTGACCTGCACCTGGGGCGTACCCTGCCTGCGGTCAGGCTGTCGCGGGCGATGGGTCTGATTGCCCCACACAAGCCGGATGCGGTGTTTTTTCTGGGGGATGTGCTCGATGACCATATTCTGCTGGATCTGGATGCCATGCGTGATGCGATTGCGCTGGTGCAGCCACCGCTGGGTGTCTGGGGCATTTTAGGTAACCATGAATATATTTCAGGCCAGGCCAGTGAGAGCCAGGAAATTCTTGAGCAGGTGGGTATTCGTATCTTGCGTGATGACTGGGCCGTGCTTGAGAACCAGTTGTTGCTGGTGGGACGGGATGATTATTCCAAACCCCGTTTTACCCATACGGAAAGAGCGCCTCTGGCCGAGGTTTTGGAAGCGGTACCGTCCGCGCACAGACAATTGCCGCTGATTGTGCTGGATCACCAGCCGCAGCATCTGGATGAAGCTGAAAGAGCTGGCACAGCATTGCAGCTTTCCGGGCATACGCATAACGGGCAGATATGGCCAGCCAACCTGATTGTGGCCAGGGTGTTTGAAAACCCGTATGGTTATTCCACACGGTCAGAAACACATTATCTGGTTTCGGCCGGGGCCGGCACCTGGGGGCCACCAATGCGCAATACGGCACGGCCGGATGTGCTGATTGTCCGTTTGCGGTTTAACTGAGCTTTCAAGCTGATGGCAGTTGTGCCACTTGCGTGGCACGGGCAATGTATGGCACCACATTCAATGAGCTGCTTCTGTTTTGCTCTCGTACAGGGAACAACAACACCTCGTTCATCGCCAACGGGCTTGAAACCATCTGCCGTCCATGATACGTCATGATTTACGGTACAGCGCCAGTCCACCGGCCATGCAGGTCATGATAATCGCTGAGCAGCGGTTAAGCCGCTTCAGGTTGGTGCCTGTGAGCAGTTTGGCGGCTTGCATGCCACCAGCAGCGTAACAGACCATGCAGGCGCTGTCGATAACAACCGTAATGACAGCCAGTGCGGCATATTGCGGAATCTGTGGCTGGCTGATGTGAATAAACTGCGGTAAAAAGGCCGTAAAAAACAGAATGCCCTTGGGGTTGGTAATGCCGACCAGCAAACACCGCCTGAAGGCCTGCAGTGGTGTGTAAGCTTTGGTGAAAGGGGTTTCCCGCGGTGCGGTTGTTTCAATGGCTTTGGGCTCAGCATGCCACATTTGCCAGGCCAGCCACAGCAGGTAAGCCACACCAATCCATTTGATCAGGGAAAACAGGGCTTCTGAGGCCTGCAACAGTGCCCCCAGTCCGACGGCGACGGCACTGATGATGGTGATGCTGGACAGGTTTGCACCCAGCATGCCCATAATCACCAGCCGTTTGTTTTTGGTCAGGCCATTGGCCAGCATCAGCATCATGCTGGGGCCGGGCATAACGGAGACGGCGAACCATGTGATGCTGTAGAGAATCAGCGTGCTGAGCATAGTTTGGATGAATTTATAAAAATGGGTGTATCGAAAATCAGAAAACGGTTTAATACCTGGAGGCGCTGAGCAGATCCTGCATCACGTCGCAGTAGATTTTATAGCGCGCTTCTGAAATGCTGTTATTTTCTACCGCTTTGATGATGCCGCAACCCGGCTCATGCAGATGGGTGCAATTATAAAACCGGCATTCTGTAACGTGCTCGCGCAAATCCGGCATCAGTGAAGCCAGATGCCCTGAGTCAATGTGGTGCAGGCCGAATTCCTGAAACCCCGGAGAGTCAATGACGGCGCCCTGATGATCCGGCAGCCAGTACCATTGTGAGGTGGTGGTGGTGTGCTTGCCTGATTTCAGCGCTTTGGAGAGCTCCCCGGTTTGCGCCTGTGCATCGGGGATCAATGCATTGATCAGTGTGCTTTTGCCAGCGCCCGAGGGGCCTAGTATCAGTGTCGTTTTCCCGTTCAGGTGCGTCATGATGGATTCGGTCGGCTGTGCATGCTGCAACGATGTGGTGATGATGGTGTAGCCTATTTTGAGATAGGGCTGCAGGCGTTGCAGTGCTTTTTCAAAAGGGGCGGTGAGGTCGGCTTTATTCAGCACAATCAGGACATCAATGTGCTCTGCCTCGGCGGCAATCAGCGAGCGGCTCAGTTGGCTTTCTGAAAACTCAGGTTCTGCTGCAATCATGATCAGGACCTGGTCCAGATTGGCGGCAAATGCTTTGGTGCGGACTTCATCCTGCCGGTACATCAGGTTGTGCCGGGGCAGGATTTTTTCGATCACCGCCTCATCCTGGCTGAGCTGCCACAGAACCTTGTCTCCGACCACTGCTTCACTTTTTTTGCCGCGCGGATGCGCCAGCAACCGTTTGCCGTCTTCAATTTCCAGTTGATAATGGCGGCCAAACGCACTGGTAATCAGGCCCGCGGCAAGCTGCTTATTCATGTGGTGATGACATCAGGTTGTTCATGTCTGTGCGTTCAGATGCGCCAGCCTTTCAACTGCCGGCGGATGTGAATAGTAGAACCTGGCAAACAGCCGGTCGGGTGTTAGGGTAGAGGCATTGTCCTCATACAGCCGCAACAGGGCCGAGCGCAGATCTTCCCCATTGGCCTGCTGGCAGGCGTAGGCATCGGCCTGGAATTCGTCTTTACGTGAAAACTGTGCAGCAATAGGGGAAATGAAAAAGGTGAACACAGGGCCGGCCAGCATGAACAACAGCAATGCCAGTGCGCTGTTCGGGGCCTGTGTGTTCATTTGCACACCCAGGGCCGTATAAAACCAGACCTGTTGTGACAGCCAGCCCAGAACGGCAAAAGCCAGCAGGCTCAGCACCATGATCATCACGATGCGTTTGGTAATGTGCTTGTAATGAAAGTGCCCCAGTTCATGCGCCAGCACGGCTTCCATCTGATCCGGGGTCAGTTTGGTCAGCAGTGTGTCATAAAACACCACCCGTTTGGATTTGCCCATGCCGGTAAAGTACGCGTTGGAATGCGCACTGCGTTTGGAGCCATCCATCACAAAAAAGCCCTTAGCCTGAAAGCCGCAGCGTTGCATCAGGTTGGTGGCACGCTGTAACAGCGTGTCATCTTCCAGCGGTTTGAATTTGTTGAACAGCGGCGCAATCACAACAGGAAACAGCACCATCAGCAGCATCTGCCAGGCGGCAAATGCCAGCCAGGCCCACAGCCACCACAGTGAGCCGGCGGCACCCATCAGCCATAAGATCAGGGCCAGGATCGGCACACCGAGAACCAGCCCGATGACGGTGGACAGAATCAAATCTCTGACCCAT
The DNA here is from genome assembly GCF_963921665.1 of Saezia sanguinis. NCBI lineage: Bacteria > Pseudomonadati > Pseudomonadota > Betaproteobacteria > Burkholderiales > Saeziaceae > Saezia > Saezia sanguinis. The sequence continues at coordinate 269,556 of NZ_CAWUGC010000001.1, forward strand.
AAACCGGCAGTCATATTATTGAAGCCAAACCGGTGTTCCAGCCGGAAAGTGCTCCACAGACTCCAGGGCAGGCCGAGTATGCCATTGATCAGGAAAAATGCCAGGATCAGCACAATGCCGTACCACAGCCCGCTTCCTGTCAGGGGCTGCACAATGTGGTTCAGCAGGTTCAAACCGCCAAACACGGTCCAACCCAGCAGCAGCAATGTGCTCCATGCTGACTCCAGCATGCCGAACCGCTGTTGTGCAACCGTATAATCAGCCGCACGCTGGTGGCTGGAGAGGGTGACGTGACCGGTAAAATCGACCGGCACATGGGCCCGGTGCTGTTTGACACTGCGGATTTGCCGCCACGACAGCCAGCATTTGATGGCCAGGGTGGCAAGTGTTAAGACAATGAACAGCCCGAAAAACAGCGTGGATGACGGCGAAGAGGTAAAAATACTGAGAGTCATAGTGGCAGTTTAAGAGAAATAACCAGAAAAAGTACGGATCAGGGACAATATGGGGATGAATGACGAAATTAGCAATGCACAAATTGAAACACCAGCCGTGCAACTGGTAAAAAACGACTTGAATCTGGTCTGGATGGACCTGGAAATGACCGGATTGAACCCAGAGCGTGACCGCATAATCGAAATGGCTGTTATTGTAACCAATGCGGATTTATCTATCTGCGTGCAAGGGCCGGTTTTTGCGATTCACCAAAGCGATGAAGTGCTCAATGCGATGGACGCATGGAACCAGTCAACGCATGGCAAGAGCGGTTTGATTGAGCGTGTGAAAGCATCCACGGTGACTGAAGAAGAGGCAGAGCAGCAGACGCTGGCTTTTGTGAAGCAATATGTGCCGGAGAAAGCCTCCCCCCTGTGCGGTAACACGATCGGGCAGGACCGGCGTTTTCTGGTGAAGTACACGCCGAAACTGGAAGATTACCTGCACTACCGCAATCTGGATGTCAGCACGCTGAAAGAACTGGCCCGGCGCTGGAAGCCTGAGGTGTATAAGAACTTTAAAAAACGCCAGGCACATACTGCGCTGGCCGACGTGCAGGAGTCGATTGACGAGCTGAAGTATTACCGCGAACATTTTCTGTTACCCTGACCAGCGGCACTTTTCTGGTGCTGCAAACAGTGGCAATGTAAGGTAATATATTAAAACCATCTGCGGTTTTTGCTGAAAGGTTGCCTGTATGCTGCAACATCTGTTGTCTTTATGGCCTTTGCTGATCTTTTTTGTGGTGACTTACCTGTTTTGGCGTGTATTGCCGGATAAGTCCAGGGCATGTAACTGTGTGCCGACGGTGGATTTGTACAACGCACTGATGGAAGAAGACCGTTTGAAAAAGCAAGCCAGGCAAGCACAGCAAAATAACCAGAAAACAGACGCGGTGGCTGGCGCTGAGAACTGATCAGACTATTTTGCCATTCGAATAAAACGCCAGGGAACGACCTGGCGTTTTTGTATTTCTGGGGTTCTGGTTTTCCTGCTGGCTGAGTTATACGTGCCGATAAAAAAGCCCGAGCAGAGTAGCTGACCGGGCTTTTCAACAAACTCACACAGAAAAATGCAGGCGTTTACAGCTTGTTATAGATTTTCCATGCATGTTTGGCGAGCATGCTTTCTTCATCTGTCGGGATGACGAGTACCGGTGCCTGACTTTCGCCGGAAGATATCTGAAAAGCATTGCCCTCATTGGCCTGCTCATCGAGTTCCAGTTTGAAAATCGGCTCAAGGTAACGGACCACCTGGCTGCGTAATTTGGCGTCTTTTTCACCAATGCCCGCTGTGAAAACCAGGCCATCCAGTCCGCCAACGGTAACCGCCAGACGACCGATCTGTTGGGCAATGTGGTAGGCAAAATAATCAATAGCCAGTTGCGCCCGTTTGTCGCCGCTGGAGCGCAGTGTACGCATATCGTTGCTGACCCCGGAAATGCCGAGCAGCCCCGACTGGCGGTAAAGGATGTTTTCCAGCTCGTCGTAGGTTTTGCCCTGCCCGACCAGGTACAGCATGACGCCCGGGTCGAGCGTTCCGGTGCGGCTGCCCATCGGGACGCCGTCCAGCGCGGTAAAGCTGGTGGTGACTTCAACGCATTTTCCGTTTTCAATGGAGCACAGTCCAACACCGGAGCCCAGATGGGCGATAATGATTTTGCCGTTGGCGATGGAAGGCGCAACGTGGTGCAACTGGTGGCTGATGTATTCAAATGACAAACCATGAAAACCGTAGCGGCGTATGCCCTGCTCATAGTAGCTGTAAGGCAGGCCGGTCAGCATGCTCAGTTCGCTGCGGTTGGCATGGAATGCGGTATCAAAGCAGGCCACTTGCGGCAATGTCGGATTGCTGTTGAGTATCTGCTCAATCGGGGCCAGGTTGAAAGGCTCGTGCAGGGGGGCCAGCGGAATTACTTTTTTGAGTTCCTGCAGGTGGTGCTGGTTCATCAATACCGGTTCGGTATAGTGCTCGCCACCATGCACGATGCGGTGCGCGATCAGTGCCGGCTCCTGCCCGTGGAGTTCGGACAGCAGCGCCGGGAAGATCAGCTTGAACGCGGTGATCTGGTCATGTGCTTCCTTGGGGTCAAACTGCTTTTCAGTTGCCAAAGAGCCGTCAGCCCGGGTGACTTTCATGCGTGGCAGGGTACCAATGCCGTCAAATTTGGCGCCGGCAAATAGAACCGGCACGTCCTGGCCCGGGTGACCTTTAAACAGACCGATCTTGATGCTGGAAGACCCGGCGTTGACGGTCATAATCAATTTATCATGGCTTTGTTCCACGCCAAAATCTCCTGATGCAAAAGATCCGGTAAACGCCCGAATCAGTTTTTGACAAGTGCGCTGGCAGCCTGTTTTTGCTGCGCATCTGCCAGCAGTACACACAGTACACAACTGGAGATACGGGCGGGCGCGGGGTCTGAGCGGCTGGTCAGTACAATGGGTACGCGAGCCCCCAAAACTATGCCTGCTGCTTGTGCACCTGCCAGGTATATCAGCTGTTTGGCGACCATGTTACCAGATTCCAGATCCGGCACCACCAGCACATCAGGATCTCCGGCAACCTCGGACACAATACCTTTGATGCGTGCGGCCTCGGCGTTGATGGCGTTGTCAAATGCCAGCGGGCCATCCAGAATACCGCCTTCAATCTGACCACGGTGCGACATGACCACCAGCGCAGCAGCTTCCAGGGTGGAGGGCAGCTTGGCGGTGACGGTTTCCACCGCAGACAGCAAAGCCAGTTTGGGGCGATCAATGCCCAGCACTTTCAGCAGGTCAATGGCATTGCGGCAGATATCGGCTTTTTCGTCCAGGTTGGGGGCGATGTTGACCGCAGCATCGGTAATGAACAGGGGCTTGTGGTAGCTGGGCACGTTCATTGCAAACACATGGCTTAAACGGCGTGCCGTGCGCAACCCGGTACTGGAGGAGGCTACTGCGGAGAGCAGTTCATCGCTGTGCAGGCTGCCTTTCATCATCATGGCGGCGCGTCCTTCACGAACCAGTTCAACACCGCGTTTGGCTGCTGCATGGCTGTGTTCGACAGATTCAATCCGGTAGTTGCCCAGATCCAGTCCGGCTTCCTGCGCCACGGATTTGATTTTTTGTTCCGGGCCAACCAGAATCGGATCAATCAGGCCGAGTTCTGCTGCTTCAAGTGCTCCTTGCAGCGCACTGGATTCGCAGGGGTGTACAACGGCTGTCGGTACCGGTGGGATGTTTTTACAAAGCTGTAGAAGTTCTTGATAGTGATTTTTTGTCATTTGGCGTTACCTCTGTGAGAGGAAAAAGAAGTATGATCTTTATAGCTGTCACCAAGAACCACGTCGCTGTTTGGGTAGGCAGATCCGTTGGTACATGGATGCAAATTAGTGCAATGCAAAAAAATGCATCTGGTGCACTGCACAGGGTACCATATTTACCGCTATATATCAATTAAAACAAAGGGATTTAATTCACAATATGCCGAAAAGTTTTGCATAAAATGGGAAGTTAATTTTGCTGTGCACAAAATACAACAATCCATAGAATCCCCGCTGCTTTCCTTATGCCTGAAACGCAAAGAGGCTTGCCGGCAGAAACAGAATGCTGTGAAAGAAAACTGGTGCCCTGTGTACTTAAATCAGCTTGGGTATGGATGAAATCAGCATGGAGACACCGGACAAGGTCAGTAATGCCAGAATCAGCCGCCGAAAAGCCACCGGGTTGATGCGCGTGTAGACACGCATCCCCAGCCATGTCGGGACCAGCATGGCGGGCAGTACGACAGCAAACAAAGGTAATGTCTCAGGAGCAACCAGGTTTGTGGCGATGTAGGTGATCATGGTGACCGAAAGCATGGTCAGGCTGAAATTCTGGATGATGCTGCGCTGTACATCCTTGTCATAGGTGCACAAGGTACACCATAAGGAAGGCAAAACACCAGCGAACCCGCCGATGCCGCCCATGGCACCCCCCAGAATACCGACAATGCCGTTGAGTACCCGATGGTTCGGGCTAAGCCGGGGCAGGTTTTTTAAAAACAGCATGGTTGGGCACCAGATCACCAGAAACACGCCCAGGAAAAATTTGAACCAGTTGACATCCATCATGGGCAGCAGCGTTACCCCAATGGGCACGCCCAGCAGTCCGCCTGCCAGATAGGGCCAGAGCATGCGAAAGTGAAAGCCGCGCTTGACGGTGAACGCCGCCATGATCTGGCCGGTCAGTGCGCCAAAAACCACCAGTGCTGCTGCAACATGCGGGTCCAGAACCCAAACCCAGATGGACATGGAGACCATGCCGAAGGCAAAGCCTGAGACGCCCTGGACAAAGCCGGCAATGATCGCCCCTAACGCAACAACAACGATGATTTCCATAATTGTTTAGAGACTTTTGATGTGGATATGACCGTTAAAAAGAGGTATCACAGTGCATAGGCTCATGTATCGGGCTGTGCAACCCAGGCACTGCCTTTTTTCATGAACAGTGGAATGTGCCCGGCAGCGCTGACTTTGTCAGGCATCATGATGGAGATATCTGACAGGGTTTCCCGCCAGGCATACCCTTCCGTCAGTGCGACCACAATGCCGGCTACTTCGGCGCCGGCACGGCGCAGCAGGCGTGTTGCCGCCAGCATGCTGGCCCCGGTATTGATGACATCATCAACAATCACGACCCGCTTGCCTTGAACACGGTTGAGCAGTGCCGGATCCAGATACAGGAATTTGCGCTGGTCGGGGCTGGTGGACGATACGACCGTTTCTTTCAAATGTTCGTCATACCAGAATTTATGCGAAAACCCCATGGCAACATAATGTTCCATACGCAGTTTGGCGGCAACCCGGCTGCCATATTCCAGCCCCATGGTGGGGATGGCAACGATGCTTTCCGGCTGGAACATGGCGGCTTTTTCCGCGATCAGGCCGCTCAGGTGTTCTGTGACGCTCAAAGGGCACTGGTTGGACATGAGCAGCGCAATGGCCTGCTGGTCGCCGGGTAGGGCGCATAGCGGTATTTCCAGCCAACTGGCATCAGAAAGTTTAATGAGGTAGCGATGATTGAATGTATCGTTGGACGCCGGGGCCGTTTTGCGATAACCCGCAGGATGGATGTGCGCAAAATAGGGCGCAAAAGAATCTGTCATGGGTGCAACCTGTCACAATGTGAAAAATATACAGCCTGTATTGTACGTCGGTGTTAACCCTAGTGGTGATGGTGCGGATTGTGATTGTGCGCTGAAAAAAGATACGCTGCGTTTTAAAATGAAAAGATAAAACTGAATAATTTGATTGTCATGCCTTCTCTGTATTCATGATGCGAGCAGTACAGAGAATGGATTTCTCTTCATGCTGATACCCGCAGGCCTGAATATACGAAGAATGGCCTGCAGTATGCGGTATGGCAGGATGCGTTGCTGCAACGGGCGGTGCGAAAAACACGCGTTTTGCATTGACAGAACATCCTGAGCAACCTGTATGTACAGCAAGCTGGTATGCCATGGCAGATGCCACGGTGTGGGAATGGCGTGTGTTTTTTTGTATTTGGGCAAAGGCTTTCTCGCAATGACGCAATGTGTTGCACGCTTGAATCATGATGCAAAGTCATTTCAGTTGATTAGGGTCAGGGCTTATTAAATAGAGAGGTTACGTTTGCAGGAATGGGGGTAGGACAAGGCGTGAAGCGAAGGCAATGGTAGAACCCTTGCCGGGCTGAACAACGCGGTCAATAGCTTCATTCCAACAAACCCGAAGGGCAAATGTGCCATGAAGCGCATCACTGCGTTGTCTCGTGCTTGCGTAACCTGTTACGCGGCGCGTTCCAGCGTCTTGTACTGCATTTTCCTTTCACACTTGCGTAACGCCCTATTTAATAAGTCCTGACCCTGGATGTCGAACCATGCTTTGATGAACAAACGCGGTGGTGAATATGGCGGAGAGCAGCACGAAAAAGATGCGCCGGCCTGTATCACCACAGTGTTGTGGGCTGCAGAAAAAAGCGGGTGTTGAATAAAACGGTATTTGAAGGTTGAACAGTGTGAAAGAGTTTTGGGGCCAGTCTCTGGGGTTGGATGCGGCTGCCGTCAAGCGGGGGCTGTTGATGGCGTTGGCTGCCTGGCTGGCATTTGCCATTGCCTCTATCTGGCATATGGCCAATGCGTACTGGGCGGCCATGGCTGTGTGGGTGGTGGTTCAGCCGCTGCGCGGCATGCTGTTCGAGCGGGCGCTCATGCGCGTACTGGGGACCACTTTGGGCGCTGCGGTGGGGTTTGTCATTTTGTGGTGTGCGCCCTATGCGCTGTTGCAGATTGTGCTGCTTTCTTTATGGGCCACGGTATGTGCTGGGGCCATGCATTTGATTAAAGGCATTTATCCTTATGGTGTGATGCTGGCAGGCATTACCGCGGGGGTGGTGGTGCTGCCTTCAGCTTTGACCAACAGCTATCAGCCCGATCTGGCCTGGTCGCGTGTGCTGTGCACCTTGATCGGGGTGCTGGTGGTGACCATTGTGATGAGTTTTTATACGCCCAAGGCATCACGGCGTGAGTATTACACCCAGGCCAGGCTGCTGGTGGCCGACGCGGTTGAATTTGCTGTGCGGTTGCTGCAGGGGGCACCACTGGATGCTGCCTATGAACATGAGCAGGATGTTTTGCTGCGCATGTCGCAACTGGAAAGCAGCGCGCACACCGTTGCAGCGGGCTCGGTGACGGGGCACAGGCAGTTGCGTCATGTTGAAGCGCTGATTGCATCTTCGATGGAAGTGATGGCTTCTGCGGCGGCAATTTACCGGCAGCGCCAGCATGAAGAGGGTCGCACGGTACAGGATGAAGAGGTTCAGATTCTGGTCGATTACATGAGCCAGCTGACAACGCAGTTGCGCCAGGATGATGAGGCGTTTAAGGCGTTGCTGCAACATCCGGAAGTGCTGTTGAATCACCCCCCGGTCACTTCTGACATGGCGCAGCGTTTGAATCACTCGCTGGAGCAACTGGTGGCAGCAGAAAAAGCACTTTACCACGGTGTTGACAAGCTGGAGGCCGGTGGAAGGCTGAGGGTCAGCCCGCCCAAGCTGGCGACTGCGGCAGAAATTGACTGGGCCAAGCAAAGTGCGCTGTCGGCCGGGGTGACCACATTGGCGGTGTCTTTGCTGGCCTGGGTTTCCGGCAGCCATGCGGCGGATCTGATGGCGCTGGGGACATGCATGTTTTGTCTGATACTGGCATCGTTCCCTTACCCGCGCATGATGATGAAGATTCTGTTTACCGGCGTTGTGGTCGGGTCTGTTGTCGCACTGGCATACCGGCTTTTGATTCAGCCTTATGTCAGCACATTGCCGCAGTTGATGCTGTCACTGATTCCTTTCCTGCTTGTCGGTGGCCTGGCGCGTACCAGCAGCAAAACCGCAGGGCCGGCACTGGATGCCAACATGAATTTTTTCCTGGTGGGGCAGATCATGTTTCCGGCTGTTGCCGCTACGACCGGGCAGATTGTGGTGGACTCGGTGGCGGTGGTGCTGGGGGTGGCAGGCGCATGCCTGGCCAGCCTGTGGCTGTTGCCCCGGCGGGCTGATGACCAGGCCTATATGACGGTGACCAAGCTGATTCGCGACCTTCAGCGCATGCTGGAGCGAAGCGGTGATTATTTCAGCAAATACACCGATGCCGAAAAAGACTGGCAGGCCCGTTCAGAACGTGAAGTGCTCAGGATGATGTTGCATCTGGGTGCGGCCAAAGCATTGCGCAACAAAGCACCGCTGGGTATTTTGGGTGTATTAAATCTGGGGTCTGTCATTGTCAGGCTGCAACGCCTGAGAACGCCTGTGGCACAGCAGGGTTTGCAGGCGCTGACTTATTTTGCTGACGATACGCATGGAGCGATTCGGGCCGTGTGGAATCTGGCCAAAGAAAATGCCGATGACCCGGCATCGGATGTGCTTTATGAAGCCGTGGATGCGCTGACCGCCTGCGAGCGCTTGCTGCAGTTTGCCCGCAAGCCTTCAAAAGAAGCATTGAAGGAAAGTCCGCAGGCTTAGTGACTGGCGTTGGCTTTTTTCTTTTTGCTGATGTTGAGCAGCTCATTCAGAATGATCAGGCCCACGCCGACTGTGATGGCCGTATCTGCCAGATTAAACGCCGGAAAATGGTACATCTTCCAGTAAAAATCCAGATAGTCAACCACATAGCCATGCATCAGGCGGTCAATCAGGTTGCCGATGGCGCCACCCAGTATGCAACTGAGGGCCAAAGAAAATATGCGCTCCTGACTGTGCTTATGCAGCATGAACAGAATGATCACAGCCACCACAATGGCAATGCTTGCAAACAGCCAGTGCTGCCAGCCCCCGGCATCGGCCAGCATGGAAAAAGCCGCTCCTGTATTGTGAACACGTACCAGATTAAAAAATGAGGTGATGGGGATGCCCTCACCATATCGGAAGTGCTCAACGATCAGCAGTTTGATCCACTGGTCAGCAGCCACCAGGGCTGCTGCCAGTGCACACCACAGATAAAACAGGCGCTGTCTGCTGAGAGGTTTTTTTTCAGAAGATTGTTTTTCCACAGATTCTTGGTTGGTTAGTCAGCACGCCCTAAAACGCCTGGGTTAAACATAGGTACGCTCTTCGCCAGTATCAAACAGGTTGCTGATGCAGCGGTTACACAAAGTCGGATGATCGGCATTGTGGCCGACTTCTTCACGGTAGTGCCAGCAGCGTTCGCATTTGGCATCCGTACTGGTGCTGACTTTGATGCTCAATGCTTCACCTTTAACCAGTGTGGCGTGCGAGGTGATGAAGACAAACTTCAGATCATCACCCAGGCTGTGCATCAGGCCATAGTCGTCTGCTCCGGCAGTAATCTCGATGTTGGCCTGCAATGAGGAGCCGACTTGCCCGGTTTCGCGCAGCAGCTCAATTTCTTTATTGACCAGTTCGCGGATTTCCTGCAGTCGTTTCCATTTGACACTCAGGGCTTCCTTGTTGCTGGGCAGCGCCAGGTCCCAGTACTGTTCCATGAAAATGGATTCGGACTGGCCCGGGGCAAAAATGGCCCAGGCTTCTTCTGCCGTGAAGCTCAGGAACGGCGCCATCAGACGCAGCATGGCTTGTGTCAGATGCCAGAGCGTGGTTTGTGCGCTGCGGCGTGCGAGCGATTTAGGCGCGGTGGTGTAAAGCCGGTCTTTGAGCACATCCAGATAGAAGGCACCCAAATCTTCCGAGCAGAACACCTGCAGTTTGGCAACCACCGGATGAAATTCATACACATCATAATGCTTGAGAACATCCGCCTGAAACTCTGCCATGCGGGCCAGCATGTACTGATCGATTTCAAACAGTTCATGGAGCTCAACTTTGTCGGTAATCGGATCAAAGTCGCTGGTATTGGCCAGCATGAAGCGCAAGGTATTGCGGATGCGCCGGTAGGAGTCGACAACACGCGCAAGGATTTTGTCGTCAATGCCCAGGTCGCCGGAGTAGTCGGTCGAGGCAACCCACAGGCGAATGATTTCAGCGCCCAGTTTGTCGCTGATTTCCTGCGGAGCCACAATGTTGCCAAGCGATTTGCTCATTTTGCGACCCTGTCCATCCACGGTAAATCCGTGCGTCAGCAGGCCTTTGTAGGGCGCGCGGGCATTCATTGCGACTGAAGTCAGCAGCGATGAATGGAACCAGCCGCGGTGCTGGTCGTGGCCTTCCAGGTACAGGTCAGCTTCGGGGCCCTGGTCGTGTCCGGATTCCGGGTGGCTGCCATGCAGCACATGGTAATGCGTGGTGCCGGAGTCAAACCAGACGTCCAGAATATCGTTGCTCTTGACGTAGTTTTCAGCGTCTGCGCCCAGCCATTCTTTCGGGTCCAGGTTAGACCAGGCCTCTACGCCACCCTGTTCAACGAGCTCAGCGGCTTTGTCAATCAGGGCCAATGTATCGGGGTGCAGTTCTTCGGTGTCTTTATGCAGGAAGAATGGCAGCGGTACGCCCCAGTTGCGCTGGCGGCTGATGCACCAGTCAGGGCGATGGGCGATCATGTCATACAGCCGTGTACGTCCGTTTTCCGGATAGAAAGTGGTATGTTCAATGACTTCCAGGGATTTTTCGCGCAGGCTGTAAGGGGCCTTGTCTGTGGTGCAAACACCTTCACCCTGATCCATGCGGATAAACCACTGCGCTGCAGCACGGTAGATCACAGGCGATTTATGGCGCCAGCAGTGCGGGTAGCTGTGAGAGATGGTTTTGGTGGAAAGCAGCCTGCCGGCCTGTTGCAGCACTTCCAGAATTTTTGGTACGGCATCCCAGATCAACAGGCCGCCAAACAGCGGCAGGCTGTCGGCATAAACGCCATTGGTTTGTACCGGGTTGAGGATGTCTTCGTTTTTCAGCCCGTGCGATGTGCAGGAGTAAAAGTCGTCCAGCCCGTATGCAGGGGCCGAGTGCACAATACCGGTACCGTCCTCATCGGTGGCGTAGTCAGCCAGGTAAACCGGAGACAGGCGCTTGTATCCGGCATCCACATCATAAAGCGGGTGGCGGAACTGTAGGTTTTCCAGCTTGCTGCCTACGGTTGTGGAAATGACTTTGCCTTGCAGGCCATAGCGTTCCATGCAGTCGTTGACCAGCTTGCTGGCAAGTACCAGATAGCCTTTATCGGTATCGACCAGGGCATATTCAATCTGTGGCCCTGCGTTCAGCGCCTGGTTGGCCGGAATGGTCCATGCCGTGGTGGTCCAGATCACAATGTAGGCGGGTTTGCTGGAATCCGGCAAGGCGGTCAATCCAAATGCCGCTGCCAGCGCGGCAGGGTCATCGCTGGCAAATGCCACGTCCAGTGACTGCGATTTTTTGTCTTCGTATTCAATTTCAAATTCGGCCAGCGACGACATGCAGTCAAAGCACCAGTACACGGGTTTGGAACCACGATAGACAAAACCGCGTTCGATAACTTTTTTCAGCGCGCGGATTTCGCCTGCTTCATTGCCAAAGCTCATGGTTTTGTAGGGGTTGTCCCAGTTTCCCAGAACCCCCAGGCGCTTGAAGTCGACCATCTGCTGCTCGATCTGCTCGGCAGCGTAGACCCGGCTTTTCGCCTGTACTTCAGCACGGGAGAGGTTGCGGCCAAATTGTTTCTCAATCTGGTTTTCGATCGGCAGACCATGGCAGTCCCAGCCAGGCACATACTGAGCGTCGAACCCGGCCAACTGGCGGGCCTTGATGATCATGTCTTTGAGAATTTTGTTGGCCGCGTGACCAATGTGCAGTTTGCCGTTGGCATAGGGCGGGCCGTCGTGCAGGATAAATTTAGGGTGATCGCAGCGGGCGGCGCGCAGTTTTTTGTAGATGCCTTTATCTTCCCAGCTTTTGACCCAACCCGGCTCACGTTTGGGCAAATCTCCGCGCATGGGAAATTTGGTATCAGGCAGATTCAGGGTTGTTCGGTAATTGTTTTTTTCAGTTGAACTCATAACGACCATACTCACTTTTTAAAATTGGATGTTCAGACACATGGCTATAACAGGGAGGTTCTGAACGAAAGCAACAGAGGTTTTTCAGATAAACCGGCCTGGAAACGGATATGGTATTGAAGCAGGCGGGCAGTTATTTGAATATCAGCAAAGTTGCAAGGACAATGGTTGCCGGCAGCGTTAAAACGTGCAGCACAGATGCCCATAGTCATATTCGCGTAATTCGATCGCGAGTGGTTTGACGGCGGATACTGGCAGGGCAGCAGCCACATGAATGAGAGGAATGACAGATTTGAGCCATAAGGCCTGCTATTTTAGCGCCAAATTGCACAGAAGGGGAGAATGTCGTTTTACGGGGAATTTCTCAGGGCGTGACAATGCGCTGGCTGAGTTCCTGATGAAATTGCTGCCAGTAATTGCGGGCCTGTTCACAGTCTTTCGCAATGCCGTCTTTCAGGGCCTGCAGGTCGGGGAACTTGACTTCATCACGCAGCTTGTGCAGCAGTTCAATGGTGACAACCCTGCCGTAAGCATCGCCCCACCAGTCAAATACATGGGTTTCCAGCAGAACTTCGCCGCTGTTGTCAACAGTAGGGCGGCTGCCAATGCTGGCTACGCCTGCAAGTGGTTTTGCCTCCAGCCCAATGACATTGGCAACAAAGATGCCGGATGCAGCCGGTTTCGGGTGACCGAAGCGGATGTTGAGGGTGCGGTATCCCAGTTCGCGCCCGAGTTTGCGGCCATGCACTACATGTCCGCTGATGGCGTAGGGGCGCCCCAGTTGCTGGCGTGCCTGCAACATGTCGCCGCGCGACAGCGCTTCTCTGACCAGCGAGCTCGATACCCGCTGCCCGGCGACTTCAAAACTGTTCATGCGCGCAACTTCAAATCCATGCGAATGTGAAATGCTGTCCAGCAAAGCGTAATCACCGGCGCGTTTGGCGCCAAAACGAAAATCGTCACCTACCAGCACATGCTGGGCATGCAGCCCGTCACAGATGATTTTTTGGGCAAAGTCCTGTGGGGTAAGTGAGGCCAGTTGCTGGTCAAAACGCAGCACAACCACCTGATCGATACCGCACAGCTCAAGCTCTGTGAGCTTGTCGCGCAGTTTGGTAATGCGTGCAGGCGCTCTTTGCGGGGCCAGAAATTCCAGCGGATGGGGTTCAAACGTCAGTACCGTAGCTGCAACCTGGCGGTGCTTGGCTTCGCTGGCCAAAAGCGCAAGCATGGCCTGGTGTCCCCGGTGAACACCGTCAAAATTGCCTATGGTGAGAGCACATGTTGGCGCGAGGGCCTGATGATGAATGCCACGAAAAACTTGCATGCGTGCAATTATGCAGCTTTTGCAGCATTTTTGTTGACGCGGATGGCAGTTTCTACTTGAATAATGGGGTTACATCTGGCATATTGTCAAATGAACCGGACCTGGGCAGATGCCTTGGCGGGCGTGAGGGGAACAGCATGTGGCCCATCATCCATAACCCGAAGGGCGTTTTGCTGTCAGAGCAGGCCAAGGGACGGTTTTTGAAGGCTGGGGGTCGCATGAAGGTTCTGAAACTGGATGCTCAAGGTGTTCCCCAATCCTGGCTGACGCTGGAGGAAGCCGTGTTGTGTTATGCAGCTGATCGCGTCTGCTGGGAGGCAGGGGAGCGAATTGCGCTGTTTCGCGGCGGGATCAACGCTGTGAGCGGCAGGCAATCGGTGATTACGGTCAATTCTATCATTGGCACGTTTGGCACGCCCCTGATCAATCCGTTTGACCTCAAGCCTGCACTGACCAATGAAAAGCTGTTTATCCGCGACCACAATATGTGTGCGTACTGCGGCAGCCAGCTTTCCAAAGAGGTGCTGACGCGCGAGCATATCATTCCTACATCCAAAGGCGGCGCAGATCACTGGATGAATGTGGTGACAGCCTGCCGTTCCTGCAACCATCGCAAGGCCAACCGCACGCCGGAACAAGCGCATATGAAGCTTCTGTTCGCGCCTTATGTGCCTTCCTTGTGGGAGGATTTCATTTTGCGGAACCGGCGGATTCTGGCTGACCAGATGGCGTTTCTGTGCTCCCGTTTGCCACGCGGTTCCCGCTTGCTGAACGCCTGAGTACAAGGCATCAGCGCTTTTTATACCGGAATTAGGTTGATAATCGGGTGTTCTCTGCCATAATCGGCATCGGAGCATTTGCGTGCAACGTCTGTTTGTTATATCTGATGCACAGGCTATCCTGTTAACCTGCTGTCTGGGCTGTTATTGATGATTAAAGTTTCCCATCTTTTTTATGATTATCCGGGGCTGCGTGCGCTGGACGATGTCAGTTTCGAGCTGCCGAGTCAATCCATTACCGCACTTGTCGGGCCGAACGGCGCAGGAAAAACAACCTTGCTGCGCAGCATGGTGGCGCTGGATGAGCCGACATCAGGCGAGATTCATATTGATGGTGTCAATGTATGGGAGCATCCCCGTGAGGCACATTTGCGCATGGGATATCTGCCGGACCATTTTGGTCTGTATCAGGAGCTTACAGCGTATCAGTGCCTGACGTATGCGGCCTGGACGCACGGGTTGCGTGGTGAGCAGATGAGGCAGGCCGTGCAATGGGCTATTCAGCAGGTGGGGTTGAAGGAGCAGTTACCCAAATTGGCCAGTACATTGTCGCGAGGTCAGCGCCAGCGTCTGGCATTGGCGCAGGCGATTGTGCATCGGCCCAAGGTGCTGTTCATGGATGAGCCTGCCTCAGGGCTGGATCCGGAGGCCAGAGCCGCTTTGTCATCATTGATGAAAAATCTGGCTGCGCAGGGAATGACGCTGTTGATCTCATCTCATATTCTGGCGGAGTTGGAAACCTACTGTACAGCCATGCTGGTGCTGGAGCAGGGGCGTATTCTGGCTTATCAGAAAATTGGCGATGGCGGTACTTCTGTCCCTGTGGGTTCAACAGGCAGGGTTGCAGACACTTCTGCATCTGCGGTGCAAAAGGAAAAAGTGCTGCGTATCAGCGTCAATCAGATGCAGCAAACACGTCTGGACAGTCTTTGCCAATGGCTGGCTGCCAGGGGGGTGAGGGCACAGGTTCATGAGGGCAAGGCTGTTCTGGTCAGTACGCATTTTGCGGATGAAGCGGCACAAACACAATTGCTGCGTGATTTGCTGGCAGATGGCTGGGAAATCATTGAATATGCACCGCAGACACAATCATTGCAGGACGTTTATATGCAGACTGTAGCAAGCCGTCGGCAGATGGGGGGTAAATGATGAAGCATTTAGAAAACTACAGTTTGCATCTGGGAAATCCGGAATTAACGCGTAACTTCTGGCAGGAGCTGACACCGCATCGGCTGATTGCTATTCCCATTATTCTTGGCCTGATTGTGATGCTGATCAATGCGTCTGTACGCTCAAATGCCGGGCAGGTCTTGATGGGGGTTGGCTCAACAGGATTTTTGTTTGTTGCTGTTTTCTGGGGCATGAAACTGGCTTCTGATTCTTTGATTCAGGAGTATTCCGAAGGCACCTGGGATTCACAGCGCATGTCAGGCTTGCTGCCGATGCAGATGGTCTGGGGCAAGCTGCTGGGCAGCACGGTCATGGCCTGGTATGCTGGGTTGATGCTGCTGTGCCTGTTCATCTGGGGCGCGTTTTCGGCAAACGAGTCTTTGAACCCAGGGCTGGTTATCAAACTGGCTTTGTGCATGGTGGTATTTGCTGTGACGATGCACGCCATGTGTATGGCTTCTTTGCTGGCTTTATGGCGCAAACGGGATCGGCAACTGTCCAAAAACATGCGAGGTACAACCATTGGACTTGCCTTGATTGCAGTATGGTTTGGGTCTGCAGTGATGCCTTTTACCGGCATGGGGTTCTATCGTGCCAGCAGGGGAGAAGAGCCGGCCATAGCATGGTTCGGGTTGGAAATATCGCTTTCCAGCATTTTGCTGGTGACTGCAGTCTGTATGATGGCCTGGATGCTGATCAGTGTGTGGCAACTGATGCGTTCTGAACTGCAGTTTCGTAACCGCCCCTGGTGGTGGCTGGGATTCCTGTTGTTCTGGATGTTTTATCTGGCAGGTTTTGTTAATGAAGACTGGGTTTTTAAGGGGAGGCTGGGCAATCCCTGGTTAAGCTATTTGCTTGGCTGTTTTTTATGTATTGTGTTGACGGTTTATATGCAACTGTTTTTTGCACGCAAGGATGCGATGACCTGGTTGCGGTTTTCAACAGCTTTCAAGCGTAGAGATTGGGGTAAATTGTCTAATCTGTTTCCGGCCTGGGGAACCAGTTATTTGGTCGCGATGGTTGTCGGGGTGATTTTGCTGGTATGGACCATGGTCATGCCGTTTGCAGGCTCTGGTTATTATTCTGCAGCAAACCTGACACTGGGCACGGTGTTGCTTGTGGTGTCTACATTGCTTTTTGTTCTGCGTGATATTGCACTGGTGTTGTGGTTGAACCTGGCAGAAAAGAACCGGCGGGCTGATGCGGCTGCAGTGATGTATCTGGTTGTACTGTACATGTTGCTGCCGTGGCTTTTGATCAGCATGACAAGTCCTAAGGCCAGATTCTTGTTTCTCCCCATTTTTGAAGGGTTGTATTCCGACGTATCTGTGCTCTACCTGCTTTCACCGTTGTTGCAGGCGGCCATCATGGTGGGCCTGGTTTTGGATCGTTGGAAAAGCCGGAAGGGCCATATTCTGAACGGATGATGGAGATAGCAGCAACAGCAGACTGAGAAGGGCGGTTGTCTTTCGATAGCTGCTTTATATGCTGTTGCTTTAAAACCAGAGCGCTGAGTGCGAGGGGTTGTATTCTTTGAGGTTAGACGGGCCTGTGTAGGCTTTCAGGGGGCCAAGCTCCAGCAAGGTAAAGTAGCCGTTATCTGGCAGCCAGCCACCTGTGTCGATGAAATAAGTGTTGCCTAAGACGCACATGGTTGGTACAGGCGTGTGCCCATGGATGGCTGCACGGATATTGCGGATAGGCTCGGTGTAATGCCGAGACAGGCGCTCACGCGACCATTGGCAAAACATGGCCTCGCGGGAATCGATGTTGCGGTGCTCCATCTGCAGCCAGTCATCGTAAGGAAAATCTGCATGCGCCAGTCCTACCGGACCTTCCCGGGTTTCCACTTCGATGATGATGGGGAGCTGTTCAAACGCTTTTTGGAGCTGAAGCTGTTCTTTTTCTGATAAATCGTAAAGCCATTTGCCGCCGTGCGCTGCATGATCGGCAAAATAATTGGGCTTGCCCCGGATGGCCCAGATCACCATGGACTCATGGTTTCCCTGAATGGCATGGAACCAGGGTTTTTCCAGCCATTCCAGAGCCAGAACCGATTCAGGCCCACGGTCAATCAAGTCTCCCACACAGAACAGCCGGTCGGTTTTGGGATTGAAGTTGACGGTATCGAGTGCGTTTTCCAGCCTGGTAAAGCAGCCATGGATATCCCCGACGGCAAAGTCGCGTCCATGCTTATTAACGCTGAAGTATTGTGTATGCGTATACATGGTGGCTGTCAATCATATATTTGGTGTCATACCAGAACTTAACGTATACCAATAAACAGAAAACGGGTGCAGTGCTTGTTGGAAATCAGCTTTCCACAGTCAGACGTGAAATGTAAATAGAAGATTTGGCTTGACTGTCTGGCTGTTTCAGGCACCGACATGGTATACACGTGTGGGCTTAAATTCAAAATTTAAAGAGCCGAGTTTTAAAAAATGCCGTCATTAAATGACCCTCCTCATTTTGTGTTTCGCTTCTATTCTTGTGCAACCGGACGTTCAGGGCTGGCACTCCACTCGCTCCATGAGCCCGGGTATAGTGCAGCCATGTTAAAGCCGGCGTGTACCATAGACAACAGGTTATGGCATGCAGAAACGCCTGAGCCGCATTGATGCACCACGGTATCTAGTGGGTGGTTATTCAAAATTTGTACCCACTCCTGGTGCAACTGCTCCGGGGCTTTGAAAGTGCCGTCAGCTTGCAGATTCTGCTTAAAAAACCGGTTAATTGCCCCTGGAATGTGCCCTGCAGCAGGATCCAGTGGTTCAACCTCGCCCCGGAAACGTTCTGGCGCACGTGCATCAATGATATAGAGTTGTGACGAGCCCAGGCTTCGAAGAATCTGGTCGGCATTGACCGTTGGCGTTAAAGGCTGTTGTGCCTGAAAATTGCCTTCGGGCCGAGCCGGGGGCAATTCGGTATTCAGGGGGCCGCCCTTGTTTTTCCAGGCGACCAGCCCTCCGTCCAGAACACGCACATGAGCGTGCCCTAACCACTGTAATAACCACCACAAGTGTGCTGCGAACATGCTGTCCTGCTGGTCATAGACAATGATTGATGTGTTTTGGTTAACCCCCAGCGTGCGTAATTTCTGGGCCAGCGTTTCACGCTCGGGTAATGGGTGACGGCCATTGGTTCCGGTTTTAACACCGCATAAGTCCTTGTCCAGGTCCAGAAAAACAGCCCCTGGCAGGTGGTTTTGCGCATACTGTTGCTGCCCGGCCTGCGGGTTTGACAGGTCAAAACGGCAGTCAATGAGCAGAATATCACCTGCTGGAGTTTGCTGCGCCTGCTGAAGTTCAGCGACAGAAATTAAGGGAGAGGGTTGCATACTTGTCACATTGGGCCAATGAAGTTGTCTACTGATGTAATAATATAGGGAATTGGCTTTGTCATGTCAGCACTTATTGTTTTGAAGGGCGAAAATGTCAAAGATTTCACATCTTATGTTGCTATGTTGTTATGTCTGCACTGAAAATTCTGGTTACCAATGACGATGGCTATCTGGCGCCAGGCATTCATGCACTGGCTCAGGCATTGAGTTCTTTGGCTAAAGTCGAGGTGGTGGGCCCGGAGCAAAATTCAAGCGGAATGTCCAGCAGTTTGACCCTGAATAGGCCACTACAGGTGTTTCAGGCCCGGGAGGGGGTTCGGTTTGTTAACGGAACACCTTCTGACAGTGTGCATATTGCCCTGACAGGGTTATTGGGGTACCGCCCTGACCTGGTGGTGGCCGGTATCAATAATGGTGCCAATATGGGGGACGACACGATTTATTCCGGGACCGTTGCCGCAGCACTGGAAGGGTATTTGTTTGGTATTCCGGCGATTGCGTTTTCACTGGTGAAACGGGGCTGGGAGCATCTGGATACGGCGGCACAGGTCGCCAAAGATCTGGTGGGCAGCCTGGCTGCTTCCAAACTGATCGGACCCAGTGCCATTGAGCCGCCATGGCTGCTCAATGTGAATGTGCCCAATGTGCCGTATGAGCAGCTCCAGGGAACAGAGATTACCCGCTTGGGCAAGCGGCATGCCAGTGAGCCTGCCATTCAGACGCATAACCCGTATGGTGAGCTGATTTACTGGATAGGCAAATCCGGTACTGCCAAGGATGATGCGCAAGGCACCGATTTTCATGCCGTGACCAGCAACCGGGTGTCGGTAACACCTTTGCGCTCGGATTTGACAGATTACCAGGGCATGCGCCGGTGGGAGTCCGTTTTATGAGTGCTGCGGATACGCCCGGTACGCCCAAAAAGAAGCGCTTTCCGGTCACGCTGGATTTGCAGGCGCCGGTTCAGCCGGCCCGCCCGCCTGGCACCAAGGTTGGTGCCAAAGCAGGGAGTGCTGCGCGTCCTTCCGGTCCGGTGGGAAACGTGGCGGGGGCTTCTGCAAGGGCCGGCATTGCAGGCAATGAGGATTCTCTGCGTGTACGCATGGTTCAGCGCCTGTCTCAAAACGGTATCCGTGATGAGCGCGTTTTACAGGCCATGGCTCAGGTGCCGCGTCATTATTTTGTGGATACGGCCCTGATCAGCCAGGCGTACGAAGACACCAGCCTGCCGATCGGGCTTGGTCAAACCATTTCTAAACCGTCTGTGGTTGCGCGTATGCTGGAGCTGATCATGCCCAAATCCGGCGCATCGCTGCAAAGGGTGCTCGAAATTGGGACCGGCGGAGGCTATCAGGCTGCGGTATTATCCTTGTTGGCCAAAGAAGTGTATAGTGTTGAACGGCTGAAAGGGCTGCATGAGCGTGCCAGAGTGAACTTAAGGCCATTGCGGCTTGGCAATGTGCATTTGATTTACGCTGATGGTATGCTTGGATTTGCTTCCGGTGCGCCTTATGATGCCATTATTGCGGCGGCTGGCGGGGAGGATCTTCCGGCTTCGTGGCTCGAGCAGTTGGCTGTAGGCGGCTGTCTGGTGGCCCCGATTGCATCCGGGGCCGGTATGCAGGCACTGGTCAAAGTGGAGCGGACTGAACAGGGGTGGCAAAAATATGTGCTTGAAGCTGTGCAGTTTGTGCCCTTAAAATCAGGGACATCATAAAATAGTATCTAATTTATTTATTTCAGAGGTATCACATATGGCCAGATCGCGCGGCGGTTATCTTTTTTTGCTGATTGCTTTGAGCGCTGTTTTGTCAGCATGTACATTGACTGGCACTGATAGGGCACCGATTGTAGATGCAGGCACTTCTACCGGGGGTATGACGGGTAGTGGTTCTGCAGAGGCTGTTTATTACACAGTTCAGCCGGGAGATTCTTTGCGTAAGATTGCGATTCAGTTCGGGCAAAGCTGGCAAAATATTGCGGCCTGGAACAACATGGCAGACCCCAATGTATTGAAGGTCGGGCAGCGCCTGCTGGTGGTTCCCGCTGGTGGCGTCGCACCAGAGAGTACACCACCTACCAATACCGCAGCAGCCCAGAATCAGCCGCAGGCTACGGGCAGCGGGCAGATTGAGGCGGCTACCAGTACAGTGTCCAACCGCATGGACTGGGCCTGGCCGGCCAAAGGGCAGGTGGTTGCCAACTTTGATGGCGGCAGCAACAAGGGGATTGATATTGCCGGCAATGCCGGAGACCCGGTTTATGCCGCAGCCGATGGCCGTGTAGCGTATGTCGGTGGCGGGTTAAGGGGCTATGGCAACCTGGTGATCATCAAGCACAATGATGTTTTTGTGACCGCATATGCCCATAACCAGAAAATCCTGGTACAGGAAAACCAGGTGGTACGCAAAGGCGACCAGATTGCTGAAATGGGCAATACAGATGCCAGCCGGGTAATGTTGCACTTTGAGGTGCGGCAGCAAAACCAGGAGGGCAGCAGCCCGGTTGATCCCCTGAAATTCCTGCCGGCCCGATAACGGCTCGAACAGCACATCCGTTGTGTTGCAAAGGCTGCCTTAATTAAGTAAGGCAGCCTTTTGATTTTGTGTATCCGAAAGATTTAATAACTGCCGTTAAAATGCGCTGTTGACGAATGTTTGAAAATCATAACCATGACCGTACAGAATCACGATGAGAAGACCTCCTTAGCCGGCAATACCGCTGATGCCCCGGTTCCGGTGAGTACAGATGCTAAAACATTGCCGGATGAATGGCTGCAGGTGGAATCTCTGGATCTGGAGGCACAGGGTATTGCGCACAACCATGCAGGGAAAGTGTTGTTTATTGAAGGTGCTTTGCCCGGAGAGTCGGTACAGGTGGATGTGCGGCGCCGTAAAAACCAGTGGGAGGCAGCCACTGCCAGAGTGATCCGGCGGGAGAGTGCGCTGCGTGTGAAACCGCGCTGTCCCCATTATGGTGTATGCGGCGGGTGTGCAATGCAACACTTTCACCCGGTGGGGCAGATTGCTGTGAAGCAGCGGGTGCTGGAAGATAACCTGTGGCACCTGGGCAAGGTTAAAGCGGATATGGTTTTGCGCCCGATTGAAGGGCCTGCCTGGGGCTACCGCTGGCGCGCACGTTTGTCCGTACGTCATGTGTATAAAAAAAATACGGTGCTGATCGGTTTTCGGGAAAAACGATCGACCTAT
Source organism: Saezia sanguinis (assembly GCF_963921665.1). NCBI lineage: Bacteria > Pseudomonadati > Pseudomonadota > Betaproteobacteria > Burkholderiales > Saeziaceae > Saezia > Saezia sanguinis. Next base: position 291,316 of record NZ_CAWUGC010000001.1, read on the forward strand.
GTGGCAGATATGCAGACGTGTGAAATTCTGCCGCCGGATGTCAGTGCATTGCTCATGCCTTTACGCGACCGGATTATTTCCATGGATGGTTGTGACCGCATTCCGCAGATTGAACTGGCAGTAGGCACTTCGGTGATTGCGCTGGTGGTTCGGCATCTGGAGCCATTGACCGCGGAAGATGCCCAGCGGCTCAGGCAGTTTGCTGACGGGCATTCGCATGGCAGAAAAATCCAGTGGTGGTTGCAGCCCAAGGGACCCGATACGGTGCATCTGCTGGATCAGCCCGACACGGCAAGTGAACAGCTTTCTTATGCCTTGCCTGAATTTCGTGTCACCATGCCATTCAAGCCGACAGATTTCACGCAGGTCAATCCATTCATCAACCAGGTGCTGGTGAGCCGGGCTGTACGTGCACTGGATATTCAGCCGCATGAGCGGGTGATTGACTGGTTTTGCGGGCTGGGGAACTTTACGCTTCCCATGGCAACACAAGCCAGAGAAGTTCTGGGCATTGAAGGCAGCGAAATACTGGTCGCCCGTGCGCAGGAAAATGCTTTGTTCAACCAGCGTGAAAATACCCGCTTTGCGGCCTGCAATCTGTTTGAGGTGGAAGTGCAGAACCTGCTTCAATACGGTGTGGCAGAAAAATGGCTGGTTGATCCCCCGCGCGAAGGAGCGTTGGCTTTGGCCAAAGCCCTGGCACAGCTTCATCAGGAAAAACAGGAGGGGAAGCACAGCGACTTTATGTTGCCGCAGCGAATTGTTTATGTGAGCTGCAATCCGGCAACACTGGCGCGTGATGCAGGGTTGCTGGTGCACCAGGCCGGGTACTGTTGTTCAGCAGCCGGGGTGATCAATATGTTTCCGCATACAGCGCATGTGGAAAGTATGGCGGTGTTCGATTATCTGGGATAAAACACGTGATGAAGGCATAAAAAAACGGGCCATGACAGCCCGTTTTCTCACTAGCACGAGGAAGGAAATCAGTCGTCTCCGCCAAAGATGCCAAGCAAAGACAGCAATGACTGGAAAATGTTATACAGGCTCACATAGATGGACAATGTTGCACTGACGTAATTGGTTTCGCCACCATCAATAACACTTTTCACGCTATACAGCAGGAAAGCGGTGGAAATACCCATCACCAGGAACAATAGGGCAATCATCAACGGGCTGGATTGGAAAAAGAAGAAATTGCCGATCCCAATGACAATCGCCATGATCAGACCTACGGACAGAAATTTGCCCCAGGATGACAGATCACGCTTGATGACGGTTGCCAGTGATGCCATGACAAAGAAAATCAGACCTGTGCCGCCGAACGCCAAAGCGATCAGTTCTGCGCCATTGCTGTAACGCCAGAGCACAAACGAGATCAAGCGAGAGAGCATCAATCCCATAAAGAAAGTGAATACCAGCAGCAACACCACGCCGACAACGGATTCTTTGGTTTTTTCAATGGCGAACATCAGACCATACGCACCCACAAAGAATACGATCAGCGACACGGTCGGGCTCATACGGAGCAGTCCGAAATAGTGGCCAACGACTGCGCCTAAAACGGTTGGTACCATTGATAAAGCCAACAGCCAATATGTGTTGCGCAGCACACGGTTACGCTCCTCGGCTGAAACGGCATAACCATAGTCTGCAGTCTGCAGATTATTATTCATAAATCAGGGCTCCTTAACTGCTCTGTTTTGGGGTGTTTGATAACCAGAAAACTGGAACGGTTATAACTATAATGCATTGACAGCGTATATGGGTATTTTTCTTGATTTTACAAGGGAATTTTTGTAAACCACACCCTGTACAGGCTGTCCAAAACGGTTGTAACCGGCGCCAATGTTCTGATTATATCAGTTATTTACGCGAATTTGCCTGCGTTTTATCACATGTGATTTCTGTTTGCAACCGCCAGCTTGGTTAAGCAGCGTTGGCGTGTTCAGAGAAAATATGATCATCGTAAAAAAGCGCTTGGCTGGCTCAATTGATCATCAGGTAAAACCTTTTCATCAATCTTGTGGCTGAGCAAAAAAACGACCCCCTGTTGTGTCAGGCTAATGGAGAAATACAGAGAGTCGTCCCCACGATGATCTTTCCTTAACTGATATTTATTTGGTCAATATCAGTTTTCCAAATTTGGTAGCTCTTAACTGGTAAACGGCGCCATTGTGAGCAATTGAGACCGCTTTGGCACCCTGCAGCAGAAAATGGCTATGAACAATGTGCTCTACATTCTGCGCTGCCTTTGTTTGCGTAGCAGCGTTTGCCAGTGATGAATCTCGACGCAGTGTTAAGGTTTTCATGATTTTTTGAGGAATAAATAAATTTCATTCGTTAACGTAATGATAATCATTTTCATTTAAAAAGCAAGAATAACCTTTGACCTATGTGGTTATATGGGTATGTCTGTATGCAACAGGCACTGTGTTTCGATGCCCACAAATCTCAAAAAGCAGAACATATGCATGAACTGAGTTGCTGTTGCTGGTGCGGAAAGGGCCAGCAGAATGCCGGAAGAGGTACTTTTTGTGAGGACGCGGCGCATAGCGCAGGCCGCGATTTGGAGACGTTATGCATCCATAGATGCTGCAAAGAGCAGATGGTAGATGGGCGGTAACGAAAAATCAGGGTGTAGGAGCTGCTAATGCTGCCATGCTGGATGCAGCCGCGTGCTCATGAGAAGAGTGGCATTGCCCGATGACGCTTTTGGCGCAGTCGGCACAGCGCCCGCATTGGGTCGCAACACCCAGTTCAAACTGGACTTCATCAAACCCCATGCCCTGCTGGGCACAGTCGGTAATTTCGCGATCCGAGATACGGCGGCAGACGCAAACGATCATGATGAGGTTGTTCCTGTAACAATGTGACGTCAATTATAAATGAGAATTATTATCACTCTTATTAATTTTATCTATTTCCCCCCACATAAACAGGGGTGTTTGATGATTAAGCGGTATATGAGTTGTTTTGTACCGTGCTCTGCTTTTGACAGGTGCAGCGCGGCCAGTCGCCATTGGCGCAATGGTAAAGACAGATGCAGGCTCTTGATGTCAGATCGCTTTCAGTACTAAAAAAGGCGTTATGGCGCTGATGTGCGGTTGCGGGGGGGCGCTGGTGTTTGTAAAAGGTTGCAGCAATACAGCGCTTAATGTGTTGGCCGATGCATACACGCAAATGGCAAACAGGGGTGGGGCGAACTGCCAATTCATACTCTTTGATGCAGACAAGGCAGAGTAGCCAGCGATGGGTATATGCACGTGGAATAATGCCCCATCTGATGCAGTTCAGCTACGTATTTTGGCAGTTATCAGGCAGATGAGTTTCCGTCCGGTACTGGCGTAGCAAAGTGGATGACTGCATTTTTATTTTGTGATGGCGGTATTTATGAGTTTCAGCGCCGGGCGTTTTTTCCTGGGTTCTTTCTTAAGTTTTTGTTCCGTAGCAGCCATGGCAAATGGTTTTGCCATCAATGTGCAAAGTGCCAGTGGTGTTGGTACCGGAGAGGCCGGGCGCGCATCAACCGCACTGGATGCGACAGTGATCTATGGCAATCCGGCGGGCCTGGTCAGGCTTGACCGTCCACAACTGGTTTCGGGCTTTGGTTTTGTCAAGGCGGATGTGGGCATCTCTGATGCCTGGGGTATGACGGCAACCGGGTCGCCGGTGGTGGGAACCAACCAGGGAGATTCGGTTCCTGATGTGTATGTGCCGTTTGCTTTTGCCTCAACGCCGATCAATGACCGCTGGGCTGTCGGCATTGGCATTTATGTGCCTTTTGGACTGATCAATGATTATGAGCCTACATTCATGGGGCGCTATCATGGGGTTCACAGCAAAGTATCGGTGGTGACGATACAGCCGACGGTCAGCTTCAAGGTGAATGACCGCCTCTCAATCGGATTCGGGCCGACCATTAACCGCATTTCCGGCCGCTTGAAGAATAACATGGATGCACGGATGCTCGGCGGTGGCGAAGGGATGGTGGATATCAAAGGTTCTGACTCGGGCGTTATGGGGTTTAATTTTGGGGTCATGTTTGACCCCACAGACTTCACAACGCTCGGGCTGACCTACCACTCCCGGGTTGATTACAAGCTGACTGGCAGGACCCGTTTTTCTGGTTTGGGCGGGTCGCTGGCGGCGGTGAATGGGCGCTATGATGCCAACCTGGATGTCACATTGCCGGAATCGGTGGATATGGCGATTACCCAGCGGCTTTCCGACAAGTGGACTGTTTACGGTGGCGCAACCTGGACGCGCTGGAGCCGCTTTCAGGCGCTGGATATCTACAACACCGGTATGCCGGTTGCATCTTTAAGGCATCTGAACGAGAAGTTCAACTGGGAAAATACGTGGTCATTTGCCCTTGGTGCGTCTTACCAGATCCGTCCGGAGCTGGTTTTGCGTGCCGGCCTGACTTATGATCCTTCGCCAACCAACAGCGAATACCGGAATGTGCGCATCCCGGTAGGCGATCGGCACATTTTTGCTTTAGGTGCGGGCTGGACACCTACGCCGGACTGGACATTTGATTTCGCCTATACCTACCTGTGGGAAAATACGGCCACCATCAACCAGCCGGTTAAGAGTGCGTTTGTTCCCTCTTATCATGCCCGCTATAAAAACAGCGCGCACGGGTTTGCTTTTCAGGTGACACGGCGTTTTTGAACCGGACAAAAGCGGTTGCCAGGGCAGGCAAATAAAAGGTTCATTTTTGGAAAGCGGCTGAAAAAAAAGGAGAACCTGCGGGTTCTCCTTTTTGATGATGTCAGGTTATCTTCAGGCTGTCTGGCTCAGACTTTGAACGCCTTGACCTGGGGAATAAAGCTGAAGTGTTTGCTGACCACGGCAACGATTTCATTATCGGTCAGGCCTGCGTAGCGGATATTTTCCAGGAATTCAGGGAAGTCATTAAAGTGATCGCTGTCCACAGACAGAATCTGCATGACGCATGACAACCGGTTATCGACAGCCGGGCGGCGATAAGTAATTTTGCTTTCAATCGCGTTGCTGATGCTGATCATCAATGGTGCCAGTTCATTGGCGCCTTGCAGCCAGTATTGCTGCGCAGCAAAGATGCCTACTTTTTCATGTGCCGTCAATTCATCTGGCTGAAGACGGGCAAGCAGGTCAAACATGCAGTTGATAACCAGCTTGGTGGCTTGCTGGTCATCGTGGTTGACTGATCCATCTTCGCGGTAAAAATAGTGCTGAATGATGTCGAACACATTCCACAGTGGATCCTGTGAGGATCTCGGTTTTTTAGCGTCGTGAGGGTGCATAACCATTGTTGGCCTCCATCGTGAGACGATAGACAAGTATAAGTTAAACCATTTTAACGAGAAGATAAATAGCTGGAATGTAGTGATGTCAAGCTTTCACCACATATCACAGGTATTTTCCCACAAAACAACAGCTCATTAATCCGGGGGTGGTTTTCCCCCCAGTATCGGCATTTTTTAAACCCAATATATTCTTTGAATATATATGCTTCATAGCGATATGGCAATTGGTGTACATGTGTTTAATGGGGTAGTAATGACATAGATCAATCAGGAGATTTCCTCGCATTCATGGAATGCATGTTTTGTTTGGCCTTTCTCCATTTTCTGGAAAGCAACAGACAGCATCAGTTTAATGCGGTTGAGCTGATTGACTTCCGAAGCGCCGGGGTCGTAGTCCACCGGCGTCAGGTTGGCCTGCGGGTAACGTTCTTTCAGTGCTTTAAGCACCCCCTTGCCGGTGACATGGTTGGGCATGCAGGCAAAAGGCTGCATGCAGATGATGTCATCCACACCTTCTTCAATCAGGCTGACCATTTCGGCAGTCAGAAACCAGCCTTCACCGGTCTGGTTGCCGCGTGAAAGTATGGGTGCGGCGCCAAATGCCAGCTCATCAATGGTGTGGGGCGGGGTAAAGCGTTTGCTTTGTGCCAGTGCCTTGCGCATATCCTTGCGGTAGAACTCCATAGCCTTGACAGCCAGGTTCCCGGCCAGTGCTGCCAGCCTGCTCTTGGAGAGGTACTGGTGCTTATAGTCGTAGTCGTAAGCGCAGTACAGCAAGAAGTCCATGATGCCCGGCATGACGGCTTCGCAGCCTTCCTGTTCAATGATGTTGACCAGGTCGTTGTTGGCCGTGGGGTGAAATTTCACCAGAATTTCACCCACCAGCCCGATGCGGGGCTTGCGGACATGTTCCAGCAGTTCCAGCTTGTCAAAATCCTGCACAATGCCATGGATGTTTTGTTTGAATGTCTTGAAATCGGCTTTGAATATGGCTTCTTTGCACCGCTCAACCCATTTGTAATAAAGAGCATTGGCCGAGCCGGGTATTTTTTCGTAAGGACGGGTTCTGAACAGTACCTGTATCAGGGTATCGCCATAGGCGGCAGACATCATCATGCGGTTGAGCATGGGCAGTGAGAGTTTAAATCCCTCGTGCTTTTCCATGCCCAGCGCATTGAGCGAGAGCACCGGAATATCGGGATACCCTGCATCATACAGCGCTTTGCGCAGAAAGCTGATGTAGTTGGTGGCCCGGCAGCCGCCGCCGGTCTGCGAGATCATGACCGCTGTTTTGGACGTGTCAAACTCGCCTGAATTGAGTGCTTCAAGGAGCTGCCCGATCACAATGATGGCGGGGTAACAGGCGTCGTTATTGACAAAGCGCAGCCCGGTATCAATGGCAGTTGCCGGAACATCCTGCAGAATTTTCAGGTTGTAACCACAGGCTTTGGCCGCGTTGTCAAAGAACTGAAAGTGTATCGGCGACATTTGCGGCGCAATGATGGTGTAGCCTTCCTTCATTTCTTTGGTGAAGGTGTTGCGCTTGTATTTGGACGGGAAGAAGCGGATGGGCTGTTCCGGCAGGTCTTTGACCTGGCGCTCATTCAGTGCAGCTTTCAGCGAGCGGATGCGGATACGCGCTGCCCCCAGGTTATTGACCTCGTCAATTTTAATGGCGGTGTAGATTTTGCCTGCCGGCTCCAGCATTTCCTGAGCCTGCTCGGTCACGACCGAATCCAGCCCGCAGCCAAACGAGTTCAGTTGGATAAAATCCAGGTTTTTCGCTTTGGCAACCTGGCTGGCGGCCCGGTAGACGCGGCCATGGTAAGTCCATTGGTCGATCACCCGTAACGGGGTGTCCATTTCCTTGGACAGGTGGGCAATGGAATCGTCCGAGAGCACCGCCATGCCCAGGCCTGTGATGACCTGCGGAATGCCGTGGTGAATTTCGGGGTCCATATGGTAGGGGCGGCCTGAGAGCACAATGCCATGGATGCCGTTTTGTTCCAGATAGGCCAGGGCCTCTTCGCCTTTTTGCTGCACGTCCTGGCGGTAGTTTTCCTGTTCAGCCCAGGCAGCAGACAGGGCCTGCTTGATTTCTTTGCCGGTAATGCCCATGGGCTTAAAAATATCCACCAGGCGTTTGGCGAGCTTGTCTTTGTTTTCCAGCGACAGGAACGGCTGGATGAAGTGGATGTTCTTTTCTTTCAGCAGGTCGATGTTGTTGCGGATCAGCTCCGGGTAGGACGTCACAATCGGGCAGTTAAAGTTATTGTGGCTGTCGGTAAACTCTTTGAATTCGTAAGGAACACACGGATAGAAAATGGTTGGAACTCCCTGGTTGACCAGATCCACAATATGCCCGTTGGCGAGCTTGGCCGGATAACACATGGAGTCTGATGGCAGGGTATCGAGCCCCTGTTCCATCAGTGACTTGGAAGAGGGCGATGACAGTACAACCCGGAATCCGAGCTCGGTCAGGAATGTGAACCACAGCGGATAGTTCTCGTACATATTGAGTACGCGCGGAATGCCGATGGTGCCGCGTGTGGGTTGTTCCAGCTGTGTGTAATTGAACACCCGCTCATACTTGTACGCATACAAATCCGGCAGATTTCCGCTGCTGGCATGCTTGCTGCCCAGGCCGCGTTCACACCGGTTGCCAGTGATGAACTTACGCCCGTCGGAAAAACGGTTGACGGTCATGGCACAGGTGTTTTCGCATACTTTACAGCGCACCATGGCATGTTTGACCGAAAGTTCGTTGATGGCCTGCAGGCTCAGCATGGTGCTTTCTTCGGCACCCTGCCAGCGTTCTTTGGCAATTATGGCCGATCCAAAAGCCCCCATCAGCCCGGCAATATCGGGGCGCACGGCGTGGCGTTCCGAAACCAGTTCAAAGGCGCGCAGCACTGCATCGTTGTAAAACGTGCCACCCTGGACGATGACTTTTTGCCCCAGGTCTTGCGGGCCTTTGATTTTGATGACTTTGATCAGCGCGTTTTTGATCACGGCATAAGACAGGCCGGCCGAAATATCGGCCACGCTGGCGCCTTCTTTCTGCGCCTGCTTCACGCTGGAATTCATGAACACGGTACAGCGCGAGCCCAGATCAGCAGGAGCCTGTGATGTCAGCGCTGCCTGCGCAAAGTCGATAATCGGCATCTGCGCCGATTTGGCAAAGGTTTCCAGAAACGAACCGCAGCCCGAGGAGCAGGCCTCATTGAGCAGGATGTTGTCAATGACGCCATCCTTCACCCGCAGGCACTTCATGTCCTGCCCGCCGATATCCAGAATAAAGTCCACTCCAGGCAAAAAGTGGTTGGCCGCTTTGTAGTGGGCAATGGTTTCCACCTCGGAAAAATCGAGCTTGTAGGCCTCTTTGATCAGCGCCTCGCCGTAGCCTGTGACGGATGAGGCCGCAATGGTGGCAGTGGGGGGCAGCGAAGCGTATATTTTTTCCAGAATGGCTGCAACCACTTTAAGCGGTTCGCCTTCATTGCTGCCGTAGTAACTGTAAAGCAGCTCGTGGTTCTCGCCGATCAGTGCAGCCTTGGTGGTGGTGGAGCCGCAGTCGATACCCAAAAAGGCATTGCCGCTGTAAGTGGACAGATCAGCGCGTTTGGCACATGCATCGCTATGGCGTGCCGTGAAATCCTGGCGTTCCTGTTCATCGAGAAACAGGGGACGCAGTGTGCGCAGGTCGTTTTGCTGCTGTGCACGCATTTTTTCAAAGCTGGCCAGCATTTCCTGGAATGAAACGGCGGCTTCCGGTTTGCCATGCAGAGCAGCGCCTAAGGCGACGAACAGTTCGCTGTTGTCCGGTTTGACAATATCTTCAGGTTGCAGTTGCAGGGTTTGTACAAAACGTTTTTGCAGTTCCGGCAAAAAGTTCAGCGGGCCGCCGAGGAATGCCACTTTGCCTCTGATCTTGCGCCCGCAGGCCAGGCCGCTGATGCTCTGGTGTGCCACCGCCTGGAAAATGGACAGGGCAATGTCTTCTTTGGCAACGCCCTCATTAAGCAGGGGTTGCACGTCGGTTTTGGCAAAAACGCCACAGCGCGCGGCAATCGGATAGAGGTTTTTGGCTTTTTGGGCCAGTTCATTCAGGCCGGTGGCGTCTGTCTGCAGAAGGCTGGCCATCTGGTCAATGAAGGCGCCTGTACCGCCGGCGCACGAGCCGTTCATGCGTTGTTCAATGCCGTTGGTGAAAAAGGTGATTTTGGCATCCTCACCGCCAAGCTCAATGCAGACATCGGTCTGGGGAATCAATGTTTCTACCGCTTTGGCGCAGGCAATGACTTCCTGGGTGAATTGGCAGCCGACCATCTGGGCAATATCCATCCCCCCGGAACCTGTGATGACCAGCGCCACAGGCTCCAGTGCCGAGATGATCTGGGCATGGTGCAGTTCCTGAATACAGCGCAGAACGGTTGCCCTTACTTCGGAGAGGTGGCGGGTATAGGTCTTGTAAAGGATATGGCAGCCCGAATCGATCACAACCACTTTGACCGTGGTTGAACCAATATCAACACCGATACGCAGGGGGTGTGTTAGCGCAGAGGGGAAAGTATCTTGAAATGACATGACCTGTTTTACCTTGATAATGAAGTTATTCTATGAAAAAGTGGGGTGAAAAAGAACCGATACGGTATAGGGGTTTTACGGATGCGATTTTTCTGCAACAAGGGTTGCTTTTTTGTAACCTGGTTTCGCAGGCATTGTGAATCTGGCATGTTCAGTGGTGTACATCAAGCATTTCCTTTCTGAGAGGGGTTAACACGCCCTGGTGAATGCATTGTCATTTTGGGTGGGAATTCTGGAAGCCTATTTCTGAAAAGTATCTGATTAATATACTCAGAGTATCCATTGGAGATATTTCTGGCCGAATAACCTTGGGCGTGATGGCTGACAGAGGCATTTAAACAGGGGCAATGCCTGAGTGACGGATAATCCGTATGGTGACGGGGCGGGCTTGAATGGCTGTTTTGGATAGAAGCTCTTTGAGAATTCAGATATCAGATTGACAAGGCAAATAGATAATGACTTTTTTATGGCACGATTATGAAACCTTCGGTATCAATCCCAGGCAGGATAGGCCGGCACAGTTTGCCGCCATCCGTACCGATGAGCAGCTCAACGAAATTGGCGAGCCGCTTATGCTGTACTGCCGGCCTGCGCCGGATTATCTGCCGGACCCGGTGTCGTGCCTGATCACCGGCATCACGCCGCAGTATTGCCTGGCACATGGCCTGCCTGAATACCAGTTTGCAGCGCGTATTGAAAAAGAACTGGCGGCATCCGGCACCATCGGAGTGGGCTATAACACCATCCGGTTTGATGACGAGGTGACGCGCTTCATGTTCTGGCGCAACCTGATCGACCCTTATGCGCGGGAATGGCAGAATGGTTGTGGGCGTTGGGATCTGCTGGATGTGGTGCGCACCGCCTATGCCTTGCGGCCTGATGGCATTGAATGGCCGGTCAATGCAGATGGCATGACCAGCTTCAAGCTGGAGCATTTAAGCGCTGCCAATGGCTTGTCGCATGAAAGTGCGCACGACGCCTTGTCGGATGTGCGGGCCACCATTGCGCTGGCACGGCTGGTGCGTGAAAAGCAGCCTAAACTGTTTGATTTCTGCCTGGCCTTGCGGCGTAAAGACCGTGTGGCGCAGGAGTTGCGCCTGCCGGTAACGCAGGACAGCGCCCGGCCTTTTCTGCATATTTCAGGCATGTTTTCGCCTGAGCGCGGTTGCATGGCGATCATGTGGCCACTGGCCACGCACCCGGTCAACCGCAATGAATTGCTGGCGTGGGATTTGAGTGCCGACCCTTCTGAACTGGTGGGACTGAACAGCGAGGAAATTCGTGCTCGTTTGTTTACCCGGACGGATGATCTGCCTGAAGGGGTGACACGCCTGCCGATCAAAGGCGTGCACCTAAATAAATCACCCATAGTGATCAGCCACCTGAAAACGCTCAGCCCGCAAATGGCAGAACGCTGGGGAATTGATGTGGCGCAGGCGATGGCCCATGCGCTTAAAGCGCAGCAACTGCCTGATATGAGCGCGATCTGGGCAGAAGTGTATGCACGCGATGCTTCAATGCCGCAGCCTGATGTGGATGGTGATTTGTATGGCGGCTTTCTGGGCGATGAAGACCGGCGCCGCCTGCAACGCATCAGGCAGATGACGCCGCAGGAACTGGCGGCTGAACGTCTGGGGTTTGACGATGAGCGGCTGATGGAACTGGTATGGCGTTACCGCGCCCGCAATTACCCTGAGACATTGTCAGCAGAGGAAAAACAGGGTTGGCATCAGCACTGTATGGATCGGCTGCTGAACGGTGCAGGCGCAAGCCGTACCATTGCACAGGTACAGGATCAGATTGATGCGCTGAGCATGGAGCGTGAAGAGCGGGAAGATGAACAGGCCATGCGCGATATGCAGGTTTTGGAAGCGGTTTATGATTATGTGCATTCACTGGTTGAAGAAGAATGAACAGGCAGTGCCGTGGGATTTAAAACGCAGGAAGAGATCAGATGCGTAAATATCGGGGTGTGATTATCGGGCTGGTTGCCGCACTGGTGGTTGTGGCGGTGTTGGTGTATGTTTACCGCAATGACATATCGCCACGCCATGCCACGCTGGTGCTCAGCGGCAATGTGGATATACGCCAGGCGAATCTGGCATTCCGGGTGGGCGGCCGTGTCAAGGAAGTGCTGGTGGATGAGGGCGACGTGATTGGCCAGCCCGGGCAGTTGCTGGCGGTGATTGACGCAGAACCACTGCAAAACGCATTGGACCAGGCACAGGCCAACCTGACCGCGGCTGAAGCCAATCTGGCGCTGATGACTGCCGGTTACCGCCAGGAAGATATTGCCCAGGCCCGTGCACAGCTACAAACCCAGCAGGCACAACTGGTGAACGCGCAGAAAATGCTTGCACGCCAACAGCAATTGGCGGGTACCGGGGCGATTCCGGCCAGCACACTGGATGATGCGCGTGCTGCACGCGATCAGGCGGCCGGGCAGGTGGAAGCCGCACGGCAGAATTATGAGGCGCTGAGCCGCGGCTACAGAGTGGAAGAGGTGGAGCAGGCCCGTGCTCAGGCCGAGCAGGCCCGTGCGGCCGTGGCAACAGCCCGGTTGCAGCTAGAAGACGCGCAGTTAACCGCGCCTTCTACCGGTGTGATCATTACCCGCGCGGTGGAGGTGGGTTCGATGGTATCGGCAGGCACCACGGCGTTCACCCTGTCGCTCAATGACCCGGTGTGGGTGCGCGCTTATGTGGAAGAGCCTGACCTGGGGCGCGTAGCGCCGGGAACTGCCGTGGTGATTTATACCGATAGCTCGGATGGTAAGACCTATGAGGGCGTGATCGGTTTTGTTTCACCTACCGCTGAATTCACACCCAAACAGGTGCAGACGCAGGATTTGCGTACCGGCCTGGTATACCGCATCCGTGTGGTGGTGCGCAACCCTGATCAAGGTTTGCGCCAGGGGATGCCGGTAACGGTGAAATTGGCGGCCGATGCATCATCTTAAATGGCAGGAAACATGCAGCCCTCTGCCCAGCTAGCCCAGCCTGTCAATCAGCCGGGGCCGTCGGATGCCATTGTGATTGAGGGGCTCAGGCACAGCTTTGACCTCAAGCTGGAAGATGCGCTGCATGATATCAATCTGCGCATACGCGCTGGTGTGATCACCGGGCTGGCCGGCCCCGATGGTGCCGGTAAAAGTACGCTGATGCGCATCATGGCCGGGTTGCTGGTGGCAACTGAAGGCAAATTGCAGGTGGCTGGGGTGGACCCGGTTAAGCAGATGAATGACCTGCACTGGCGCGTTGGTTATATGCCGCAGAAGTTCGGTTTGTATGAAGACCTGAGCGTCATTGAGAACCTGCGCCTGTATGCCGATTTGCGCAATGTCACAGGTGCCGCGCGGGATGAGCAGTTTGAGCGGCTGCTGACAATGACCGACCTCAAACGCTTTACCACCCGCATGGCAGGCAAGCTCTCTGGTGGCATGAAGCAAAAGCTCGGGCTGGCCTGCACCCTGCTGGGCCGGCCACAGGTGCTGCTGCTGGATGAGCCTGGCGTTGGGGTGGACCCGATTTCCCGGCGAGAGCTGTGGAAAATGGTGAGCGACCTGGCTAGCCAGGGCATGGCAGTGGTATGGGCTACCGCCTATCTGGATGAGGCGGAACTGTGTGACGACCTGTGCCTGATGAACCTCGGCAAGGTTATGTTCAACGGGCCGCCCAAAGACGTTGTGGCGACCATGCAGGGCCGTTGCATACAGGTGCAGAAAATCGATGGCAACCGCCGCCATGTATTGCAGCGTGCGTTACTGCTGCCCGATGTGGTTGATGGTGTGATTCAGGGCTCCAGTGTTCGCCTGGTAATGAAAAAACAGCATCAGCAGCCTGACCTGCAGGAAATTCAGGCCGGTGAGCATGCGGTTATACAGGAAGTGACGCCACGGCTGGAAGATGCGTTCATTGACATGCTGGGCGGCGGGCCGCATGAAGTCTCGGTGCTGGCCCAGCACATGCCGCAGGTGGAGCTGCCTGCCAATGTCGACCCCGATGCAGTCATTGAAGTGAACAACCTGACACGCCGGTTTGGCAGTTTTGTGGCGACCGACCATGTCACGTTCAAGGTGCGCAAAGGAGAGATTTTTGGGTTGATCGGCCCAAATGGGGCGGGCAAATCAACCACCTTTAAAATGCTCTGCGGGCTGCTGCCTATCAGCGAAGGGCAGGCCAGGGTAATGGGGGTGGACCTGCGCAAAAGCGCGGCGCAGGCACGACAGCGGCTGGGTTATATGGCGCAGAAATTCTCTTTGTACAGCAACCTGAGCGTGCAGCAGAACCTGGCTTTTTTCTCGGGCATTTATGGCCTGCGGGGCGCCGAGCGGCAGGAGCGCATGGCGGAAATGGTCAGTTGTTTTGCCCTGAAAAACTATTTGCACGCTAAAACCGGTGATCTGCCATTGGGTTTTAAACAGCGGCTGGCGCTGGCGTGTGCTTTGATGCATGAACCGCAACTGCTTTTTCTGGATGAGCCCACTTCCGGTGTCGACCCGGTAACACGCCGTGAGTTCTGGGGCCATATCAACGGGCTGGTGGACAAGGGCGTAACGGTGCTGGTAACCACGCACTTCATGGATGAAGCCGAATACTGCGACCGGATTGCGCTGATTTACCAGGGTCAGGCAATTGCCATTGGCCCGACCGATGAGCTCAAACGCCAGATTGCCTCAGCGGATTTGCCTGACCCGACGATGGAAGATGCGTTTGTTGACCTGATCATACGTAAAGAGCAGCAGAATGCGGCAAACCAGCAGGAGCAGGCGGCATGAGCGATCACGGTATGCCTTCTTCCGCTGATGAAAAAGCGCCGCCCACAGCGCAGAATCGTCATGATCATTTTTCATGGCGCAGGCTCAGGGCACTGTGCTGGAAAGAGATGCTGCAGATTGTGCGCGACCCCAGCAGCATTGCCATTGCGGTGGTTCTGCCGATTATGCTGATAGTGATTTTTGGTTTTGGCATCAGTCTGGATTCCAACCGGCTGCGCGTGGGTGTGGTGGTTGAAGATAACGGCATGCATGCACAGCGGTTTGTGGCTGCGGTGGCGGCATCGCCTTATATGGAAGCTACCGTAGGATACTCGCGCGTGCAGATGCAGGCGATGATGGACGAGGGCAAGGTTTACGGGATGCTGGTGGTGCCTGCCGATTTCTCTGAAAAAGTGGAGCAAGGATTGGCGCAAGGACCGGGGCAGGCGGTGATTCAGGTACTGGCCGATGGTTCGCAGCCCAATACGGCGAACTTTGTTGTCAGTTATGCGCAGGGGGCCTGGCTGACCTGGCAGCAGGCGACGTTACAGGATGCCGGAGAAAAACTGGCCGTCAGCATTGATCCGGTGGTGCGTTACTGGTTTAACCCGACCACGGATAGCCACAATTTCCTGATTCCGGGAGCCATATCGGTCATCATGACCATCATTGGCACACTGCTGACATCGATGGTGATTGCCCGTGAATGGGAGCGTGGCACGATGGAGGCGCTGCTGGCCACGCCGGTGACCAAGCTGGAACTGCTGCTCTCCAAAGTGATTCCCTATTACCTGCTGGGAATGCTGGCGATGCTGATCTGTATTGCCATGGCCACAGGCCTGATGAATGTGCCGCTACAGGGCTCTTTACTGGTATTGTGCGTGACGGGCAGCCTTTTTCTGGGCAGCGCGCTCGGCATGGGGTTGCTGATATCGGCCATTACTCGTGAGCAGTTCAACGCGGCTCAGGCGGCGCTGAATGCGGCTTTTTTGCCGGCGGTGATGCTTTCGGGCTTTATGTTTGAAATTGCCAGCATGCCGCAGGTGGTGCAATGGATCACCTACATCATTCCGGCGCGGTATTTTGTTTCCATCCTGCAAACAGTATTTCAGGCCGGTGAAATCTGGGCCGTCATTGGGCTCAATACCTTGTTTTTGGTGTTCTCTGCCATTTTCTGGCTTGGGCTGACGGCGCTCAAAATGCGGCGACGGCTGGACAGGTGACAAATCATGTGGGCACGTATCTGGATTTTGGTCATTAAAGAACTGCAGCAACTGTGGCGCAGCCCGCAAAGCCGCCAGTTACTGATCATGCCGGTGCTGATGCAGTTGCTGGTATTTCCGTTTGCAATGACGCTGGAAGTGAAAAACAGCACACTGGGCATTTATAACGAAGACCGTGGCGCCGCATCGGTGGAGCTGATTCAGCGGCTGAGTGCGGCCAGCGCTTTTCCCAAAGTGCTGATGATTTATGACGAAACCACGCTGCAACAGGCTATTGACACCCAGCAGGTGGCACTGGTGATCAGGTTTCCGCAGGATTTTTCGCGCAAGATTGCAACCGGTCAGCCAGCGCAGATACAGGCGCTGATTGACGGCAGACGATCCAACAGCGCGCAGATTGCTTTCAGCTATGCGCAGGATATTGTGCAGAGTTATGCGCAGGAGGTTTCGCCGCAAAAACCGCTGGCTACACTGGCGGTGCGTTACGCCTACAACCCGAACCTGGAATACCAGTGGTTTGTACTCTCCAGCCTGGTGGCGATTCTGTCTACGGTGGGGGCGTTGATTGTGACGGCACTGTCGCTGGCGCGCGAGCGGGAAGAAGGCACGTTTGACCAGTTACTGGTCACACCGTTGACCACCGGCTACATCATGATGGGCAAAATCATCCCCGGTATTCTGGTGGGCATGGGGCAGGGGCTTGTCGGTGCATTGTGTGCCGTGGTTTTTTACCAGGTGCCTATGACCGGCAACTGGCTGTTGCTGGTGCTGGCCATGTTTTGTTATGCGCTGGCACTGGTCGGAGTCGGGCTGTTTATTTCGTCATTTTGTGCCACGCAGCAGCAGGCGTTTCTGGGGGTGTTCTGTTTCATGGTGCCATCTATTACCCTATCCGGTTTTTTTGCGCCTACTGATAACATGCCGCCGATTTTGTACGCCATCAGCCAGTGCAATCCTCTGACGTATTTCATTCAGGCATCTCAAGGTATTTTTTTGAAGTACTTTACTTTTGCACAGGTCTGGCCGCTGCTGTGGCCGATGGTGCTGATTTCCGGCGTAACGCTGAGCGCGGCGTATGCGCTGTTTTACCGTAAAACGGCAACCTGACAGCCACCGGTTTCCGGTGGGTGTTCAGTGTAAAAGCCAGTCGGCATAAAACGCAATGAATTCACGCGGAACAGAATAGATATCGCGCCATTCGACATAGTTGGGACTGTAGCCCTGCACATCGGCAAAGCCTGCGCGCCTGACCAGCATGGCACTGCGCAGAACATGAAAATACTGTGACACGACAATCACGCTGGAAAAGTGGTACTGGGATTGCAGTGTTTTGAGGTTCTGAGCGGTTGCCAGCGTGTTGTTGCCGAGGTTGTCGACAATGATTTTGTCTGCAGGGACGCCTTGCGCAAGCAGGTAGTCGCGCATTTTGTTGCCCTCGTAATGCCCTTCTTTGCCCAGTCCGCCGCTCACTACAAGGTATTCAACCAGGCCACGCTGGTACAGCTCGTAACCGGCGGCAAGCCGTTGTTCCAGGCGCTCGGACAGGGTACCGTCGACATTGACTTTGCTGCCTAAAATCACTGCGGCATCAGCCGGGTGGGTGGGCTGGCGGGTGCCGACATAAATGCTGTAGCCGGTATGGACAATGAACCACAGTCCTGCAAGCAGGATAAAACAGAGGCTAAATTTTACCCAGCGGGCACGCATACGTACAAAACAAGCCATGGCAGATAAATGGACGGGGTTGTTGCAATGATCGTAATCTCAGGCACTTATTTTAATGGCCTTTGGTGTCACGGGCAGTGAATATACGACGGCCCCATGCGATATGCAGGGAAGAATAGAACGGAAGAAAACTTTTTTTGAAAAAGGCATAATGGGATTGCCATGACAACAGAAGAACAACAGCCATCTCCTCTGGAGCCACCAAAAGGCTGGGAGGACAAAATCCGGGCAACACCGCCGCTGGTGCGGTGGCTGTTTCGCGGGTTGGCGGTGCTGTTTCTGGTGCTGGCTGGTATCGGCGTGATTCTGCCTGGTATGCCGACAACGGTATTTGTATTGCTGGCTGCCTGGGCGGCTGCACGCAGTTCACCCGAATTGCTGCGCTGGCTGTACCGGCACCGCCTGTTCGGGCCGATTCTCTACAACTGGCACCATGGCCGCACAGTCAGCCGCAAGGCCAAATGGACTGCCGCCATCACCATGCTGATCTGCGGTGTGATTATTTTTATATTTGTCTCCAACATCTGGATCGCCCTGATTCCCTGTGTCATCATGGCGTGTGTGCTGACCTGGCTGTGGAGCAGGCCTGAGCCGGATTCCGTTGTGTCAGCAGGCGATGCCGCTGCCGTGCAGGGAAACCATACGGACGACAAGCCGTAACAGATGCTGCCTGTGTATCAAACGTGTGTCAAACAGTCGTGTCGTTTGGCAGGTCTGGCTGTTTTTGCTGTTGTGCGTGGACGGCGGTTTCCTGATTCACCAGATGGCGCAAGGCACTCAGCAAAGGGTGCGCATCCATGTATTTCTGTCCGTAGGATAGGTTGAAGTTGTAATCAATACTTGGCGAGTACTGCCCCTGGTTGTGCTGAATCAGCGTTTCGAGCTTATCCAAGCCTTTGACCAGCCGTGCTTCATGTGAGGAGGCATGTTCATATTCATCCCACAACGCCAGCAGTTCCTGTTGCTGCGGTTCAGACAACCCGTCCATCAATGTTTGCAGGTCGTTGCGTTCCTGAAAGGATTTGCTGTTCTGTGTATCTTGTGCGGTTGCAGGAATATCACCGTGAATGGCTTCTCCCAGATCATGAATCACGCACATTTTGAGCATTTTCAGGAGATCGGCATCTTTGAATTCGTCTGCAAACAGCATGGTCATCAGACACAGACGCCAGGTGTGTTCAGCCACACTTTCAGTTCGTCCCTGGGATGTAAAGGCACAGCGCAATGTATTTTTGAGGTTTTCTGCGCGCTTGATAAATTCCAATGAATTGCGCAAGGTTGGGTTGTTCATAAATAGTGGGTTTAACAGGTCAGGAGTTATTTGAGCGGATTTTGTGTATGCGGTTAACCATGTTTGGAATGGGAGGTTTGCATTCTTTGTGGAGTTATCACAGGGGTAAAAAACCAATTGAAAAAATCAGGTTAACCATTTTTTCTTTTATAAAACATAAGGTTAACCCAAAGGGTTTACCCTTATTGAGAGAGTAGGCACTTTCACATAAAGTGTGCATGTTGTGGAAATTTTACAGGAATCCTGCGGATGATTTTGGCGCAGAGGTTTCCTCTGTCATATGCGCTGAACAGGATGGGCTGACCTGCCGTTTGACAGGCAGATCGCCGGAAGTACATATGGTCCTTTCAAAATCATAGTGGGCGGCGGAGTATCAAGATGGCGAAAGTATCACTTCAAGGTATTAAGAAGCAGTTCGGTGATACCGTCACCATTTCGGATTTATATCTGGATGTGCGGGAAGGCGAGTTGTTGACGCTGCTGGGCCCGAGTGGCTGCGGCAAAACCACCGTTTTGCGTTTGATTGCCGGTTTTACCGAGCCTACGCAGGGGCAGATATTCATTGGCGGCGTTGATGTCACCAAGGTACTGGTGCAAAAGCGCGGAACCGGGATGGTGTTTCAGCGTTATGCACTGTTCCCTCACATGACCGTGGAGGAAAACGTTGCATTCGGACTGCAAATGCATGGCGTACCGGTTTCCGAGCGTGAAAAGCGCGTGCACAGTGTTTTGGACATGATGCGCATGGTATCCCTGAAAAGCCGTTATCCAAGGCAACTGTCCGGGGGGCAGCAACAGCGGGTGGCGATTGCCCGTGCTCTGGCGATTGAGCCCAAGGTCTTTTTGCTGGACGAGCCGTTGTCTAACCTGGATGCCAAGCTCAGGCTTGAGGTTCGCGAGGAAATTCGCGAATTGCAGCAGCGTTTGGGGCTGACCACTATTTTTGTGACGCACGATCAGGCAGAGGCTCTGGCAATTGCGGACCGGGTGGCGATCATGCATGAAGGAAAAGTACAGCAGCTAGGAGCGCCGGAAGATTTATATGGTCAGCCGGCGAATCTGTTTGTGGCAGATTTCCTGGGCAAGATGAATTTTTTTGCAGGCAGGATGGACGGCACGCACCAGTTTTTGTGCCAAGGCGGTGCACGCATTGCGGTCACGCAGCCGGTCAAAGATGCAATCAGCCTGGGTGTGCGGCCGGAGCGGATGGTGCTGCAGCGGGAGGCTTCAGAGCATGAAAACTGTTTGCCGGGAAAGGTGGAGTCGGTGGTATATCAGGGCTCGCAGCTGGATGTGTTTGTACGCTTGAACCAGGGAGAAGATATCTGCGTGCAGATTGTCAATACGGAGCAGGTTCAACAGGATGAGCCGATGGTGCCGGGTATGCCGGTGTATGCCTGCTTTCAGGCCGGTGATGGTGTGCTGTTTGCGCAATAACAGTTTTTAAGACAAAGGAGTGGTAAAAAAAGCGTTGTAACTGAGAAAGCTAAAAGACAGTATGGGATTGTTGGACGTGGTGAAAAGCAGCAATGTTTTTCTATTGCAGAAAACACAGTATTTGATAACCCCCTAATGATAAATTGAGAAAACAGGATGAGCAATATAACACTTGGACTCAAGGTTGACGAAGCATTGCGTGACCGCTTGAAAACCGCCGCACAACGGATGAACTGTTCTCCCCATGCACTGCATAAACGTGCGTTGCTGGCTTATGTGGAGCAGATTGAAAGTGGTTTGTCGCCCGAGGAGATTGACCGCCTGAGCCGTTACAGCAAAGATGCTGCGCATGAAGACCATCTGGATACGCCGCAGCCGTTTCTTGAGTTTGCCTGTGATGTGCAGTCGCAGTCGGTATTGCGCGAAGCGATCACCTCCGCTTACCGCCGCAATGAGTCCGAGTGTGTCATGACGCTTTTGGAACAGGCGAAAATGCCTGAGGAAGAAAAGATTCATGCGCTGGCCAAAAAGCTCACGGAAACCCTGCGCCATAAAAAGTCATCCGGTGCTGTCGAAGGGTTGATTCAGGAGTATTCTTTGTCCACCCAGGAAGGGGTGGCTCTGATGTGTCTGGCTGAGGCGCTGCTGCGCATTCCTGACAAGGCCACGCGTGATGCCTTGATTCGCGACAAGATTGCCAAGGGGGATTGGAAGTCACACTCCAAAGGTTCTCCGTCGGTGTTTGTCAACGCGGCCACCTGGGGGCTGATGCTCACCGGCAAACTGGTGGCGGTGAACAGTGAGAAGAGCCTCTCCAGCGCTTTGACCAAGATCATCAGCAAGGGCGGAGAGCCATTGATTCGCCAGGGCGTGAACATGGCCATGCGCATGATGGGCGAACAGTTTGTCACCGGGCAGACCATTGCCGAAGCGATTGTGAACAACCGCAAAATGGAGGCCAAAGGCTTCACCTATTCTTACGATATGCTGGGCGAGGCGGCCACAACGGCGGAAGATGCCGCGCATTACCATGCGTTGTATGTGCAGTCGATCCATGCCATCGGGCGGGCCAATGCCGGTAAAGGTATTTACGAAGGTTCCGGCATTTCAATCAAGCTGTCTGCGCTGCATCCCCGTTATACCCGTGGCCAGCGGGAACGTGTGGTGACCGAGCTTTACCAACGGGTCAAAGACCTGACCCTGCTGGCACGCAGTTACGATATCGGTATCAACATTGATGCTGAAGAGGCAGACCGGCTGGATCTTTCGCTGGACCTGTTGGAAATGCTGTGCAATGCGCCGGAGCTTGCAGGCTGGAACGGCATTGGTTTTGTGGTGCAGGCCTACCAGAAGCGTGCGCCGTATGTGCTGGATTATCTGATTGACCTGGCCAAACGCACACACCACCGGCTGATGATTCGCCTGGTGAAAGGCGCTTATTGGGACAGCGAGATTAAACGCGCCCAGGTGGATGGGCTGGAGGGGTATCCGGTCTATACGCGCAAGGTGTACACCGATATCTGTTACCTGGCGTGCGCACGCAAGCTGCTGGAAGTGCCGCAACATGTGTACCCGCAGTTTGCCACGCACAATGCGCGCACACTGGCGTCTATCTACCACCTGGCAGGTTCCAATTACTATAAAGGCCAGTATGAGTTCCAGGGCCTGTACGGTATGGGTGAATCACTGTATGCGCAGGTTGTGGGCCCGGTGGAGCAGGACAAGCTGAACCGTCCGTGCCGCCTGTATGCGCCGGTGGGCAGTTATGAAACACTGCTGCCTTACCTGGTGCGCAGACTGCTGGAAAACGGCTCCAATTCATCATTTGTGAACCTGATTGGTGACCGTTCCGTGCCGGTGGAAGACTTGATTGTGGATCCGGTTCATGTCGCAGAGCAGATCAGCCCACTGGGGGCGCCGCACGCCAAAATACCGTTGCCACGTGAGCTTTATGGGCCGGCAGACAGCGGGGCGCGCGTCAATTCCATGGGGCTGGATCTGAGTAACGAAACCCGCCTGAGTTCACTGTCTGCCGCATTGCTGGGCAGTGCTGCGCAGCAGTGGCAGTCGCATCCAATGCTGGGTGGCGATGGTTTTGTATGGGATAGCTCGAGGGTGGTGGATGTGCTGAACCCGGCGGATCACCGGGACCGGGTGGGGCAGGCAATCAAGGCCACTGAAGAAGAGGTCAAACAGGCCTTGCAGCATGCCATCAGTGCAACGCCGATCTGGCAATCCACGCCGGTGATTGAGCGTAGCCGTTGTCTGCGCCGTGCGGCCAACCTGATGGAAGAGCAGATGCAGACGCTGATGGGGCTGATTGTGCGCGAAGCCGGCAAGAGCCTGCCCAATGCCATTGCTGAGGTGCGCGAGGCGATTGATTTTCTGCGCTACTACGCGGAGCAGGCCGAGCTTGAACTCAATACCGATAAAGCGCAGCCGCTGGGGCCGGTGCTGTGTATCAGCCCGTGGAACTTCCCGATGGCGATTTTCACCGGGCAGGTCGCTGCGGCACTGGCTGCGGGCAATCCGGTGATTGCCAAACCGGCCGATCAGACCACACTGATTGCCGCACAGGTGATCAGAATTCTGCGTGAAGCCGGTGTGCCCAGCGAAGTGGTGCAACTGGTGCCGGGGCGTGGTTCTGTGATTGGTGCGCTATTGGTGGCAAGCCCGGAAATCCGTGCCATTATGTTTACCGGCTCTACCGAAGTGGCGCAGGGAATGAACCAGACACTGGCACAGCGGCTGGATGACCAGGGGCGCACCATCCCGCTGATTGCGGAAACCGGCGGCCAGAATGCGATGATTGTTGATTCATCCGCTTTGGCTGAGCAGGTGGTTTATGACGTGCTGGGTTCCGCTT
Organism: Saezia sanguinis; assembly: GCF_963921665.1. NCBI lineage: Bacteria > Pseudomonadati > Pseudomonadota > Betaproteobacteria > Burkholderiales > Saeziaceae > Saezia > Saezia sanguinis. The sequence goes on from NZ_CAWUGC010000001.1 coordinate 314,492, forward strand.
TTGACTCTGCCGGCCAGCGTTGTTCGGCATTGCGTATTCTGTGCATTCAGGACGATGTGGCCGACCGTATTCTGAAGCTGCTCAAAGGGGCGATGCAGGAATTGAAGGTCAACAACCCGGACCGCCTTTCAACCGATGTCGGCCCGGTCATCGACAAAGGGGCGCAGAAAGTCATTCTGGACCATATTGAGGCCATGCGCGAAGCCGGCTACAAGGTGTACCAGACGGAAGCCGATCCGCAATGCGAACACGGCACTTTTGTACCGCCGACACTGATTGAAATTGATCACCTTGGTGCGCTCAAGCGCGAGGTGTTTGGTCCGGTACTGCATGTCATGCGCTATGAGCGTGATCACCTCGATGATGTGCTGCAGCAGATCAACGCGACAGGTTATGGCCTGACGTTTGGCGTGCATACCCGCATTGATGAAACCATTCAGCATGTGACTTCTTGTGTCCATGTGGGCAACATCTATGTGAATCGCAATGTGATTGGAGCGATTGTCGGTGTGCAGCCTTTCGGTGGAGAAGGATTGTCCGGTACCGGGCCTAAAGCTGGCGGGCCGTTGTACCTGCACCGTCTGGTGAAGCCTTTTTCCAAAGATCTGCCCCAATGGGCACAACCGCAGCCGCAGTGGCCGGTGGTAATGACGCTGCCGGGCCCCACCGGTGAGAGCAATACCTACAAACTGAAGCCACGCGGTAAAGTACTGTGTGTGGCGCAGACCGAAACAGGTGCCAAGGCCCAGTGGGACGCAGTGCATAAAACCGGCTGCCAGGCCGTGTTTGTTGATAATGAACGCGTACGTGCCTGGCTGCATGCTGAGCATCCTGAACAAAAGTCACAGGTCCGGTTTATTCAGGCGTCTGATATAGGCACTGCCGAGATTGATTCTGTTTTGTTTGAAGGTGAAGCTGATGCGCTGATGGTACTGAATCAGCGCATTGCAGAACGTACCGGCCCGATCCTGACCGTGCAGGGGTTGACGACAGAAGCACTGGCTGCCGGTGAAGCGTATGCGCTGGAGCGCCTGCTGGAAGAAGTCAGCACCAGCGTGAATACTGCCGCTGCAGGAGGGAACGCCAGCCTGATGACGATTGGTTAAAAGCGGTATTTTTATGCAGAAGTAAAGCCAGCCCGGCTTATGCCGGGCTGGCTTTTGGTTTTTACGTGAGGGTCTGTTCACACGCTTTGCTGATCATGATATTCATACTGGCGTGATGATGACTGACGCACAACAACGCCTGATTGTTGAATGCCTGCGTACCCGTTAGCATGAACACGCCTTGGCATGCTGCATTATTGAATCATTGAGAAATTTGCTGAACGATCCCCATGTCAAAACGGGAGGTCCATTGCCTTCTACATATTGATAAACGGGCGGATCATTACCATTAGAAGTGTCGAAATAATCAAACTCATACCCTTGATGCATTAAAAATACAAACGCATTTTCCGGCAGGTCAAATTCTTCATCGTTCTCTTCCAGCAGTTCGATGGCTTCTTTATTGAGGCCATTCATCAGTGGGAAAAAAATGTCTGACCCTTGGAAAAAGCTGCCAGCGCCTTTCCCAACAGCAAGTAAAAACTCCTTATATTGCCCAGGCAATTGAAGTCCTGCTGATTTTTCCAAGTGTTCTATCTCTGCGATAGAGCATCCTTGAATATCCTCTTCTTTACATATCTTTTTTTCTAGGAGCAAAGATATCAGTTTGATCTTATTCATTTGTCATTTCTCTTTAAGCTGTTTCAAGATCATAGCTGATTATTCATCTCATATGGGTGTGGCATTCACCCGGCAGGTAAGAACGGCAGGCAGAGCAAATGCAATGTGCTTCTGGCAAACCTGATGAGATTGAACGCGGTAAAATGGAACACTTGATTTTTTGCATAAAGATGGAATTATGACAACCTTGGGTACCCCTTTATCGCCTGGTGCGACGCGTGTGATGTTGTTAGGCTCGGGTGAGCTGGGAAAAGAAGTGCTTATTGCACTGCAACGCCTGGGGGTGGAAACGATTGCGGTGGACCGGTACGACCATGCGCCGGGGCAGCAGGTGGCACATCACAGCCGCACCATTGCGATGAATGATGCCGAGCAGCTACGCTGCCTGATCGAACAGGAAAAGCCGCATCTGGTGGTACCTGAAATTGAGGCGATTGCCACCACCGTGTTGCAGGATCTGGAGGCCAAGGGGGCTGTACGTGTGGTGCCCACTGCCCGTGCGGCACGCCTGACGATGGACCGGGAGGGCATTCGCCGTCTGGCGGCTGAAACGCTGGGCCTGCCAACGAGCCCTTATCGGTTTTGCGATTCCTTGGATGAGCTTAAAACAGCGATTGAGTCCCATGGCGTGGGGTATCCGTGCATTGTCAAGCCGGTGATGAGCAGTTCCGGCAAAGGGCAGAGCCGGATTGACAGCGCAGCCGATATTGAGCGTGCCTGGCAATACGCGATGGAAGGCGGGCGGGTGCAGAACGGCTGCATCATTGTGGAAGGATTTGTCGATTTTGACTATGAAATCACGCTGCTGACGGTACGCTGGCGCGATGTGCAGGGCCAGGTGCAGACATCTTTCTGTGCACCCATCGGGCATTTACAGAAAAACGGCGATTACGTGGAAAGCTGGCAGCCGCATCCGATGTCGCCTGCGGCTTTGCGCAAAGCGCAGGAAATTGCCCATGCCATTACCGATAATCTGGGGCAGGGGCTGGACGGGCAGCCTGATGGGCTGGGTATTTATGGTGTGGAGTTGTTTGTCAAGGGTGATCAGGTCTGGTTCAGCGAGGTGAGTCCACGGCCGCATGATACCGGCATGGTCACCATGATTACCCAGTGGCAGAGCGAGTTTGAACTGCATGCACGCGCGATTTTGGGGTTGCCGGTTAACACGGAATTGCGCAATACAGGTGCCAGTGCCGTGATTTATGGCGGGGTAGATGCTAAAGGGATTCAGTTTGACGGCGTTGAAAAAGCGCTGGCTGTGCCTCAGACCGAATTGCGCTTATTCGGCAAACCGGAAAGTTTTACCAAACGCCGTATGGGCGTGGCGCTGGCGTATGCTGACAATGTGACCGAAGCGCGCGAAAAGGCGGTGCTGGCGGCTTCGCTGGTGAAGCCGCGTGTATGATGCCTATACGAAGCACACATGAGATTCATCAGGGTATCGTGTTGTAGGCGATGAATCTGCCTTCCGGATTTACAATGTAAATCTGTGATTGCCTTGGTTGCCAGAGCTTGATTTAGCTGGTGCCACTCTGTTTTTTTATGGGCACAAGCTCTGACTCATTAAGGGAAAGCATATTGATGGACGCATCTCGCGCCAGATTTTTGAATTCGCACACATTGCCAGAAGATGCTGCTGCATCAGACATGTTGCAACCTGTTGTGGAACTGTCCACGCAGCGCCTGGTTGCCGGGCAACTGGTGCACGAAGGCGATATGCTGAGCAACGAGGTGCCGGTGGCTCTGGTGTTTAATGGCATTTCCCATGCGGTGATGATGGCTACGCCGCAGGACCTGCCGGCATTGGCGCTTGGTTTTTCGCTCAGCGAGGGGATTTTGGGCGCAGCCGATGAGTGTTATGGCATTGAAGTGGTTGCCATGGATGCGCAGACTGCAACCAACGGCCTGACTGCGGCCTTTGAAGTGCGGCTGGAAATTGCTTCGCGCCGTTTTGCAACCTTAAAGGAGCGTCGCCGTTTTCTGTCCGGCCGTACCGGGTGTGGCGTGTGTGGTGTGGAAAGCCTGGCTTCTTTTGAACTGGATGCACCCCGGGTTGCCAGGCCATCATGGAGCGATGCATTAAATGTGACACCGCTGGCGCACGCGTTTGAACAACTGCCTGCTCGTCAGGTGCTGAACCGGCAGACGGGCTCCATGCATGCGGCTGGCTGGGTGTTGCCCGATGGAGAGCTGGTTCAGGTGATGGAGGATGTAGGCCGGCACAATGCACTGGATAAGTTGCTGGGCTGGCGGGCCATGTTGCCTGAAAAAGAGACGGCTGAAGGTTTTGTGGTGATGACCAGCCGGGCCAGTTACGAGCTGATCCGCAAATGCGCGTATCGCAATGTTCCGGTGCTGGCGGCGATTTCTGCGCCTACAGTGCTGGCCGTGCAGCTTGCAGGTCATACTGGCATGCGCCTTTTCGGGTTATGCCGCCAGGGGAAAGCCGTACAATACACCAATTGATTACATGTAACAATCTGGTTTGATAAAGGTGTGTTCGTCAGGGTCAATGCGGGTAAGCTGCCTGTTATGCCCAGATGGCATAAAATACACGTTAAAATAAATGGCAGGCGAACAGCTTGCACGAACAGCTTGCACAATTACGGAGAAGCACAAGATGGAATTCGACCTTCATCAAAAACCCATTACCTCAGATATCACAGAGTTTATTGCCGAACTCAGAAAAAAGGATCCGACGCTGGAACAGCGCCAGCAGGAAGGTCGTCTGCGTTTGTGGGATCATCCGATTGACCATCAGGAAGAAGCCGAGTTTGACAAGGCCAATGTCCCTCAGACGGCTTACGTCTATCAGGTCAAGGGCGAGTAAATTTCTTCCCTTAGCGTGAAAACGGCATCGCTGCCGCTTGCGGGGCGGCGGAGTTTGTTTTCTGCTGTCTTTATTATTCAAACCACAGTGAATCTGCATGTCCGAACTGGAAAATGAGGCCTTGCGAAATGACGAAGCCATGCTGGCTACGTCACACCCCGAAGTGATAGACACTGTGGCGGTTGCGCGGCTGTATGGCGAACCGCTGTTCAAGCTGCCGCAGGATCTGTATATTCCACCTGAAGCGCTGGAAGTTTTTCTGGAGGCTTTTGAAGGCCCGCTGGATTTGCTGCTGTATCTGATTCGCAAACAGAATTTCAATATTCTGGATATCCCGATGGCGGATGTGACGAATCAGTATCTGCTGTATGTCGAACAGATCCGCAACACCAATCTGGAACTCGCTGCCGAATACCTGCTGATGGCGGCAATGCTCATCGAGATCAAGTCGCGTATGCTGCTGCCGGTCAAACAAAGCGATGACGGGCAGGAGGCTGAAGACCCCCGGGCGGAGTTGGTGCGTCGTTTGCTCGAGTATGAGCGGATCAAGCTGGCCGCTGCCCGGCTGGATGAACTGCCGCAGCTTGGGCGTGATTTTCTCAAAGCGCATGTCTATGTTGAGCAGAGCATGGAAGTGCGCTTTCCTGACGTGAGTGTGGATGAATTGCGCCAGGCCTGGGCCGATGTGCTTAAACGGGCCAAGCTGGTTCAAAAGCATACGATTACGCGCGAAGAGCTGTCTGTGCGTGAGCATATGAGTATGGTGCTCAGAACCTTGCAGGGGCGGCGCTTTGTGGCATTTGAAGAGCTGTTTGATACTGCGCGTGGTGTCGGGGTGGTTGTGGTAACGTTCATTGCGCTGCTGGAACTCGCGCGCGAGATGCTGGTTGAGGTTACTCAGGCGCAGGCTTATGCGCCGATTTATGTGCGGCTGGCCTATCAGCCTAACTAGCAGCCCAACTGGCGGGAATGGTGAATGTGTCCCGCTAAAAACCGACGGGCAGTTTGCGGGATATGTGCCAAAAGCATGGTCAAACGGGCCTGCACATGTCAAAATGGCAATTTTTTTAAGATATCAACAGCGGTTGGATAAAACAAGATCATGAGTATCAAAAGCGATAAATGGATTTGCCGCATGGCCGAAGAACATGGCATGATTGAGCCGTTTGAGCCAGGGCAGGTACGCCGTTCGGAAGACGGGCAGAAAATCATCAGTTACGGTACCAGCAGTTATGGTTACGATATCCGCTGCGCGCCTGAATTTAAGGTGTTTACCAATATTTACAGCACCGTGGTGGACCCCAAAAACTTTGATGAAAAAAGTTTTGTCGATATCAACGCCGATGTCTGCGTGATTCCGCCCAACAGCTTTGCACTGGCGCGTACGCTGGAGTATTTCCGTATTCCACGCAATGTGCTGACGATCTGCCTGGGCAAAAGCACTTATGCGCGCTGCGGCATCATTGTGAACGTGACACCGTTTGAACCTGAGTGGGAAGGGTATGTGACGCTGGAGTTTTCTAACACCACGCCACTGCCTGCGAAGATTTATGCAGGCGAAGGCTGTGCACAGGTGCTGTTTTTTGAAAGCGATGAAGTCTGCCAGACCAGTTATAAAGACCGTGGTGGAAAATACCAGGGGCAAAGTGGCGTGACGCTGCCCAGGGCCTGAAGACGGATTTTTGCAGATACGCCCGTATCAGCGTATAAGGTGTCAGCGGCCTTTTTCCAGTTCAATCTGCACGATCCGCTCGCTGCCGTTGGCCGCAGGGAAGTCGCTCAATGCGGCCTGAGCCATCAAAGGAATAAGCTGCAGCAGTGTTCTGGATGCGCTTTTGGTGATGGCCGTGGTTTCATACACTGAGTGCGGCATGCCCTGTTCGCTGGGTTCATGGGTATCGCGGATGATCAGCGTCAGGCGTGCGTGCAGGTAGTTCTGGGTCACCAGCCGCTCTCCCATGTAGCGGGGGCCCATGCCGTAAGGGTAGACCCAGTGCGATCCGTACCATATGCCAGAATAGGGGTTGCGATAACCGGGTACCAGCACAGGGGGCGGGGCATTGTCGTAGACGGGAACAGAGACCTGGCGTTCTTTTTCACCAGACCATACAAAAAGGTAAACAAGGTAACGCGGCTGGCTGTCGGGCGCTGTTTCAATAAAGCCTGCATTGTCCAGGGGATGCCGGACTAGGTTTTCATAGGTTTCCTGCTCCAGCGAAATATCCTGTCCTGGCAGGTGGTAAAAGGTGTAGGTCATGGCGGTCTGATCGGCGTTTTCCGGCCAGTCCTGAAACGTGGTCACCCGGGCTTTGAAAACAGACGTTGTTGTACACCCTGCCAGCAATGCAAAACAGGTGGATAGCGCAAGGACAGAAATACAGCGAAGCAATGGTTTCATGATGCATTGATCGGCCAAAAAGCAGATGAATAACCTCAATGCCATCACGATAGCATAATTACACTAATTTTAGTAGCACTAAAGGTAACAACATGCGATGGCAAGGGCAGCGTGAAAGCGATAATGTAGAAGACAGACGCAGCAGCCGGGGTGCACGGGTTGGCGGTATCAGTCTGGGCACTGTGGTACTGGCGTTGGGAATCGGTTGGATATTTGGCATTAATCCGCTGACTGTATTGGGGCTGTTAAGCGGTGGCGACAGTGGTTTGCCTGCGACAGTACAGGAGGGGCCGGCACAGGCGCCGCCTGCTGATGACGAACAGAGCAGGTTTGTGGCGACGGTGTTGGCCTCCACTGAGGATGTGTGGACCCCGATCTTCAAACAGGCAGGGCAGCAGTATGTGCCGCCAAAGCTGGTGCTGTTCCGGGGTGCTTACCCGACAGCGTGCGGGATGGGGCAGGCCGCAATGGGGCCGTTTTACTGCCCGGCTGACCAGAAGGTGTATATTGACCTGAGTTTTTATGATACGCTGCAAAACCAGTTGGGAGCACCAGGCGAGTTTGCACAGGCTTATGTGATTGCGCATGAAGTCGGACACCATGTGCAAAAACTGCTGGGCATTACGGATCAGGTGGATGCGCAGCGCCGGCGCTTGAGTGAAACCCAATACAACGCTTTGAGCGTGCGGGTGGAGTTGCAGGCAGACTGCTTTGCCGGTGTCTGGGCGCATACCGCCAATGAGCAGACGCCGATGATTGAAGACGGTGATATTGATGCGGCGCTGAATGCTGCCAGCCAGATTGGTGATGATACGCTGCAGTCGCGTTCTCAGGGCCGCGTGGTTCCGGACAGCTTTACACACGGAACCAGTGCGCAGCGGGTACGCTGGTTCCGGCGCGGCTGGGAAGATGGCAACGTGCAGGCCTGTGATACGTTTTCTGCACAAAGGCTTTGAGGAATGGTGCATGTGAATATCGGGTAGCTCCATACATACGACAGATTAGCGACTGTCTGGCTATTGCCAGCGGTTGACTTTGCGCGCAGGCTGATACAGTCTGTGTCGCATTTTTATATATATTAAAGAAAATAAACACGATGAAGCTATACGACATGATTTCGCGTCAGATTCCACCTCAACCCTGGAACCATGGCGGGAAAATTCCATGGGATGATCCTGCATTCAGCCAGCGCATGCTGGAAAACCATCTGTCTCAGGAGCATGACTGGGCCAGCCGCCGTTTTGATGTGATTGACCGGCAGGTGCAGTGGCTTGCCAGCCAGTTGCCCGCGTTTGCCCGCATACTTGACCTGGGCTGTGGCCCCGGGTTTTATACCTATCGGCTGGCGCAACTGGGGCATCAGTGCGTTGGGGTGGATTTTTCGCCAGCCTCTATCGCCTATGCCAAACAGCAGGCGCAGCAGGCACAGCTTGCCATTGAGTATCTGCTGTCAGATGTCCGTAACATAGAGGTGTCAGGACAGTTTGACCTGATCATGATGACTTTTGGCGAGTTGAATGTTTTTCCGCAAACAGATGCGGAACACATTCTTCATAACGCTGCCAAACTATTGAAGCCCGGCGGTATTTTGCTGTTGGAGACGCACACACTGGAAGAGGTTCAACGCCAGGGGCAGCAACCACCTTCGTGGCAGTCCTATGAAACGGGATTGTTCCTGAGCACACCGCATATCTGCCTGCAGGAGCATTTCTGGAATTCTGAAACGGCCACTGCGACAACATGCTTCTGGATCATTGAAGCTGATCATGCCGGTGTGTGTGCGTATCAGAGCTCCATGAAGGGCTACACGGATGCACAATACCGTGAACTGGTTTCCCAGGCAGGGTTGCCGTCCGTTCAGTTGCTGGACGCTGCGCAGTGGCCTGCCGGGGAGATTTTTTCGGGTAAATTGAAAGTCTATTGTGCCCGTGCTCAAGGCGGGGCATAGAATAGCTCATCCTGAAAGGGATGTTCAGGTTTTGCATGTGCTGATTATTTGAGAACTTCACAATTGCTTAACAATTGCGACGTAAACCGGCAACAGAGGCATGACAGACTTGGTATCAGACAAGAATAATCAAAATGGCCCGATGGTTGATCCGAAGGGTTTATTTAGACAGGAAAACTATGGCAAGGTCTAAAAAATCAAATTTTCGCTGGGTGTTTCTGGCTGGTGCTGTGATTGTGGCGGCGCTGCTGATCAAGGTTTTTTTCTTTGGCAAGCAGGATGGCCCCCAATTGATCACTGTACCGGTGACGCTCGGCCATATTGAAGATACGGTACTGGCCACAGGAACGTTTGAGGCCATTCAGCAGGTCAGTGTGGGTGCGCAGGCTTCAGGGCAGGTCAAGGTGTTGCATGTTGAGTTGGGTGACCGGGTTGAAATGGATCAACTGGTGGCCGAAATTGACTCGCTGACACAACAGAATGCGTTAAAAAATGCCGAAGCTGCTTTGGCGGTATCACAGGCCAAGCTGGAGGCTGAGCAGGCCAACTTGGCACAGGCCAAACTGGCTTTTGAACGCCAGCAGCGTCTGCGCCAGTCAGATGCCAGTGCGCAGGCCGACTACGAGCAGGCGCAGGCAAACTATAAAACCATTCAGGCCAATATCAAGTCATTGCAGGCACAGATTGTGCAGGCCAAAATTGACGTGGATACCGCCAAAGTGAATCTGGGTTATACGCGCATTACCAGCCCGATGGCTGGTACCGTGGTGGCGATTGTGACCAAAGAAGGGCAGACGGTGAATGCCAACCAGACCACACCAACCATCATCAAGGTGGCCAATCTGGATACCATGACGGTAAAGGCTGAAATCTCTGAAGCGGATGTAACCCGGGTGCTGCCGGGTCAGCGGGTTTATTTCACCATATTAGGTGAGCCTGATACGCAGTTTGAAGCGACGCTCAGGCAGATTGAACCAGCGCCGGAATCCATTACCTCTGAAACATCGAGCAGCAGTTCTTCCAGCAGTTCTTCGAGCAGCACGGCGATTTACTATAACGGGCTGTTTGATATTGCCAACCCGGATGGCAAATTCCGCATTGACATGACGGCAGAAGTGAATATTGTGCGCGATGAAGCCCAGTCTGCATTGATTGTGCCATCTTCTGCCTTGCAGAATGACAAGGATCGCGGCAGTTATTATGTGCGAGTGCTGGGAGCGAACAACCAGATAGAGAACCGCCCGGTCCGGGTCGGCATCAACAACCGTGTGACGGCACAGATACTCGAAGGCGTGCAGGAAGGCGACAAGCTGGTGATTGGCGACAGTTCAATGAACACCGGTAACTCCGGCAACATGCGCCGTCCGATGCGGTTCTAAGGGGGGGCAAATGACAACCCCGTTGATTGAAATCCAAAAACTGCGCCGAGAATTCCAGTCTGGCGAGCAGACCGTTGCCGTACTGAAAGATGTGGATCTGAGCATTCAGGCCGGTGAAATGGTGGCCATTGTGGGGGCTTCCGGTTCGGGCAAGTCAACGCTGATGAATATCATCGGTTGTCTGGACCAGGCCACTTCGGGCAGTTACCGCTTAGGGGGGAAAGAGGTCAAGGACCTGGGCCCTGATGAACTGGCAGCCTTGCGCCGGGAGCGGTTTGGATTCATTTTCCAACGTTATCATCTGCTCTCAGACCTGACGGCACAGGGCAATGTGGAGGTGCCAGCCATTTATGCCGGCCGTTCGACACAGGAACGCCATGAGCGGTCATTGGAACTGCTCAAAAGGCTGGGGCTGGAAGACCGGGTGGACCATAAACCCGGACAACTCTCAGGCGGTCAGCAGCAGCGGGTATCCATTGCCCGCGCATTGATGAATGGCGGCAGCATTATTCTGGCCGATGAGCCTACCGGTGCGCTGGACAGCCACAGCGGCAAGGAAGTGATGAAGATTCTGACCGAGCTGCATGAAGCCGGGCATACCATCATCATTGTGACGCATGACATGCACAACGCCGAATATGCGCAGCGGATCATTGAAATCAGCGATGGCGAGATTGTGGCGGATCGCAAAAATGGTGATGAAACGATCAGCCCTGCAAGCAGTGCCGATCATGTCCTGAAAGACAACAAAAGGCCTTTGCTGGCGCTGTGGGACCGCTTGAGTGAAGCGTTTCGCATGGCCGCACTGGCGATGCGCTCTCACAAATTGCGCACATTTCTGACCATGCTCGGGATCATCATCGGGATTGCCTCTGTGGTGTCGGTTGTGGCGCTGGGGGAGGGATCCCGCCGTGATATTCTGAGCAACATCAGTGCGATTGGCACCAATACCATTGAGATTTATTCGGGGCAGGGGTTCGGGGATACGCGCTCCGGGCGAATCCGAACGCTGATTCCTGCGGATGCCGAGGCCTTGTCAACTCAGGGCTATGTGGACAGTGTGACACCGAATGTCACTTCATCCAGTACCTTGCGCTACCGCAATGTGGAGGCTTCGGCCACGATACAGGGCGTGGGCAGCCAGTATTTCAGGGTCAAGGATATTGCCATTCAAGATGGCATTGCGTTTGACAAGGCGGCCGAGCAGGAGCTGGCCCAGGTAGTGGTGATTGATCAGAACACCCGCGACAAGCTGTTTGTGGCTGGAGAAGACCCGATCGGGAAGGTCATTCTGCTGGGGTCGATCCCGGCGCGGGTGATTGGTGTGACGGAGAAAAAAGACAGTGCGTTCACCAACAGCGATGCGTTGAATGTTTTTGTACCCTATACCACTGTGATGAAGCGTATTTTGGGCCAGTCTTATCTGCGGAACATCACCGTGCGTGTGGATGATGGCGCACCGATGGCAGCCGCTGAGCAGGGCATTACCCATCTGCTGACGTTGCGCCATGGCCGGGAGGATTTTTTCATCATCAACACGGACAGTATCCGGCAGACGGTGGAAAGCACCACCCAGACCATGACGTTGCTGATTTCGGCCATTGCCGTGATCTCGCTGGTGGTGGGCGGCATTGGCGTGATGAACATCATGCTGGTGAGCGTGACCGAGCGCACACGTGAAATTGGCGTGCGCATGGCTGTAGGTGCCCGGCAGTCCGATATTCAGCAGCAGTTTCTGATTGAGGCGGTGCTGGTCTGTATTCTGGGCGGGGCTTTGGGGATTTCGCTGGCATTGCTGTTTGGCTGGCTGTTCAGTTTTGCGCAGACAGGGTTTTCCACTGCATTTTCTGCAACATCCATGGTGGTTGCGTTTGTCTGCTCTACCATGATTGGCATCATTTTCGGTTATCTGCCAGCACGCAGTGCAGCTCGGTTGAACCCGGTTGATGCACTGTCCAGCGATTAAGGGGGTAAACAGCATGTACGCTAAAAATAATAACCAACGCGGGTTTGCAGGCTGGGCCGTCAAGCTGGTTTCGCTGGCTGTTGCCGCCAGCATGACCGGGTGCTCTTTGATGCACACCCCTTATGAAACGCCGGCAGTCCAAACGCCTGAACAGTGGCAGTACAGGGTGCAGGCACCATCTATGCTGCAAAGCAATGACCGCTGGTGGCAGTTGTTTAACGATGAGCAGTTGAATGCTCTGGTTGAACTGGCGTTTGAGCGTAACAACGATCTGGCTGCGGCGGCACTGAAAGTGCGGCAGGCGCAGTTGCAGGCCAAACTGGCCGGCAGTGATTTGCTGCCTACGGTTACCGGGCGCCTGAATGCCAGTGGTGAGCGCAGCATCGATATTTCAGAGGCGTGGTCCAAAGGCAGCGGTACCAGCCTGTCGGTCAGCTATGAAGCCGATTTATGGGGACGCTTGTCAAGCCTGAAAAATGCCGCTGACTGGGAGGCTATGGCAACCGAAGCAGACCGGGAGGCCACAGCCTTGTCATTGGCCGGAACGGTGGCTGACCTGTACTGGCAATTGATTTATCTGAACCAGCGCATTGCCAGTACGCAGCAAAGTATTGCCTATACGCAGAAAACGCTTGAGCTGGTGCTGGCTCAGCATGCGGCAGGGGCCGTTTCTATTTTGGAGCCGACACAGGCCAGACAAAGTTTATTGACACAGCAGTCCAACCTGTCTCAACTGGTGCAGCAGCGGGTGGAAACGCGTAACGCATTGGCCATTATTTTTGACATGCCGCCAACCGAAGAGGGGTTAAAAGCCATATTGCCCGATGAGCCTGCGTTCCTGGGGTATGAGGAACTGCCACCGGTTCAAGAGGGGGTGCCGGCCGATGTTCTGGCCAGGCGTCCTGACCTGCGTGCAGCGGAAATGCGTTTGCGGGAAAGCCTGGCAAATGTAGATGCGACCAGGGCCAGCTACTATCCACAGTTGACGCTGACCGGCGCACTGGGGACCTCCAGCAGTTCACTGGGCAATTTGCTGAATAACCCGGTGGCAACGCTGGGTGCCGGACTTTTATTGCCATTTTTACAGTTCAACGAGATGCGTTTTAACAACGAACTGGCAAAGGCGCGCTATGAAGAGGCGGTTGTCAACTTCCGCCAGACGCTGTACCAGGCGCTGGTGGATGTGGAGAATGCCTTGTCTGCCCGCGCGCAACTGAACATACAGTATGCGTTGTTGCAGCAGTCGCTGACAGATGCACGCAAAACAGAATCCATTTATGAAGAACGCTACCGTGCCGGCGAGGTTCCGCTGAAAGACTGGCTGGATGCGCAGGAGAGCCGCCGCAGTGCAGAGATTTCTCTGGCGGCCAATCAGTTGTCCCGTCTGCAAAACCAGGTGATGTTGTATCAGGCACTGGGTGGCGGTGTTTGATGTGAATTGGAGTGCGTAGGCCATCAGGTGAAGGCCACCGTGAATAAAATAGTTTTTTCGACGATAAAGTGAGATGAATGAGTTGAAACGTTGGGTGTTTTTGCTGCTGGGCACAGTGCTGTTGGCAGGGTGTACGGGGCATGCTGTGGATCATTCGATGGAGGTATCGCAGGATACAGCTTCCACACGTTTGCCGTGGCAGGATGTGGATATGGCATATCTGCAAATTCCTGCAGGTGTTCAGGCAGATGCCGCCACGCTGAATATCAAAGCCGTCAGTGCAGATGGACAGGTGGTGGTTGGTGAGGCTGAGCGTGCTGTTGATGGTGAATCCGGGCAATCCTTAAAACGCCTTGAAGCTTTTCGCTGGGATCTGACCCAGAACCATTGGCAGTGGCTAGGGGTTGTCGCGGGCGAAGCCAGCAGCACGCCTGCCGGGGTGAATGCCGCTGCCGATATTGTTTTTGGCCGTCGCTGGGTGTGGCAGGCAGGGCACCAGCAGCTAACGGATCTTGGTCGTCAATTCTGGACTTATGCTGTACGCGATGATTGCCAGTTGATAGGGATTGAATCCGGCAGTAACTTTGTTTTGCGTTCAATTGACGGCGCTCAAGCTGAGCAATGGCCTGCTGCCGATTTTTTGCAGTTGGATGCTGCGGGACATGCCAAAGAGCGTTTCTGGTTTTCCGACAATGGTACGCTGGTGCTGAGTACAGTGGAAACGTGTCTGAAAGACGCGCATTGTGACCAGGCCTGGTTGACATGGTGGACCCCAGGGCAGAATCAACAGCGGGTACAGGCTGAGCTGCCTTCCAGAGAGGGCGATTTTATTCAGACCGATCCGGGGCCGAATATTGTCAGCCGCAATGCACAGTGGCTTGCTGGCGATGTGGGGCAGGGTATTTTCCGCTGGGATAGGCAGGGACAGATGCTGAGCCTGGGTGGTTTTGAGCATGGTGCAGATGTACTCGGCATCAGTGATGACGGCAATCTGGTGGTAGGAACGACGGCAGACGTTAATACGGGAAATGGACGCTCCTGGATCTGGACTGCCACAGAAGGGCTTGGTTGGTTGGACGAATGGCTACGGAACCATGGTGTGGCAAAAGAAATGACCAGTACCTCCATACAGGTCAGGCTGCTGAGTGCCAGCCGGCGGGTGCTGATTGGTTTGACCGATTTGCGCGAGCAGGGTGGTACTGTTGTCTGGTGGCGGGCGACTTTACCGGAAAATCTCAGGGTGCTTGTGCAGTAGCGAGATGCTTTCAGCGGTTGTTCGCAGAGAGACGCATAGAGAAGCACGTCAAACAGTCGGTACTTGGGTAAGTGATTAGTTTACTTTCTATAATGGGTTTTGCTTGGGCCGGTTCCTACCATGTCATTTTGCAGCATGCGCCCCTTTTGGGGGCATGTAGACCGCTTATGTGATGTTGACAGCCGGTCGCATCAAATAGAAGTATGAGAAAGTATTGTATGAAACGTGCTACCCGTATTCTTCATAATCCGTATACCCCGCCAGCCGGGTTTGATGCCCCGCAACCCGGTGTTTACAAGGCTTCCACGGTATTTTTCCCTGACACACAGGCTATGCGCGAGCGCAATTGGATGGATAAAAGCGGCTATACCTATGGGCTGCATGGCACACCGACCACATTTACGTTGGAAGAGCGTATTGCCAACCTGGAAGGGGGCACATACTGTACTTTGGCACCCAGCGGTTTGGCGGCAATTGTCATGGTGGACCTGGCTTTTTTAAAAGCCGGAGATCATTTGCTGCTGCCGGACAATGTGTATGGGCCGAGTCTGGTGACCGCAAAAGGCTTATTGCGTGATTTGGGTATCAGCTATTCGACGTATGACCCCATGCAGCCGGCTTCGTTGCGTGCTGCTTTGACGGATAAAACCCGGTTGGTCTGGCTGGAGGCCCCGGGCTCGGTCACGATGGAATTTCCTCCTCTGGATGAACTGGTCATGATTGCCAAAGAAGCCGGGGTGGTTACTGCACTTGATAATACCTGGGCCGCAGGGCTGGCACTGTGCGGATTTGAGTTGGGTGTTGATGACCATGGCAACACCTTGGGCGTTGATGTGGTGATGCAGGCACTGACCAAGTACCCCAGCGGGGGCGGCGATGTGCTGATGGGCAGCATTGTGACGCGCGATGCCGATTTGCATGCGCAGATTCAGCGTGTGCATATGTATACCGGCATAGGCGTTGCGGCGAATGACGCCGAATTGCTGTTGCGCTCCCTTCCCAGTATGACTGTGCGGTACCAGGCACAGTTTGAGCAGGCATTGGCGCTGGCGCAGTGGTGTGAAAACCGGGCAGAATTTTCTGCCGTACTTTACCCGGCACTTGAAAAAAGCCTAGGGCATGTGCATTGGAAGAGATTATGCAACGGCACTGGGGCGGGGTTGTTCAGCGTGCTTGTGGATGCGCGTTACAGCGCACAGCAGGTCGACCGTTTTGTTGATGCTTTAAAGCTATTCAAAATCGGCTACAGTTGGGGCGGCCCTGTCAGCTTGGTGGTGCCATACGATTTAAAGGATATGCGCGCAAAACCGGCATGGCAGGGCACTCTGGTGAGGTTTTCATTGGGGTTTGAAACGCTGGAGGATTTGCAGGCCGATATCGAACAGGCACTTAAAACAATGGTATCTGCGTAAGCTTGTTCTATCAAAAATCGATGGCACACGGCTGCGTGCCATCGATTAAAGAAACCTCAACGTTAAGATAAACAGAGGGTGGCCTGCAGTATTTAATGTACAGGTGGCTGGTACATCGGGAAAAGAATGCTTTCTTCAATATCCACCCGCATGATCCAGCGGTCCCTCAGTTCCTCCATTTCCGTTCTGAATGCTTGCTGTAATTGTGAATCGGTTTCGAGCGACGCGTATTTTTTCAGGAAATCCATGGTGTAGGCCACGATGGTATCCATTTCTTTACGGATTTCACGCATTTGTGCAAAGTCGTAAGGCTGGTCAACCAAAGCGTACTGAAGATACATGTAAAGTTTGGTGGTTTCTTTATAGACATGGGCAATCGTTTCCTGCTTGAATTGTTCGAGCAGGCTTGCAGTAGTTCGCAATTCTCGGTTGTCAAACGAGCTAATGACTGCCGCCAGATGTTTAACCATCCCCTGATGCTCATGGACCAGATCCGGGACGAGTGTTGGGGAATATGATTTTTCGGCAGAAAACGATAGATTCTCGCTTGCTGATTTTGGAGTATTCATGGAAAATCCTTTCGACACTTTGTGTTAACTCTGCCCGCGACGAAAACCAATAATGGCTGAAAAACACTTCTTTGATATTGATTTTTTCAAATATTTATGCACTGACTGCTTCATTATCAAGCTTAAATTGCAAGAAAACAACGTGTCATGCAATAGGGTTTTATTCGAGGAAGAGAATCAGTTCAGCATTTTTTCAAATTCAGGCCATACATTTTCCAGAATAATCGGGTGCGCAGATTGGTTTGGATGCGTTCGATCCCTCTGAAAGTATTGTTCAGAGTCTGCAACATCTGCAATACCTTTGAGGAAAAAGGGCACCAATGCCGTGTTTTTCTCTTGGGCAATGCGCACATACATCTGTGCAAACTGTTCCGTGTAATTTCTTCCATAATTGGGCGGTACCTGCACACCCAGCAACAGCACCTTGGCGCCGGCTGCCTGGCTCATTTCCACCATACTTTCCAGGTTGGCTGCTGTGGCATCCAAAGACAGGCCCCTGAGCGCATCATTGGCACCCAGCTCGATGATGACGATAGAAGGGTGGTGTTGTTGCAGCGCGGCAGGTAAACGGGCTTTACCCCCGGCAGAGGTATCGCCGCTGATGCTGGCATTGATCACCTGCGCATCAGGAGAGTTTTGCTGCAACCGGGCCTGCATCAGTGCAACCCAGCCTGTACCGCGGGGCAGGCCATATTCGGCCGATAGAGAGTCACCTACCACCAAAATGGTTTGAGGCGCGCTTTGTGCAATAGCGCCCGTAGTCACTGATAATGCCAGTAGCAAACACAAAAGAATATTTGCTGCAGCCTGAAACAGGGTGGTTGAATGGCTGTGGCGCCAAATGATCAAGGGATTATTCATGTCAGAATCGATTATTCACGTTGAGCATGTTTACAAACGTATCACGGATTCCAGTGGTACCTTGGAGATTTTGCACGATATTGAGTTTTCTGTCCTGGCGCGTGAATCGGTGGCGATTGTTGGGGCTTCCGGGTCGGGCAAAAGTACGTTATTGGGGATTATTGCCGGATTGGATCATCCTTCTGATGGAACGGTTTATCTGGCCGGACAGGATATTTTTGCACTGAGTGAAGATGCGCGGGCAGCTTTCCGGGCGCAACATGTCGGGTTTGTGTTTCAGAATTTTCAGTTGATGCCTAATCTGACCGCATTGGAAAATGTGATGCTGCCGCTGGAGTTGACAAACCGGCCGCAGGCCAAACAGAAGGCGCAGGCAATACTGGAGCGTGTCGGTTTGGGTGAGCGCTTATCGCACTACCCGAAGGTTTTATCTGGTGGTGAGCAGCAGCGTGTGGCTTTGGCCCGCGCTTTTGTGATGGAGCCTGATATTCTGCTGGCCGATGAGCCTACGGGCTCGCTGGATTTTGCCACTGGAAATAAGGTTATGGATTTGATGATGACGTTGAACCAGGAGCTTGGCACGACGTTGCTGATGGTGACACATGACCGTGAACTGTCTGCACGATGCAATCGCCAGGTGAAGGTTGAGGCCGGCCACCTGGCTGAAATGGTGGTTATTTGAATGATGGGGAAAGGGCAGGTGTTTCTGTTTTTTCCTGAATAATCAGACTAAGAGGTATGACATATGAAATATATGCAGTTGAATAATGGCACAAAGATTCCCGCTGTTGGCATTGGTGTGTTCAGGGTTGACAATGTTGTGACACAGCAAATGGTTGAGACGGCGCTGGCCAGCGGGTACCGCCACATTGATACCGCCATGATTTATGGTAATGAGGAGGCTGTGGGCAAGGCAATTCAGAATTCGGGAGTTGCGCGTAGCGAAATTTTTCTGACCACCAAATTATGGAATGACGACCAGCGCAGCGGTAAGGTGCAGGAGGCGATGGATGCCAGCCTGCAACGGCTGGGCGTTGATTACGTCGATCTGTATCTGGTGCATTGGCCAGTACCTAAAACGTATGTGGATGTCTGGAAAAAGATGGAAGCGGTGTATCACGCCGGCAAGGCAAAAGCCATTGGCGTGAGCAATTATCAAATTCACCATTTGCAGGATTTGCTCGGGCAGGCAGAGATTGTGCCCGCCATCAACCAGTTTGAATGTTATCCCTACCTGGTACAGGAGCCTTTGGTTGAGTTTTGCCATGCACACCAGATCTGCCCGCAGGCGTGGGGGCCGTTGGGTGCCGGGCAGTCGGATGTACTGAAAAGCCCGGTTATCGGCGCAATTGCTCAAAAGCATCAGAAATCACCTGCACAGGTGATATTGCGCTGGAATGTGCAGCGGGGAGTGGTTGTGATTCCGAAGTCTGTTCATCAAAACAGGCAGGCAGAGAATCTGGACATTTTTGATTTTGATCTCAGCAGCGATGAAGTGAAGCAGATTACGGCGCTGAATCAGAATCTGCGCCTGGGGGCTGATCCGGATAATTTTAATTTTTAGAACGATCCTTTATTACTTTAATATATTGATCAGCAAAAATACAAAATGCCCTGGAAGTTTCTTGCCAGGGCATTTTTCATACAGATAAAACGTTTACAGCAGAGCTAACGGAATCAGAACTTGAGTCCCACACTTAAGAAAAGCGCATCATCGCTTGAGCGGCTGCTTTGCTCTCTGGTGTACGACAGTGTTGTATTCCACAGCACGCCGGGCCGCAGTTGCCCTTCAGCCTTGAGCCCAAGGCCGACAACCAGTGCATCGCGTTCCTGCGGGCGCGACTTAACTTGATAAGTGGGGCCGTAGGAGCCGTCGAGATATGTTTCTGCGAACCGGGCTCTGGTTGAGAATTGGCTGTTGCCGAAGTTATGCCGCCAGGCAAGTGTGAATCCGGGCGTTAATACGGTTCCGTTTTTCAGGGTGTAGTCACGTTCAAGCGTTGCTCCCAGATTGGTGGTCAGGAAGTCATGATCGGTACGGCTGACATGAGCATTCATCATGCCACCGGATTCTGTGAACCCCTGCTGGTTGATCCACAGGTAGCGTGCCGAAGCAAATGGTGTCAACCGTGCATGGCTGTCCCAGGGGTAAAAGTCCTGAGCGATTTCTGCTCCCACACTGAACACATCATGTGCGTAGTCACCTTCACTGACGCCCAGGTAAGCAGGGCTTCGGCGCAGGTCATTTTTATGATGAGAATATGCTGCATCAACGGTCAGGCGCATGTTTTCAGGGGTCGTGTAGCGGGCGAATAAGCCAAATTGGCCGGCTTCGGTTTGCGAGCTGGCATGAATGTCGGTGAAATTGGTATCTGATCTGGTATAGCTGCCATACACGCCAGCAGTCCAGTTCTCGCGGAAATTCCAGTTCAACCCCATCACGATGCCGTTGGTGTCGACCCGGTAGCCTGAATGGTCTCTTCTTGAGCGCGCATCCTGACCAAAACTGCCAAGGTAACTCACCCATGCGTAAAATTCTTTTCTTTCGCAATTCAGGCGATTGGTATCGTCGTCTTTTGTTGAGGGATTTTGTTCACGGCAACTTTCAAAAGCCATATCCAGCGCCTGGTTGGCTACTTTGATATGGTTGTTGGTATTGATCCAGCCAAGTGTCAATGCCGCTTCAGGAGAAACCGAGTTCAGGTCGTTTTTCAACAGGTAAAACGCCCAGTCGTTGTCCAGAACCTTATTGCCGTTTTCGGTATTGTGCAGCCAGTCTTCAATGTTGCCCAGAGATTCTTCACCGTTTGGGCCCAGGTCTGTAACGTGGTCAGGGACATAAACAGTCGTCAGCCAGATCTGATTGCCTTCACGCAGGAACTGTGCCTGGTATTCGTGTGTTTCTTCAATGCTGCCATTGACATGGTCCAGTGCGGCCTGGTCTGGAAGGGCGGCAATGCCGCCTTCCACCATCAGGTATTTGCCGACCTGAGGCAAAAGTGTGCGGGGTGCAGTCAGCACCAGATTGCTTCCCAGCGTAAATGAAGAGCCCGCGGCTGCATTGGCAAAATTGAAAACGGCCAGATTGGCATCACGCTGCGACACATCCATGGAAAAGCGTTTGATCTCGGGGCCGGCTCCCATGCTGATAATCATCCGGGTACCGCTTCCTGCAACCAGGGTAAAGTCCGGGCGAAGCTGTGTTGTACCAGCATTCAGGTTAAATGTGGCAGTGCCGCCAACGGTGGTGATGTTGTTACGGCCACCCCAGTAATGGGTGCCGGTTCCCCCGTTATTAGTGTAGGTGAAGTTTCTGCCGCCCGTCATATCAACAGTGATCGGGTCATATATGGCAACGGTGCCGGTGAAATCGGCGCCGCCAACGTTCATGAAGACATCGTGCCCTGAATTCTGCCCGTTGGCGCGGCCAAAATAAATGCTGCTGTTTTGGCCGGTTGCAGCACTGTAGTTGCCTGTGAAGTTGGTCCGGTTGTCAGCATCAGCGGAGAGGGTGAAATTGGTGCTGCCGGTGGTTGATGACGTATTGACGAATATCGCACCACCATTGCCACCGGCCGTGTTCAAGAGGAACTGCGTATTTAAAATGGTTCCGTTCAGCCCCTGATCAATATATAAAGCGCCACCATTCCCGTTGGCTGTGTTGACGTTGAGCGTTGAATTGGATATGCCGTTGTTAAGCGTGCCAATGAATGCCGCACCTCCGTGCTGTCCAGCATGGTTGGCAGAAAAATTCATGTTGGTGATGTTGCCCACAGTGCCCGAAACATACATACCTCCGCCGCTGGCGGTGGCAGAGTTCTGAGCGAAGGGGGAGTTGGAAAGGGTGCCGCTGATATCACCATTCATGACACTCAGGCCGCCACCGTTTTGCCCTGCTGAGTTGGTAGCGAAACTTGTACCGCTGATATCACCAGTGATGTTTCCCTGACTGAGGTTAAACCCGCCGCCATTGGCTGCTGCGATATTTTGTGAAAAGGTGACATTGGAGAGTGAGCCGCCAATATTGCCGCTGACAATGTTGAAGCCTCCGCCATTGGCATTGGCCCGGTTGCCGGTAAAAGTCGTGTTGCTGATATCGCCAGCGATGCCGCCGGATACCACGTTGAGTCCGCCGCCATTAGCACCTGCTGTATTCTGTGTGAAATTGGCGCCGGAGATGCTGCCAGTCAAACTACCCTGAAGATTGATGGCGCCACCACTGCCGCCCGCTGCGTTTTGGGAAAAGTTGCTGTTGTTGATACTGCCTGCGATACCGCCATTGGCGACATGAAGCCCACCGCCATTAGCACCTGCCGTATTGCTTGTGAACTGGGCATTGTTGATGTTGCCCGTGATATCGCCGGTATTGACGTAGATGGCGCCACCGCTTCCATTCGTGGCAGTGTTTTGCGCAAAATTGGCTGTGACATTGCCGGCAAGTGAACCCGTCCAGATGCCGCCGCCGTTATTCTGGGCGGTATTGCCTGTCACAATGGCGCCGTCAATGGCATTTCCGCTGTTGCCCAATGCACCGGTAACATACAGGCCACCGCCATCAATCCCGGTCGTGTTATTGATAAAGAACGCATAACTGGACAACACACCATCAAGCGCTCCGCCGACATAAAGGCCACCACCGGAACCGCCTGACGTATTGGTGGCAAAGTAGTTGGTGCTGATGTTGCCGCTGAATGTGCCGCCGACGTACATGCCTCCGCCGTCAGCGCTTGCATGGTTATTGTCAAAGTGGGCATCTTGGCCTGAGCCCCCAATACCACCGCTGAAGTTTCCGCCGATGTAAATACCGCCCCCGCTGCCACCCGAAGCAGTATTGCTGTCGAAATGGATGTTATTCTGAATGCCGCCAGCAAAGGCACCGCTGATATAAACAGCGCCGCCATTGGTTGCAGCCTGGTTATTTCTGAATGCAGTATTGTTGATGCCTGCAGCGATGGTTCCGGCAGAAAAAGCGCCGCCGGCAGCGGATGATGTACCCCGGTTAAGTTCTATATTCTGTATGGCATTGACACTTTGAGTGCCCATGTCGATCAGTGCAAATGAATTGTTGCCAAGCAGCATGCCGTTGCTGCCATTGAGCGTGAAATTGCTTGCGCCGCCAGCAGCATTGATACTGCTGGTTAAGGTCCATTGCAGGCCGGTAGGCATGATGATAGAGCCGCTGGTAATAGACGCATTTTGTAAGGCGGCTTGGAGTGAGGTGACATCTGTCACGTTATATGACTGTGCCCATACGCTGTTGGCGTAAAGTACGGTTGAAAAACTGGCGCAGACAGCACTTGCCCGCCAAATTTTTGAAAAAGAACGGGATGCTTTTTGCCGCAAAAAAGTTTGACATGCATGAACAATTGGGCTGAAAGCAAAATGTGATGCGGTTTTATTTTGAGTATTCATATCAGCTTGTGATTTCGTGGTTATGTAAAAGGAACAATGTGTGATGTATTTATGGTATTTTTACAACATAAGTTGTTTTGAATCTGGAGGGATGCAGCGTTTTAATCGAACGGAGATCAGTGTCCAAAAGGCAAAGTCTGAACTTGTGCCACTATTCACGCAAAGCCCGGTCAAGCGCTTGTAAATCTTTTGGCTACGCTGTGAGTGCGTACGATAGTGAAGTTTCATGTCAGAGCAATATGTATAAGTCGGAACAGCGTGGTTTAATGAATAAACAGCGGGTAAGGGCTTATCAATCGCGATTAAAAATATCTATGTCGCTGTTCACTGTAACGGTAGACTATCTGTTGTGTAAAGGCGGCAGCCCTGATGGTGTTGGTGTCTTTGTTGTTTTGAACCCGTTTGCAAAGTTACCGCGTGGCATGACTGTTCCTGGTCAGGGGGCAAGCGGCGGTTACAATGCGTTGTTGCTTTACTGATGGAGCGCTGCCCGCACAGATGCTGTTGAATACGATGCTGTATCTGGTTTCAGTGGATTGATAAGGGCGCGGTTACGGATGGTTTGTTATCGGATAATGCCGGCAGGTATTTGCATTATTGTGTGTTTAATTTGTTAGCAGGTTGGTAAAAATGTCGCAAAAGTTGTTGTTTGGTTTTCATGCTGTCAGTGTCCGTTTAAAAACTGCACCGCAGTCAGTTCGCGAAATCTATGCGGATATGACGCGGCATGATCAGCGCATGCGCCGTTTTTTGGAGCAGGCTGCAAACGCAGGTGTGCGTATCATTGAGTCTGATGCTGCACGCCTTGAAAAAATGGCCAAAACGCACCGCCACCAGGGGGTTGTGGCAGCTGTTGAGGAACTGACCCAGACAAAAAGCCTGGATGATTTGTTGGATGCTGTTGAGGGACCACCCTTGTTGCTGGTGCTGGATAGTGTGACCGATCCGCATAATCTGGGGGCCTGTCTGCGTGTGGCGGATGGTGCAGGCGCACATGCTGTGATTGCGCCGAAAGACCATGCGGTAGGCATCAACGCCACCGTTGCCAAAGTGGCCAGTGGCGCGGCAGACACCGTGCCTTATTTCATGGTGACCAATCTGGCCCGTACTTTGGGAGAACTGAAAGAGCGCAATATCTGGTGCGTGGGAACTTCTGATGATGCATCACAGTCCTTGTATGAGGCCGATTTGAAAATGCCGCTGGCTTTGGTCTTGGGGGCTGAAGGGCCTGGAATGCGGCAGTTGACGCGTAAAAGCTGTGATCTGCTGGTCAGTATTCCCATGAAGGGGGCGGTAGAGAGCTTGAATGTGTCGGTTGCCAGTGGCATTTGTCTGTATGAGGCGTTGCGCCAGCGGTGTTGATGGCTGGATCACCGGCAACCGGTGGTGATGTTGCTCTGTGTGCGATCTGTTTGCTGCTGGTGTGCTTAAGGGCTGTCTGCCCTTATGGCACTTCCAATATCAGACCTTTTCAGGCATCAGTTAAAATATTGAGCAATAACAATGAGGTAGTAGGCGATTTGTATATACTGCTGCTCTGCATGTGAATTCTATGTACATGGGAAAATATAGCCCATGTTGAAGACGTATTGTTAATTTTAGGAATTTTTCGGGTATGAAACTTTATTTTGCATCTGAAGCAAGCGCATTGGCTCCCCACATTATTTTGATTGAACAAAATATCCCTTACGAGCTGATCCGGGTGAACTATGCGTCAATGCATACTTCTGAAGGTGGGGATTTCAGGGAGATTAATCCCAATGGCTATGTGCCGGCTCTGACGCTGGATGATGGCAAGATTTTGACAGAAGGGCCTGCAATTATTCAGTATCTGGCAGACCTGAAGCCTGAAACCAAGCTTGCGCCTCCCCAGGGTTCATGGGAGCGGGTGGAGTTATGGGAGATTCTGAATTTCATGAGTAACGAGTTGCACGCTTTATGTGCGCCGCTGTTCATGGCAGAAATTCCCGATGAGGTGAAAGAAATCATCACTGAAAAACTGGAGTGGCGGCTGGGCAATCTGGCCAACAGGATGAAGGGGCGCTCTTATGTGATGGGAGAACACTTCACCATTGTAGACGCCTATTTATTCCCGATCCTGAGCTGGATGCCCCGGTTCAGTGTTGATCTGGAGCAGTGGCCTGAACTGGCCAATTGGATGGATGTTGTCAGTGAGCGCCCTTCTGTGCAGCGGGCACATCAGGAAGAAATTGATGTGCCGGCGGTATAAGCGGTGATAGATGCCGGGCGTTTGCTAAGAAAGCTCTGGCTATCTGGCCTTTTGCTGTTTTTGCTGGGTGGCTCGCAGCTTGTTTTTGCCCAGCGGCAGTACAACATTGTGTTCATGGATGTCTCTGAAGCAGCTTTTCAGGATGGCAAGCTGCTCATGTCGCAATTGCGCCAGTTGCGCAGTGCAGATGCAGGGTCACGCTTTGGTGGCCGCTATCGGGGATGTTTTGCCTGCAAAGATAATCAGGATGACTGGCGCAGTATTGGAAAGCTTTACCTGAATGCCGTGCCGCAGGGGCTTACAATTGAAGATGCGCGTGCCGCCATTGCAGGGGATGAGCAGGCCAGAAACAGGTTGCAGCGCATTTTGCAAAGATACAATGTGCCGCCTTATACAGATGACGTGATGCAGCGTTACCTCAGTGGCCTGGTGCTGTATTGGCATGAGGCTGGTCAGGTTAGACTGTATGCACTGCGGGCACTGGATGCCACGCCCGTTTTTTTGCTTGCCTATGATGTGCCGGAACAATTATCTCTGGCCGATTTTGACTGGCTGCTGGAGCGTTTGGTGGTGGGGCAACTGCTGATGTGGAATGAGGGCTTTACTTTATGAGCTGCCTCCATGCATACACGAATTATGGAAATGCCATGCGTGAAATACGGCATGGTCGTTTGATATGCCTGCTTCTGGCCGCAGTATTTTTTATGCTGCTCAGCATGGCAACATGGGCGGGGATGACAACACGGCCTCAGAATATTGTATTTATGGATATTTCCGAACCTGCGTATCAGGACGGCAAAGTGTTGATGACCCGCTGGCGCGCGCAGGCAAGCACGGTGCAACTCAATCCATTACCTTCTGAAAATGTGGTGGACCGCAGCAGTGTTTGCCAGAATTACGAATGTGCCTATACGGGGATTGACCAGTTGTTCTTAAACCGCATTCCCCAAGGCCTTACGCAAGAAGATGCGTTACTGGCCGTTGATGGCAACATGGTTGCACGCAACCGTATGCAAACGGTGCTGGAAAACTACAACTTGTATATGGATGGCCTGGTGATTTATCGGCATGAGCCTGGGATGGTTTGGCTCTACGGTATACCAGCCATACCAGGCGCACCGGT
Source organism: Saezia sanguinis (assembly GCF_963921665.1). Classification (NCBI taxonomy): domain Bacteria; kingdom Pseudomonadati; phylum Pseudomonadota; class Betaproteobacteria; order Burkholderiales; family Saeziaceae; genus Saezia; species Saezia sanguinis. The sequence continues at coordinate 341,034 of NZ_CAWUGC010000001.1, forward strand.
GTTTTTTTACAGCAAACAGGTAGAGCAGCAGTTGTCTGTGGATGATCTGGACCGCTTGCTTCAGGCTATTTTGTTGGATTTTCCGCGCCGCAATCCTTAGCGTAAGCGCACGGGTTGCGGTTTTCGGGTAAAATCTCCCTTAAATTCTGATTTTTATGTAAGACTGAGAAAGGCTCCATGGGTTATGACACCGCGAACTTCTAACAAAGGTTTTTGTTGAGTACGCTGCTGCGCTTGTATGCGGTAAAGGTGTTATTGATATTGAATTCGTTATTTCACACCCATTGATATATAAGCGCGGTTTACGCGCTTTTTTTATGCTTTTATTGATAAGAGAAAAACCATGATTTCTGTTCGTCTTCCAGATGGTTCCAAACGTGACTATCCTCAGGCAGTCACTGTGGCACAGGTGGCTGAGTCTATTGGGCCAGGGCTGGCCAAAGCGGCATTGGCCGCCCGGGTAGGAACAGGTGAAGCTGCCCGCCTTGTGGATACCAGTTATGTGTTGAGCCAGGATGCAGACCTGTCAATCGTAACCGCCAAAGATACCGACGGGCTGGAGATTATCCGCCATTCAACGGCTCACCTGTTGGCGTACGCCGTGAAGGAGTTGTTTCCTGATGCTCAGGTGACCATTGGCCCGGTGATCGAAAACGGGTTTTATTACGACTTTTCCTATTCACGTCCGTTTACGCCGGAAGATCTGCAGGCGATTGAAGCGCGCATGTCAGAGCTCGCCGCCAAAGACGAGCCGGTAACCCGCAAGGTGATGCCGCGCGATGAAGCGGTCGCCTACTTTAAAGGTATTGGCGAAGCGTATAAAGCCGAGATCATTGAAAGCATTCCGCCCGATCAGGAGGTATCGCTTTATACAGAAGGCGGTTTTACCGACCTGTGCCGCGGCCCGCACGTGCCCAGTACCGGCAAGCTGAAGTTTTTTAAACTGATGAAAGTGGCAGGCGCCTACTGGCGTGGCGACAGCAACAATGAGCAGCTTCAGCGCATTTATGGCACCGCCTGGGCCAGCAAGGAAGAGCTGAAAACCTACCTGACCATGCTGGAGGAAGCGGAAAAGCGCGACCACCGCAAACTGGGCAAGGAACTGGACCTGTTTCATATTGATGACCATGCACCCGGGGTGGTGTTCTGGCATGCCAAAGGCTGGACCATCTGGCAGGAGGTGGAGCAGTACATGCGCGCGGTATACCGCAACAATGGTTATCGCGAAGTCAAAGGCCCGCAACTGCTGGATAAATCGCTGTGGGAAAAAACCGGGCACTGGGACAAGTATCGCGAAAACATGTTTGTCACCGAAAGTGAAAAGCGTGAATATGCACTGAAACCCATGAACTGCCCGGGGCATATCCTGATTTATAAACAGGGGGTTAAAAGCTACCGCGACCTGCCTTTGCGTTTTGGTGAGTTTGGGCAGTGCCACCGCAACGAGCCTTCGGGTGGTTTGCACGGCATCATGCGCGTGCGTGGCTTTACGCAGGACGATGGCCATATTTTCTGTACGGAAGATCAGATTCTGGAAGAGTGCGTGGCCTATACGACCTTGCTGCAAAAGGTCTATCAGGATTTCGGGTTTAGCAACATCATTTACAAAATTGCAACCCGCCCGGAAAAACGCATTGGCTCTGATGAAATCTGGGACAAGGCCGAGCATGCGCTGATGGAAAGCCTGCGCCGCTCCGGCTGTGAGTTTGTTGTTTCGCCGGGAGACGGTGCGTTTTACGGCCCCAAAGTGGAATACACGCTGAAAGACGCAATCGGGCGCCAGTGGCAGTGCGGCACCATTCAGGTAGACTTTTCAATGCCCGAGCGCCTGGATGCCGAATACGTGGCAGAATCTGGTGAGCGTAAACACCCGGTGATGCTGCACCGTGCTATTGTCGGATCCATGGAACGCTTCATTGGTATTCTGGTGGAGCATTATGCAGGGGCGATGCCGGTATGGCTGGCGCCTTACCAGGTGGCGGTTTTGAACATTACCGATGCGCAGGCGCAATACGCGCAATCCGTTGCAAATGCGCTGCAAAAACGGGGCATTCGGGTGGTTACCGATTTGCGCAACGAAAAGGTGAACTATAAAATTCGGGAACTCGCTTTGCAAAAGTTGCCTTATATCCTTGTGGTTGGGGATAAAGAAATGGCAGAGCAGAAAGTGTCGGTGCGTGCCCGTGGCAACCAGAATCTGGGAGAAATGGCACTGACAGAATTGATCGAACGTGTTTGTTCTGAGATTGACGCCAAGAGTTGAGAGCCTTGTGCCAATGAATAACCGTTTGATTTTTGTTGAATAATTTGAAGAGAGGATGAAACCATCGCTACCTTAGCAGATCGTCGCGCGCCGAATAACATTACTGAGCGCAAGCACCGTTTGAACCGTGAAATTACGGCACCGGAAGTCCGTTTGAATGGCCCGGAAAATGAGCCGCTGGGGGTTGTCAGTTTGCAGGAGGCGTTGCGCCTGTCTGCCGAATACGATACCGACCTGGTCGAAATTGCACCCACGGCCAACCCGCCTGTATGCCGCCTGATTGACTATGGCAAGTTCCGCTACGCCGAGCAGAAAAAAGCGGCGGAAGCCAAAGCCAAGCAGAAAGTGGTTGATGTGAAGGAAGTCAAGTTCCGTCCGGGGACGGATGAGGCAGACTATCAGGTCAAAATGCGTAATTTGCGACGGTTCCTCGAAGGTGGCGACAAAGGCAAGGTGACATTGCGCTTCCGCGGACGCGAAATTGCACATCAGCGGCTTGGAATGGAATTGCTGGAACGTATCCGTGATGAGCTGGAAGATGTGGCGCAGGTGGAATCCATGCCCAAACTGGAAGGCCGCCAGATGGTGATGATGCTGGCCCCGAAGAAGAAAAAATAAGAGTTTTGGTGTGCGACCCTGCACCCCATGAATCAAAAGGCAGCCAGGCAGGCTGCCTTTTTGTTTAAAACAGGCGGCATCACTCTGCAGTTTTAAACTGTGTACCCAGAGGTACGGTGTTGTTCCCTGTAAGGGCCTGCCCCATATCTGCTCTGGACTACATTGCCATTTTTGTAGTAGAATACGCGTTTCACTGTTTCGAAGCTGCGCTTCAAACAGTCCGAGCGCTCTGGGCCCGGGAAGTCTGCAAGCAGTTTGCAGCGCCTGAGAGTGACAAAAACAAAGGAGCAGTCATGCCCAAAATGAAAACCAAGAAAAGTGCTGCCAAGCGCTTTCGTGTTCGTCCAGGTGGTACCGTTAAACGCGGCCAGGCTTTCAAGCGCCATATCCTGACAAAGAAGACGACAAAGAACAAACGTCACCTGCGTGGTGCTGTGAATGTCCATGACAGCAATCTGGGCCATATGGCACAAATGATGCCATTTGCCGGCCTGTGATTCGCAGTCTGTTGTCGTTTTTGATTTACCGGATTTAGGAGAATAATATGCCTCGCGTTAAACGTGGTGTGACCGCACATGCACGGCACAAAAAAGTTTTAGATCAAGCCAAAGGCTACCGTGGTCGCCGTGGTAATGTATACCGTATTGCCAAACAGGCAGTGATGAAGGCAGGCCAATACGCCTACCGTGACCGCCGTGCCAAAAAACGTGAATTCCGCCAGTTGTGGATTGCCCGTATCAATGCGGCAACCCGTGAACTGGGCCTCACATACAGCCGCTTTATTGCCGGGCTGGAACTGGCTGGCATTGAAATTGACCGCAAGGTGCTGGCTGACATGGCTATCCATGACCAGGCAGCGTTTGCCAGCATTGTGGAACAGGTGAAAGCAAAGCTGGCGGCCTGATTTCAGCCGTGACGCTTTATGCACTGAACTGTATTTTTTTATCTGGCATTGCATAGATGCGTAAACGAAACAGGGCAGGTTTTCTATAAAGGAGAACCTGGCTCTTCAGGCCGAAGTGACAAGCTTCGGCCTTTGTCATTTTGGTGCTTGGCAAAAGTTTGTAACAAAATACACAGATTGATATGGATACACTGCAACAACTGGTGGCGTCAGCCCAGTCCGATTTTGAAAACGCCCATACGGCCGCAGAGCTTGAAAATGCCAAAGCCAAATACCTGGGCAAAGCCGGGCGGATTACTGAGCAGATGAAACAACTGGCCAGCCTGCCGGTAGAAGAAAAAAAGAAGCAGGGTGCTGTGATTAACCAGGCCAAGCAGGCGATAGAAGCGGCATTGACCAGCCGCCGCCAGGCGTTGGCCGATGCTGAACTGGCGCAACAGTTGCAGGCCGAGGCGCTGGATGTGACCTTGCCCGGACGCTCACGCAGCCAGGGTGGATTGCACCCGGTGATCCGTGCGCAGGAGCGTATTGAGAAAATTTTTGCCTCTATGGGGTTTGACGTGGGCGATGGTCCTGAAATTGAATCAGACTGGTTCAATTTTGCCGCGCTGAATATGCCGGAAAACCACCCGGCGCGTTCCATGCACGACACGTTTTATGTCGAGCAGGGTTATGTGCTGCGTACCCATACCAGCCCGATGCAGATTCGCTACGCGGTGCAGCATGTCAAAAAATACAAATCGCTGATAGATGCTGGGCAGACCATGCCCGACATCCGTGTGATTGTGCCCGGACGTACTTACCGGGTGGACAGCGATGCCACGCATTCGCCCATGTTTCACCAGTTTGAGGGCTTATGGATTGGCACGCAAGTCAGCTTCAAGGATCTGAAGGCGGTGTATATTAATTTTCTGCATCAGTTCTTTGAGACGGAAGACATGCATATCCGTTTCAGGCCGAGTTACTTTCCGTTTACCGAGCCCAGTGCCGAAATGGACATGATGTTCAATACCGGACCGTTGCGGGGGCGCTGGCTGGAAATTTCGGGCATGGGGCAAGTGCACCCGAATGTGGTCAGCAATATGGGCTTGGATCCGGAGCACTATATCGGCTTTGCGTTTGGCTCTGGTATCGACCGTCTGGCTATGTTGCGCTATGGCGTGAATGATTTGCGCCTGTTCTTTGATGGCGATGTGCGCTTTTTATCCCAGTTCAGTTAAGCCATAGAAAACTGCCGAATTTTGTTATGTGAACGATTGAATAGTACGAGAGAAACATACCATGCAATTTCCTGAATCCTGGTTGCGAGAATACTGTAACCCTGATCTGAACACCGAGCAGTTGGCCAATGTACTGACCATGGCCGGGTTGGAAGTGGAAGAGATGAGGCCTGCTGCACCTGCTTTTACAGGTATTGTCGTGGGCGAAATCAAAGAGGCTGTGCAGCATCCGGATGCAGATCGCCTGCGTGTTTGCCAGGTGGATATTGGCGCAGAAAAACTGCTGAATATTGTATGCGGCGCACCTAACGCAAGGGTGGGTATTCGTGTGCCTGTGGCGACTGTGGGTGCAGAACTGCCGCCACCGGCAGACAGCAAGGATGGCAAGCCATTCAAAATTAAAGTCGGTAAATTGCGTGGTGTGGAAAGCTATGGCATGCTGTGTTCGGCGCGCGAGCTGGGCATCTCTGAAGATCATGGTGGACTGTTGGAGCTTGCCTCTGATGCGCCGATCGGAAAAAATATCCGCGAAGTGCTGGACTTGGATGACGTGATTTTTGAGCTGAAACTTACCCCTAATCTGGGACACTGTAACAGCGTGTATGGTGTGGCCCGTGAGGTGTCAGCGCTGACGGGTGCACCGTTGAAAACACTGCAGTTCCCTGCGCAGCAGGTTACAACAGATGCTGTACTGCCTGTAGATGTTCAGGCCCCTGATCTGTGCGGCAGGTTTTCAGGCCGGTTGATGCAAAACCTGAATACACAAGTGGCAACGCCTGACTGGATCGTCAAACGTCTGGAGCGTTGCGGACAGCGCTCGGTTTCTGCACTGGTGGATATCTCCAACTATGTCATGTTTGAGCTGGGTCGGCCAAGCCATATTTTTGATGCAGACAAAATTCATGGTGACTTGCAGGTTCGCTGGGCGCAAACAGGCGAAACATTGAAGCTGCTTAATGGCAATACCGTAACGCTGGATGAACAGGTCGGCGTCATTGCAGATAGCCAAGGGGTGGAAAGCCTGGCAGGGATCATGGGGGGTGATGCATCGGCAGTTGCTGATACCACGCGCAACATCTATATCGAGGCAGCGTTCTGGTGGCCTGAAGCCGTAGCAGGGCGTTCACGGCGTTTTAATTTTGCAACCGATGCGGGCTATCGTTTTGAACGCGGTGTTGATCCCGCTTCAACCATTGACCACATTGAATACATTACGGCATTGATCCTGAGCATTTGCGGTACGCCTGAAACACGTTGTGGCGTCATTACCGATGTTCAGCCCAACATGCCACAACGCAGTTCTGTGACATTACGGATTGATCGGGCCAGCAAGATCATTGGCGTACCAGTGACACAGGAACAATGTGTCAGTGTTTTTGAACGCATGCATTTTCCCTTAACCCAAGGGGATAAACAAATAACAGTGACGCCTCCCAGTTGGCGGTTTGATATTGAAGTAGAGGCGGACCTGATAGAGGAGGTGGCTCGCTTTATTGGCTATGATGGACTGCCGGTGACAGCACCAGTGGCCCCTATCTTTGCACGCACCAGCTCTGAGATGCAACGTACCCCGATGCAGGTTCGTCATAAACTGGCTGAACTGGGTTACCTGGAAACCATCAATTTCAGCTTTGTGCCGCGTCAATGGGAAAACGAACTGGTGGACAATGCCACACCGATAGAGGTACTTAATCCGATTGCCAGCGAACTGGAAGTGATGCGTTCAAGCTTGCTGCCAAGCCTGCTGAATGTGCTGAGGCAGAATGTGGGTCGGCATACGCAGCGGGTGCAGGTTTTTGAACTGAGTCATGTTTTTATTCGTGATGCTGCAGTTGAAAATACCGACACCACTGTAAAAGGCATTGCCCAGCCCCGTTACGTAGCCGGGCTGATCTATGGTGATAAAAAGCCGGTGCAATGGGGTGATAGGCCCGGTGCGTCAGATTTTTATGATGCCAAAGGGGATGTTGAAGCACTATTTTTGCCCCAGCAGGTGCAGTTTGTGCCTGCATCCCATCCGATGCTGCATCCTGGGCGTTGTGCCCATGTTGTGTTGAACAAACATGTGGTTGGCGTGGTGGGAGAGTTGCATCCCCAATGGCGGCAGAAATATGATTTATCGCACGCCCCGGTGATGTTTGAACTGCAGTTCAGCGCGTTGCAGCACACTCAGTTACCCGGGTATATGCCTGTATCACGCTTTCCCGCTGTATTACGCGATGTGGCGCTGGTTGTTGCCGAGAGTGTGACATATGCTCAGCTGGTTGATGTGATGCAGCAATCTGTCAGCAAAGACGGCATACTCAAACAAATTACGCTGTTTGACGTATATCGCCCTAAAGAGGGTGCTGTATCTGACGTGCCTGCAGGGTCTAAAAGCATGGCTTTCCGGCTGGAACTTGTGGACGAGCTTGCAACATTAACCGATGAGCGCATCAGTGAAGTCGTTGCAACATTGGTTCAGGCTGCCGGAAAAGCTTATAATGCCAAATTGCGCGGATAAAAACAGATACTAGGCAAGATCTAGGTACAGTACGAAGGGAAGCGAGTCATGGAAAACAGTTTATTTGACTTGACCACAATCGAAACGCCGACCATGACCAAGGCAGACATGGCGGAACTTCTGTTCGAGCGTATAGGCTTAAGCAAACGCGAGGCCAAAGACATTGTGGAAGCATTTTTTGACCAGATCACCCAAAGTCTGGTGCGTGGGGAAGAAGTCAAGCTTTCCAGCTTTGGCAACTACCAGGTCCGTTCCAAAGCGTCCCGTCCAGGGCGCAATCCGCGTACAGGTGAGGAAGTGCCAATCAAAGCCCGCCGGGTCGTGACCTTTCATGCCAGCAATAAGCTCAAAAGCAGTGTCCAAGAGCAGAAAATCGCCACAGGCGATGAGCAATCATAATAACTTCAATTACTTGCTTCGTTAATTTGTAGTAATATCTACTCTTGAGGAATCGCGGGGGGCGATCGTACAAAAACGTCGGGTTGTGTATTTGCTTGTTGAACACTTTTCAAATAAGCACTTCATGGCAAATGGCTGAAATACCGCTTTCATAGTGGTTGATGATTTGAACAATTGCCCTTAAGGCGAATCGAAACACATTTATTCGGCTGCCTTTCATGACATCTGTATTGCCACCCATACCTGCCAAGCGCTATTTCACCATTGGTGAAGTCAGCGAACTGTGTGGTGTCAAACCGCACGTACTGCGGTACTGGGAGCAGGAATTCACGCAGCTTAAACCCATCAAGCGAAGAGGAAACCGCCGCTACTATCAGCATCATGAAGTACTGTTGATCAGGCGGATACGCAACCTTTTGTATGAGCAGGGGTTTACCATCAGTGGGGCCAGGCAACAGCTAACTGGTGGACATGCTTCATCCGATAAAAACTTAAATACCGATTCAGAATCTCCTGCTATTCAAAAAACAGCAGATGAAGAAGAAATTGCTGTGAGCTTTGCGGAACTCGATAGCCAGTTTCCTTCCTCCCGGCAAGATGAATCCGATGTTTCTGACCACCAAAATGATGTGCCTGTTTCCATGGAGCCACAGTCGCATAAAACGGATACTGCATGGTCTGCGATGGACTGGAAAGTGGTGCGTGAAGAATTGCTCGCGATCCAAAAAATACTGAATGACGAATAACTACTGCGTGACACGCGAACCATTTTGAATTAGAATACCAAATTCACGTCGGGGCGTAGCGCAGCCTGGTAGCGCACTTGCATGGGGTGCAAGGGGTCGCGAGTTCGAATCCCGCCGCCCCGACCATTTAAAATCAATGACTTAAGCCGGTTTCCTAGAAAATCGGCTTTTTCATTTTAGGGTTTGGGCCCTAAATAGGCCCTAAATTTGAGACGCTGACCATACTTTTTAGTACCTGTGAATACATAACAACAGGGTTTTGAAGCAGCGTTTTTTCGTTGCAATGAAGAGGTGTGGTTTCATCCAAACTGACAAGTCTTGCCCGTACCAAAGTGATCTGAAATACCTCTCCTGCTTTTTCAATCGTTGCTGGTCATTAAGGCCGTCTGGTATGGGTATCTAAGGCACTCTATTGTTTGCTATGCTTCCCTGTCTTTTTAAAATCTTTTTTGAAATTAATTGCATTAAAAAACATTTCCTTATTAATCAATATTGTTTTTTAATAAAACATAAATATTCAATAATGTGGACAAGTTAACACAAATAACCTGTTTCATTACATGTAAACTGGAATAATATTCATTATCTGTAATAAGATATTCAATTCGCTTTAATTTTAAGCAATTGAATATGGCAAAAAAATATCCTGGCAGAGTTCAAACCAATCCTCAATCATTTAAACGCAATTTTTTTGCCTTGCTAGCATTGAGTTCAATGGCAGGCCATTTGCAGACCAGCCACGCCCAGGTTGTCGTTGCGCCCAACGTCCCGATCCAGAACCAGCCCGGAGTGGGTACAACCGCAGGCAGCAACAATGTGCCGGTGGTCAACATTGTTGCGCCTAATGGCGCGGGAGTGAGCCACAACATCTATAACCAGTTCAATGTTGGCAGCCAGGGACTGATCCTTAACAACAGCAATGTGAACACCAACACGCAACTGGGCGGATACATTCAGGGCAATGCGAACCTGGTTTATGGCAACGCCCGTGTCATCCTCAACGAAGTCAACTCAGGCAACGCCAGCCATTTAGGCGGCTATATAGAAGTCGGGGGCCAGCGGGCCGATGTGATCATCGCCAATCCGGCTGGCATTTCAGTGGATGGAGCGGGCTTTATCAACGCCGCAGGCGTGACCTTAACTACAGGCATACCGCAATTCAACACCTGGGGTGCCATTGAATCCTACCGTGTAGGCGGGGGCAGGATTTCAGTCGCAGGCCTGGGGCTTAACGCCAGCCATACCGACTACACCACCATCATTACCCGTGCGGTGGAGATTAACGCCGGGCTATGGGCCAACCATTTGACGGTAGCCGCAGGCACAGGCACCTTTGCCCCTGATGGCACGCCCATGGAAACAACCGATACGGCAAACAAACCGCAGTTTGCCATTGATGTGGCTCTTTTGGGTGGTATGTACTCAAACAAGATATATCTGATAGGTACAGAACACGGCGTTGGGGTCAACAACGCAGGCCAGATTATGGCGGGTGCCGGGGAAGTGCATCTGACCGCTGAAGGCAGGCTGATTAACAAGGGGCGGATTAACAGTACCGGAGATGGAGCGAACATCCAGATTAATGCTGCTGATGATATCAGCAACACAGGAACGCTCTACACCACAGGCAGCGCCAGTGTGCAAAGTGGTGCGGCGCTTACCAACGCTGGAACCCTTGCCGCGCAGGGCAACCTCAGTGTTAATGCACAAGCAGTTGACAACCAGTCTGATGCACTGATTGCCGCAGGGCTTAATAGCGACAACAGCCTGAACACAACAGGCAACCTTGACCTGAATGCCACCTATCACCTTACCAATGACGGCATCCTCATCGCAGGAGGCAATGCCAGCATCATTGCAGACATCCTTGGCAACAGCAAAGATGGGGAAATCGTTGGACAGAAGAGCCTTGCGATTGAAGCCACTACATTCACCAACCGGGGCCTGGTAGACGGTGCGGCTGTACACATTGAAGCCAATGCCCTGGACAATGTAGGCACAGGGCGCATCTATGGCAATACCCTCGCGATTGATGCACGCATTCTTCACAACCACGCTGAAACGGTGGGCAGCCAGACAAGTGCCGCAGTCATTGCCGCGCGTGCTGGGCTGCATATTGGAGCCGATACACTCACCAATGAGGGCAACGCCCTCATCTACAGTGCAGGCGATATCACCATTGGCGGGAGTCTTGATGCCAGCCATGAAGCCACAGGCAGCGCCACACTGATTACCAATGATGGGGCGATCATTGAAGCGGCGGGAACCGCACAAAACAGCAGTGGCAACATCATCATCACAGCGGTAGATGTCAAGAACCTCAACAGTGAATTGGCCACACAGCAAATTGTGGTCGATACACAAAACAAGTTTACCCATGACATCCCGCTGGGGAGTCTCTCGTGGGACAATGCCGATGTGATCTACATTGGTGAGGGGTCAAACGGCAGCTACAGCTATTATTCGATTGGCAAGGGCGCAAGCATCAGCGACACCATCAGCCTTATTGGAACCAGTTCGGACTACTTCCTCTTGATTCCTTCCAGTGTCTACACCAAAGACCAAACCGATTATGTTCTTTCTGTTGGTGGGCTGTATGAAGCCGGTCTGGTTGGGGGTGTACCCAACTTGGATGCCTATGCGCCCGATGATTCCATCTGGAATGTATTTAATTTAACGCCCCCTAGCGCAGCGCCCATAGCGCCAGCGGTAGACTGCGCGGTCATCTCGTGCTCCACGCAGCAGCAGACCCTGTATGACACCTACCAAAGTGACCTTGTCCAATGGCAAACGGATAATACAGGTGCCTACTGGAACCTGGGGTTGGTGATCATGGACTACAACAGCGACTTTGACAACCGCAAAGTCAGTGCCGAAACCCTGCACCAGTATACCGAAACACAGTACAGCACCGAAGTCACTGCTTCCAACCCTGGACAAATCCTTGCCGCAGGCAACATCACCATCAACGGGATACTCACCAACGACAACAGCCGTGTAATGGCTGGAGAAACCATCTACGCTGACACCCTCATCAATACCGCCACCAAGGGTGAGGACAGTGTGGTACGCGCTGGCACGCAGGTGATGACGATACGCGATGCCAGTGGCAGAACATGGTCTATTCCTGTCACTTACGCCCCCACAACGGTAAACTCAACCCAGACGGATTTGGGTATAGCTCAATATGAACAAAACGCCAGCTATAGCGGTAGCAATGGAGGAGGCAGCGCAGGAAGCATCAACCTACCGGGCATGAGCAACAATGCCCTGTACCAGATCAACCCAGGAACCAACAGTAATTACCTCATAGAAACCGATCCCCGGTTTACGAACTACGGCACATGGCTATCTTCTGATTATATGCTCCAGGCCCTGGGCTTTGACCCGGCGGTTGCGCAAAAGAGGTTCGGAGATGGTTTTTATGAACAGCAGTTGATCCGTGAACAGGTGGGGCAGCTTACCGGCTACCATTTTTTAGCGGGTTATCAAAATAATGAGGAAATGTATCAGGCACTGATGGTTGCCGGTGTGGAGTTTGCGCAGGACTTCAATATCACGCCGGGTATAACGCTTACCGCCGAGCAGATGAGTGTGCTTACCACCGACATGGTGTGGTTGGTGAGCAAGGAAGTCACATTACCAGACGGGAGCGTGGAAACGGTACTGGTGCCGCAGGTCTACCTTAAAAGCGGCAACAGTATGCTGACAACGGACGGGGCACTGGTGAGTGCGGGCAATGTGGTCATAGGCGATACAGAACTGGCAAACCATACAGCCAACCCAACCTATTTTTACAACAGCGCCACCATAGCCGCACAAAACACCTTGATTGTAAGTGCGCAAAACATCACCAATGAACTGGGACACCTGCATGGCAATGACACCTACCTGCAAGCCACACAGGATATTACCAACACGGGTGGCGTGATCAGTGCCGATAACAGCATCACCATCGTGGCCGGGGGTGACTTTACGCAGCAAAGCACCACGTTTGAGAGCCAAACGGAACACCATACGGTGAAGGACATCAGCAATGTGGCGGCGGTGTACCTGAGTGGAAACCGTCAGCAACAAGGTCAACAAGAAGATCAACAGGAAGTGGATATCGAAACAGAGAGCCAAACAGGTTCGCAGGCCAACAACACCAGTAGCACCAATGCAGGCCAGATTTATATCCAGGCAGGAGGCGATATCACCAATACGGGTGGCATGATCATCAATGCGGCGCAGGGAACACAGGAAGAAACTGCACAAACTGTATTGGTGGCAGGCAACAACATTGAACTGCAAAGCCTGGAGAGCTACAGGAGTGAATCCTTTAATTATGACGCGATGAATTGGTACAGTAAGGAGAGTACCACTCAGAATGCTTCGCAGATTCAGGCGATGGGTGATATTACACTGGTTGCAAATAATCAGATCAATATTACGGGTTCACAAGTAGAAAGCATGGATGGCGACCTGACCTTGAGTGCCAAAGAAGTGAACATTGGCGCAGCAGCTACACGCGATACCGCGATGGGCAGTAGCTATACCGAACACAAGGGCACGATGAGCAAGAAGACGAGTCACGCCATGAGCTATGAGGATAGCCAGGGACTCTCAAGCTCAAACCTGGGGGCAAAGAACATCACGGTCGTGACCACGGGCGATCAGAACTACACAGCCAGCAGCGTGATTGCCGATGAGAACCTCACTTTGGTATCCCAGGAAGGCAACATCAATGTAGCGGCTGGGGAAACCAACAGCACGAGCCTGACCTACAACAAGACTCAAAAGAGTGGGGTTACGGGTTCAGGTGGGGCGGGAATCAGCATTGGCAAGGAGCAGACCACCAGGACAGAACTGAGCATTGCCCAAGGGGCACAGGGCACAACGCTGGGAAGTCTGGGTGGGGATATTACCATCAGTGCGCAGCAAGGCACGTATAACCAGGTGGGAAGTGATGTCCTTGCCCTGCAAGGAGATATCAATGTCATTGCACAGGACATCCATATCGAAGAAGCGCGGGAAACCAGTACCTACATAGAAACCTATGAATATAAAAAGAGTGGTGTGACCGTTGGTGTAAGCAGTCCGCTTGTGAGCATGGCACAACAGGCCAAACAGATGAGTGATGCCAGTGATAAAACCAGCAGTTCCAGGATGGATGCGCTGGCTGCCGGGGCGGTGGCATTGAATGTATACACCAATTATGATGGTGCGGTGGATAGTGTTAAAAACCTTGCCAGTGGCAACTTAAGCAGTGTGGGCTCATTAAGTGTGAGCTTTGGAACCCAAAAAGCCAAGAGCCAGAGCATGGAGACCAGTGATACGGGCAAAGGCTCCAACGTCAGTGCTGGTGGCAACATCAATATGGTTGCAACTGGAAATAAAAATGATATCGAGGGGAATAAAGATAGCGGCAATATCCTGATTCAGGGAAGCGCTGTTACCGCACAAAACGATATCACGCTCATTGCCAATAACCAGCTCAATGTGAAAGCTGCGCAAAATACGCAGATGGGCTTGAGTAGCAATAAAAGTTCTTCGGCTTCTGTGGGGGTGAGTGTTGGCGCAGGTGGCCCAAGTGTCAGTGTGGGGGCAAGCCAGGGTAAAGGCAGCAGCAATAGCCTTGACCAGACCTGGAGCTATGGCAGCGTAGAAGCTGGAAACACATTAACCGTTGTTACCGGAGGGGATGCGAATCTGATTGGCGGACAGCTTGCAGGAAACACCGTGATTGCCGATATTGGCGGTGACCTCAACATCCAGACGCTGCAAGACGTGAGCATCAGCCAAAGCAAGCAGAAAGATACTTCTGCAAGCCTGAGTGTGAGTTTAAGCGGTGTTGTTGGTGGCAGCGTTGGACACAGCAAGGCAAATGCCAGTGGCACCTACATCAGTGCCAATGAGTACGCAGGCATCATGGCCGGAGACGGCGGGTTTGATATCAATGTAGAAGGCAATACGGCATTGATTGGCGGCATTATTGCCAGTACAGAAAACGCCGCACAAAACAACAAAAACAGCCTGACCACAGGGACACTGACCACACAAGACCTGATCAATGTGAGCAGCTATGATGCCAAGGGCAGTACCCTGACGATGGGGGTTTCTGGCGGGGGTGGTAATGCGCTCTCCCCTGCGGGGAGTATGGCTGGTGTTTCCAAGGACAGCGGGTTTGACTCCAGCATTACGGTAGCGGGTATCAGCAATGGGGTGATCACCATCACAGATGAAGAAGGCCAGAAACAGAAAACAGTGCAAACCGCAGAAGAAACTATCAATAACATCAACACCAACATACAGACCGGTATGGCTACCGGAGGACTTGCCAAGGATTGGGATACGCAGGAACTTTTAGACAAGGTGCAGGCTGAAGCGCAGATATTTGCCAACTTCAGTTCACAGGCAGCCAAGGGTGTCGGTACGTTTGCGCAAAACCGGCAGGCCGCCATTCAAAAGCAGGTAGCCGACTTAATGCTTGGAGAAGATACCCCGGAAAACCAGCAACTGCTTGCCGAACTCAGGGAGGAATATAACCGCTGGGGTGAAGGTGGCGTCTACAAGGTGGTTGCACACGCCATCGCCGGAGGGCTTGCCGGGGACTTGAGTGGTGCGCTGGGAGCAGGAGGAAGCGCCCTGGTTGCCGGGCAGATGAATGAGATCACCAAGGACTTGCCCGATGGGGTCAAGCAGGCTATAGGCGCAGGTATTGCTGCGGGTATTGGTGGCGTGCTTGGAGGCAATACCGGAGCGAGTGCCGCCTTTAACCAGGATATCAATAACAGGCAGCTGCATAATGATGAAAAAGCTGTGCTGGCTAAACTGGCTAAAGAAAAGGCCTGTGAGAATAACCCCACTTGCACACAAGACCAGATTAATTACTGGTACAAGACTTATGAGACCGCTGCGCTTTATCTGGTAGATACCCAGTCAGAAGCCGCTACGGAATACTACATTGACCAGATGCTGCAATTTCAGGCGCAATTGGGAGGTGCGTATTCGCACCAGAACGCCAGCGACAGAATCACCGATATGGTGACAGACCTGGCTGGAGCTTATAGGGCATTAAAAGAAATATCGGGGCAGGAGATTACAGGCGAGAAAGATTACTACGGCAACCCGCTATATTACTTTAGCGCCACAGACGAGCAGCGCAACAATGAAATGATACTGGCAGCGTATCCGCAAAACGATGATGATTACTGGAGTGTATCCAATACGGCGGGCAACTACCTGGGCTCGGCACTTGAGAACCTTTGGAGTAATTATTATGGAAGCCCGTTTGGAACCATAGAGCAGGTAATGCCGGAGACGTACATCATCGGTGCGGGTGGTGTGCTCAAACTTGTTGGGGCGGGAACAGTTGCAAAGAATGCAGCCAGTTCTGCGGCGCAAAGTATATCCAGTATTCCGGCGTTGCAGGGAACGATCTCAATACCTGCGTTGGAAAGCGCCGTAGTGGGTGCAGGTATCTCCGGTGGGGCAAACGCAGGTATTCAGTATTGGCTTACAGGAGATATCAACTGGGCTGATGTTGCTATTGCTACAACGGTTGGGGGCGTCACTGGAGGGGCTGGCGGTGGTTTTTGGGTGACGGTTGGAACCAATACCGCTGGAGGCGGCCTCTCAGCCGGACTTAAGGGGGAAAGTATTTTATGGGGTATGGCTGGTTCAGGACTATCCGCAGGAGTTGGCTGGGGGGTAGGGCAATCCATCACAAAATTGGCTAATGCACAAATAAATCCGATTAATTATAAATATCAACAAGAAATCGTTTTACAGCAATGGAAAAATGGCACCGTTATAGAGCTTACCAAGTTCCGTACGCCTAGTAACCTCCCCAGTTATTTCGGAAACGTTGCAGAATCTGGTGCTGCTGAATACACCCAAAATCAATTGCAATCAATACTTAAAAGGGAAAACGATGGCAGCAATTAATATGAAGGGGATATTGAAAGCATTATGCATTTTTTGTATAGGGTGTTACCTTCTTTTTTTTGTCATAGCATTTTTTGCTCATTTTATTGCTGTTTGTGTGGCATATCAAAAGATAGGAGTGTTTAAATATGTTCTAACTTGGGATTTAGTGGCTGAGCATGCAAAATTTGCATTGATTGGATTTCCAATAGGTTTAGTTTTGTTTTTGGCACGCTTGCGCGAAATAAAAACAGGGCGTCACTAAAGTAAAAAAATAGATTTCCAAGTCAGACAGGTGGTGCAGTCTCTGATTTTTTACTACCGCGCTGGTATTTACGCTTTTCCCCGTTAATAGATTTGTTAATAGCTTTACCTGTTCAAAGGGTGTTATGTTCTTTTGTCCCAAATTTCCTCAAACAAGCACATTACTGGCTGCCGTTGTCTTGGCAACATTGACTGTGCCTGCTCAGGCTCAGATACCCATACCCCATAATGCCGCTTCGGAATTCATCCGGCAACAACAACGTGAAGAAGCCCTGCAACGCCAGATGGAGTCTGTTGCAGATGAACCCGGCCTGCAAATTACACCAATGCCCCTGGCTGTAGACAAAATTCCTGATGAAACCCCTTGCTTTATGATCCATGCCATGGAACTGGAAGGTGAATTGGCAGAAAAATTCCAATGGGCACTCAAAGCAGCAGATCGCAATAGCCAAAGAGAGCTTGACCCGGCACTTAACCGCTGCCTGGGGGCAAACGGTATTAACATCGTGTTGGGCCGGATACAAAACGCCATTGTAGAAAAAGGCTATATCACAAGTCGCGTTACAGTTGACGAGCAGGATTTGACGCAAGGTGTGTTAAAGCTGGGGTTTACTCCTGGAAGAATTCATGCCATCCGATGGAGAGAAGGCTCTGATACGCGCATTAACTGGCACAGTGCATTGCCCATGCGTGAGGGTGACCTATTAAACCTGCGTGATCTGGAGCAGGCACTGGAAGTCTTTAAAAGAGTACCAACAACCGATGTAGATATACAGATCGAACCAGTAGGCGACACCGGCCAGAGCGATCTTGTCATCTACTGGAAAGAAACATTCCCTTTGCGGTTGAACCTTTCCATAGACGATGGAGGAAGCCTCGATACCAGTCGTTATCAGGGCGCATTGACCGTTGCGTATGACAATCCATTTGCACTCAGCGACCTTTTTTATGTCAGCTATAACCACGGGTTGGGGGATGGCAATGATGGGCGCTCCAAAGGATACGCTGTTCATTACTCCGTACCCATAAAAGGCAACTGGCTGTTGAGTTTGAATGCCAGCTACTACAACTATCATCAGATGATTGCGGGAAGTAGTAGGGATTATGACTATAGGGGCACGAGCCAGAATATGGACATCACACTCACCCGGCGCGTTTACCGGGATGCGATACGCAGGATGAACTTTTATGTAAGTGGCTGGCAGCGGCGCTCAAAAAACTATATAGAAGATACAGAAATCCAAAACCAGAAACGTCGCACAGCGGGTTGGGAGATTGGAGCGAATTACCGTCAGTTCATAGGCAACGCGGTATTCAATGCCAATCTGTCTTACCGCCGGGGTACAGGCGCACTGGAAGCGTTGCGCTCTCCTTTGGAGGAAACGGGAGAGGGAACCTCGCGCATGAAAATCTATAATCTGGATGCTTCACTGATGTTGCCGTTCAAGGTGGGCAAACAGCAGTTTCGCTACAGTAACGTTTTACGTGTTCAATGGAACGACACCCCGCTGATTCCACAGGATCAGTTTTCTATTGGGGGGCGCTATACAGTACGTGGCTTTGACGGACGCAATACGCTGATGGGGGATCGTGGCTGGTTATTACGCAATGACCTGGGCTGGCAGGTATTTACCACGGGCCAGGAGCTTTATTGGGGGCTGGATTTTGGCAGTGTTGCAGGACAGGCGACGCGCTATCAGGTGGGTCAGAATCTGACGGGTACGGTGCTTGGTCTTAGGGGCAGCATGACCAAACATGTGAGGTATGATGTTTTTATGGGGACATGGCTGCATAAGCCCGATGGCTTCGAGACCTCTAAATGGACTTCGGGGTTTAATCTGAATGTCGGGTTTTAAAGAGATGGTGTTTAGGTGAGTGCAAAAACAAAAAGGAACTGGAGAAGGGAAAATGATAGACAGATCCAGAGTTCTGCAATATGTGGTGGACAAATATGGGACACAGCCTGAGTATCTTTGGAAAAAAACACCCAACAACGCCATCTTGAGACATGCTGGTAACAGAAAATGGTATGGCGTTTTAATGATGCTTTCCAAAAGCACGCTGGGATTAAAAGGTGAGGGTCGGGCCGAAATTATGAATGTCAAATGCAGGCCCGAGCTCAGCGGGGTCTTA
The DNA here is from genome assembly GCF_963921665.1 of Saezia sanguinis. Lineage (NCBI taxonomy): Bacteria > Pseudomonadati > Pseudomonadota > Betaproteobacteria > Burkholderiales > Saeziaceae > Saezia > Saezia sanguinis. The sequence goes on from NZ_CAWUGC010000001.1 coordinate 359,992, forward strand.
AGACAAACACCGGGTTATTTTCCCGGTTACCACATGAACAAGGAGCATTGGCTGACGATTCTTCTGGATGGCACTGTTGCGGCAAAAGAGGTTTACGCCTTAATAGATCATAGCTTTGATTTGACAAAATAATATTTAATCTTCTTCGTTTCCCAATAACGACAAGTAAGGGTTGTTAAAAGGAATATCTGGCATGATCAGTTCGGGGCTGGCCAGCAGATAACCATGGAGTTTTCGGGTTTTGCGAGGCCCTGAAACGAGAGCGTTCAGAATTCTGTGTCAGGCAGAGTGTGACATTATAAAGTTAGCGCATGATCGAGTCGTCCTTCAAAGTAAATGGCTAACTGCGATAAAGTCAGATTCCAGTTGCGTATGGGGGTATGGTCCATTTTTCCTGTGCGTTTTGCAGTCCCAGATAAAGCAGCTTGAGCAGGCTGTTTTCATTGGGGAAAGCGCTTTTGGTTTTGGTCAATTTTCGGAACAGGCGGCGCACCGATTCTGCCGCCGCTTTCGATACCGCGCGGTAATCAGCCTGAAAACGTAGTTAGGCATGGTTCATGTCAGCATTCCTTCAAGTTACCCTTTCATTTCAAACCGCAAGAAATCTGTTAGCCGCATCGATTCGCTTACCTCGTCGTGGGGTACTAACAGATATCTCCATGCCTTGCCGCCAACGCTTACTGTGAAATCCGATGCATGCTTGCACCACTGCACGGCAGCAGCGGCCTTGGCCTGAACCTCTTGCGTGTTGATATCGCCGCGCGCCTTGGTTTCTACCATGAAAATCGTTGAGTTGGTTTCAGCCACGAAGTCCGGGATGTATTCCGGTTGCTCGGTACCTAATTTATAAAAAATTTGAAACTGTCCCTTGGCAGGTTTGAACCATTTGTTGGCGTCACGCTCCAGAATGATTGCAAAGCGTCTCTCCGTGTCCGAGTGAAATTTCTGCAACGGATATAGGCAGCGTGCGAAGCCACCAAACAGCATTTGTTTGATGTGGCTGACTTCGGCAACGGTTTCGCGGAAATGGTGCGTTGTTTGGCCTGCTGTGGCAGTGTAATTGCAAGGCTTAAGCGCGGTAAAACCGCGACTAACCTGCACTTCGTATTCGGTGACTTGCTCCCAAAAGTGGGCCATCATTTGTGCGTGGATTTCACGCGCAATTAACCGCCGTTGCTGATCCAGCACGCTAATCGTTTCATCCGCCGTCAGGTAGCTTTGCAGGTGCTGCACCATCTGGCCAGCAAGGTCATAGAGCAGATCAGCATGAGTGAAGTAATCGATATCGTCGAAATCCACCAGTGCGTGGACGATGTAATCCTCAGGGCGTTGCTCCTTGAGGCTTATTTCCGCCGCCAGCGTAAACTGTTCGTTTGTACGTAGCATCTGTCCGACAATCTCGCGCTCACCCGGTTGTAGGTGAAGCCGGCTTGCATCTAGTGTGAATGGATGAAAGCCCGTGGTAACCTTTCCTTTGGGTACCACAGCAATGCGTGGAATATCTATGGTTTGCTGCACCACAATCTCGGTCGTTTTTGCCACCACAGCAAGTAAATCCAATGTAGGTGTAGCCTCATCCACATTCGCCAACAGATTGCCCTGAACAGGCTTCAGGCGCTCAGCCACCTCCACCACAATGGCGCGTTGCACCTCAGGCATCAGTAGTGCGCCGCTGGTCGGCACCAGATCGCGCTTGGTCTCGTATTTGTTGATCACTTCAACCACCACACGCGCAGCCTGCTTCTCAGTCTCAGTGGTAAACACCGGCGTAGGCGAAGTAACACTGGACGACGGCGCGGAATCACCGCCACCTATAGCGCTTCCATCGGTTGGTGCCACTACAGGGGGGGCTGCCAAACCAAGCCAGGCCATCGTGTTGGCTCCAACTTGTACGCTTACTTTCTTGTCGTTGGCAGAAGGCGCATCGAGAATGATCTGTTTCAGACGGATCGGCGAATCGCCACGGTTTGCCTCGTCGATGATTTCCTGAAACTTATCATGGGCAACGATGTTCAGACGATCCACCGCTTCCACGCCAGTGCGCTTGCCATAAGGCAGGCGAAGACCTCGACCAATGCTCTGCTCGATCAGTGTGCGGGCATTGGCCGCACGCAGCGGAACGATGGTGTAGAGATTGGTTACGTCCCAGCCTTCCTTGAGCATGTTAACGTGGATCACGATCTCAGTTGGCTCATCAACACTTTCCACCGCCAGCAGGCGCGTGATCATTTCCTCCTCTTCCGCGCCGGTACGACTGGAATCGACTTGAATCACCTTGCCGGTGTAGCGACCTTCGTAGAAGGCATCTGACTCAATCAGCGCCTTAATTTGCGCTGCATGCGTAGTATCGCGCGCAATCACCAGCATGAAAGGCTTGACCACCTGCACACCATTCTCACGGGCGTAGGTGAGCAGTTCTATCTTGGTGATTTCGTGCAGTCGCACACCGTCTTCCAATTTGATCTTCTCAATGTCCTCTGGTTTGTAGTTTGATACCGAGAAGTTGCGCTGGGTTACCACAGCGGGCTCTTTGACGAAGCCGTCTTCCATTGCCCGCGCCAGTGGGTAGTCCATCACCACGTTTTTGAACGGCACCGGCCCTTTGCTGGACTCAACGAACGGGGTAGCCGTCACTTCCAGACCAAACAGAGGTTTAAGCTCATTGATCGCCCGCATTCCAGCTTGTGCCCGATAACGGTGAGACTCGTCCATCAGCAGTACCAGATCAGGCAGGTTCGCCAAATGATTGAAGTAGCTGTCACCCAACACTTCGCGCATACGCTTGATGCGTGGCTCCTTTCCGCCGCGAACCTCCGAGTTAATCTTGGATATATTAAAAATATTAATGAGTACATCATGAGAAAAACCTGTCGGCGGATTACCTACCGCCGCACCAGTTTGGTCGTAGTTGTCACCAGTAATAATCAATGGCGACTGTTGTGCGAACTCAGCAATGCCTTTGAACACGTACTTTGGCGTGTTACGTGTAAAGTCAGTAATCAGCTTGTTGTAGATCGTCAGGTTGGGCGCGAGTACAAAAAAGTTATTGATGTCGTGCGCCAGATGCAGATAGGCGATGAAAGCTCCCATCAGCCTGGTCTTGCCAACACCTGTGGCCAGTGCAAAACACAGAGAGGGGAATTCACGCTCGAAGTCATCTAATGTGCTGAATTCAGCCTTGAGCGTGGAAAGAATGGATGAAACGTCGCGCTTGTGGGTCAGCAACTCTGGCGAGGCCTCAAGGGCACGCACCAGCCGGGAGAGGGATTCCGACTGCGGAGGGCGCAGAGACAACCGGCCACTGACGTGATGGAAAGCGCGGGTACTTTGGGCGATGTTCATTATTCATCCTCTCCAGCATTCTGCTCGAACAGACCGCTTTGATCTGGGTTTGTGAAGGCAGCTTTTTTATTTTTGGTTTTGTTGGTAGCAACAACAGCCGTCAATCCCATATTTTCTTCCTCTGCCATTGGCAGGTTGGCCACATTCAGGCTGTAGTCGTCATGCCCCCACTCGCAACGGGCCAACACCATTTTGGGAATCTTTTTCAGCGTCAAGTTTGGCCAACGTTGTGAGGCCTGTGCTGCCGTTACGCCACGGAAAGCCGAACAGCATACTAGTAGGCTTTGCTCGCCGCCTACTTCATCAGAGAGAGCCTGCAACTGGTTAGCAGACAGGTTTTGCGTCGTGACGAACAGAAAGTCACGCTCACTGGAATGGCCGTGCTGCCACCAACGGGTTTCTGAAGGTGCGTAGGCAAAACCTTCCAGCTTGGCCAATGCTTCAGCCAGTTGTGCGGGGTTGTAGTCTGGATTGATGATCGGGTTGCCCCAGCGGTCGTTGACAATCAAGCTTGGGGCGAGGCTGTAATAGCGGAAGCCGCCGCCGCCTTGCCAATTCATTGCCTTGGAGATGCCCCCCTGATCTTCACCATCAATTACCTTCTTCAAGCGCGGAATGATGTGGGTATGGCAGTGCTGTCCAAGCTCGATCATGATCCAGCGCCTGCGCATCTTGTGTGCAACCGCACCAGTCGTTCCAGAGCCGGCGAATGAATCAAGAACGAGATCTCCCGGCTTGGTTGCCAAGTCAAAGCACCGCTTGATGAGCGCTTCAGGCTTCTTGCCCTTTGGGAACTCAACGCCACCCTCGTTATGCAGATTGTTTGATAGGATGTCGTCCCATAGGCTTGTGAGTGGTTCTCCCGCGACATACTGACCGTCGATAAGCTTGAGCTTGTCTGAATAGAAAAGGATTCGCTCTCCATTTACAAAGTACATGTCCGAGTGCGACTCGCGCTTAAGTAAAAAAACTTCGTTTGGCTGAGCCTTCGATTTGTCAATCATCTCCTTCGCTTCATTGCTTACCGCGTTGTAGTCCGGACGCGCAAGACGAACCACACGCTCCGCACTTTTCATCACGAATTCTGATAGTAGTTTTTCATACTCCTCACCGAGAGCTTTCTTGACCCCTTTCTCAGGAAGTCTGAGACTCTGAGCAAACGCCTTGGTTAAGGTAATAAAGCGCCAGCCGCGATACGGCTCATTAATTTTCTCGATGAACTGCCCATAACGTTTGTCTCGCTGGGTGCGAGCTGTGAAAATTCGATTCGGTGACCACGATGTCTTGTTCTTCGCGTAGATCAGGATAAAGTTCGTGATGCTTACAACGCCCGGATTGATTGCTTTGTGGCCAGTCGCTGACCCCTGCTTGAACGACACAACCGAAACTCGGTTTGCCCGCCCGAACACCTCGTCTAGCAATACAATCAAGTAGCCAAGCTCGTTGTCGTCAATGTGAACGAACAGTGTTCCGTCATCGGACAGCAGGCGGCGAAGTGATTCGGCGCGATCACGAATGAGTCCAAGCCAGATGGAATGCTCGTATCCATCGTCGTAGTGCTCAAATGCTTGCTGCGTATTGAATGGCGGGTCGATATAGACGCACTTCACCTTCCCAGTAAATTCCTGCTCCAGCGCTTTTAACGCCAGCAAGTTATCGCCAAAGATCAGCCAGTTGTTGAAGATGTCACTGTCCGTCACGCGTTGTTTAGCGTGATACGACTTTTCCGGGTCTTCAAGCAGAATGCGTGGTTCCAGTTTTGGCCGCTTTTCCTTCCCGATCCATGTTAGTTCTAACTTTTGCTTATTCATTCGTTTTACCTTTGATTTTGTTACGCGAGGGCAGCCATCAGGCTTGCCTTCACGGTTCGGCAGTCAGTCTTGTTTTCAAACAAGGCGCGTGCCTGTTTGCCCCAATTCTGTGTGGCCTGTATGACAGCCACAAGCCTGTCCGCCAGCAGATCCACTTCGCGTGACAAGATCTGCTTTTCGGCGTCAGTTAGAGCAAGCTCTGCACCATCTAGGATCGCTTTCTGCCGAATAAAAACAACATGCAAAATCAGCCACACCGCATGAGCCAGAATTTCTCTGGCCGGAAGCGTGCCGGGGAGTTGGTTAGCAGGGTCGGGTTCAGCCGATCGTCCCTTCACCGCGCCGAGTACGATACGGCTTATCTGGACGATGCGCCATATCCGCCTTGCTGTAAGTGAATCTGCGAACAAAATTCCATAGGCTTGACGCAAGGGATCTTTGGCAGAGACAAAACCTTCACGCCCAAACAATTTTTTTTTGTCAGCCTTGGCGGCTACGACATAGTCTGACCAGTTGTCGGTCGTGATAGTACATGCGAGGTATGGTGCGAGTTCACGTGCACTGAAACAGGTGTCTGAAGGCAGCGGATCGTCCTCGCCCTGTTTGACGAGATAGGCAATATTTGCCATGCGCAAGGTGTTTTGCCAGTTGCACTGACGTTCATCAAGCGCAGCGAAGTCTTCCAAATCAACGGCATTTTGCCGGTTGCGTGATTGCGTGACACGGTCGCCAAAGTCGTCTGGTGCGTTTTCGAGGCAGACAAAAGTGACCAACACTTCTGCTGGATGTTCGTCATAATGTGTGACCGGTTCCTGTGCAATTGCACCCACCGTCTGTGCGCCATTGATAATAGACATGCCGAGGACTCGGAACTTACCTTTCTGCCGATTGGCATCGCGCGGGTGTTGCTCAATAATCGCCCGGCACAGAAAGGTAACGCCGTTGTTAAAGTAAAAGAAGTGCTCGGCTTCTGTCTTCAGCGTTTTGCTCAACCCCACGTTGACCGCTGTTGCTCCCTTAAAGCGTCGAATATTGCGGTCAACAAGCTGCTCTTTATATTCGTTCCATAGCTCAACAAGGTACTTGACATCCATGCGTCCATAGAATGCGCGATAAGGTGTATTTGCACAGCCAAAATCCTTCAGTTCGACTTCAGCATCGATTGGATCTGCAGATATACCGTCCAAATGCAGATCGTGCAACGTGGTAAGACCGAAAGCACGACAGCGGATGAAGCCCGGAGTTGTGCCATTGAAACTGCGCTCCAAGTCACCAAAGATATGCCTGCGATCATCGTGGATAGCTCCGCCGGTATGAGCCAGCACCACTTCGACTTTGCAGACCTCATTGTTTAGTGCACTCGCGAGAGCAGCCTGACGGTTTTGCAATGTATTGTTGAAACGATCCATATTGCCATGCAGCAAGTCGGCTACACCATCACGAAACTTGGATACATCACCGAGCACAGGTTCGCCCATGCCAGAGTCGATGTATTTGGATTGCACAAGCCAGATAGTGTAGTCGGCGGCAATAAAGACGGAATCAACACCGTGATCAGCCCCGCCATCAATGCTGGCGGCAACGGCATCTGCCATTGATGCACCGGCAGCTTCGTGCAGTACGAATGCTGCAACCGCTTTAGTGAGAAAATTTCTTCGTTTGGCGTCGTCGTCCGTGCCACTCCTGACGATCAAGGTTGAGTAGTCGTTGTCAAGCTTTTGACACAACAAATCCAGCTCAAGTGGTCTTGCAATGTTTGTCGCCATTACACCAACTCCCATTCAATGGTGAACAGCGTTCGTTCGGCCACCTGCTGTTGAAGCTGAATCTCCAACTGACTGATTAAGTCATTACGCTGGGCCTCGACTTCATCCTGTCGATTGAATAGCTCACGGCGCAGCTTGGTGCGTTTACCTTCCAGTTCACGCTGTTTTTTCTGCCACGACAATTTCTCTTCCAGAGTAGGCGACATTGCCGCCGTGCGACGCACTTCCTTGATCTCGCGGTCGATCTCCTTAATTTCTTGCTCAAGGCCTAACTTCAAATCGTCTGCCCACGCATCTAACTTCTGAACTTCCTGCTCGAAATAGCCAAGATTACGCAGATTGATGTCGTGCAGCAGAGTGAACTTACGCATCTCCACATCAGTCAGCAGCGCGGTATCCACAGCATTGAACAGACCTAGTTCCTGAGAGGTGGCGGGCAAGCGCAACAGCTTTTCCGGATCTTCTTCGGCCAGCGCAATGCCGTCGTGCGTGATGGCTGCCACCAGCAGGTGCTGCTCTTGACTGCCTAGGGCTTCCACTTCAATCAGTTTCAGTGTGAGCCATCCACTCTTTCCGCGATAAGCTTCCAGCGTACTGACGCGCCCTCCGTAAGCATCGTAGTCAAACACCAGCTTGGCTGTTGTCAGTTGTCGGTTTTTTGCCTGATTGGTAACCCATAGCGCCAATGGATGACTGACCCGATAAAGGTATGCGTTACCACTGCGGCGTGGTAGTTCGTAGCGCCCCGATTCAATATCCCTAGGGCCATTGCTAGCGATAGCCACCGGAGCACGATGAAGGTTGAAACCATCGTCGTCAAACTCGGCACAGTCGCTCAGTTCAGCTCTGGTCAAATCCATCAGCATGCGTTCATATTTACTGCGGGTGTTGCGGCTGTCTTTGGCACGGATGCGCAACTTTTCTTGCACTTCTTCGTCGAAGTTTTCCAACAGGATCTGGCGTGTTTTGACCATCGCCTCGTTGATCTCGCTGGAAAGGTCGAGCTGAAGCTGCTCGAAGCTAGCCTTGATCTCGGCAGGCTCGCGGCAGTTCTGATAGATTTCGGCGATGCGGCGCTCAAAGTCCACGCCAGAGCCAATCACCCCCAGCACTTCATCGCTGGCTCCAAATACACCTTCAAAGAGCTGAAATTTCTTCGCCAGCAACTCATATACGCGTGCATCGGCCTCGTTACTGCGATCAACGAAATTCACTACCACCACATCAAACTTCTGTCCGTAACGATGGCAGCGTCCAATGCGTTGTTCGATACGTTGCGGATTCCAAGGTAGGTCATAGTTGATGACCAAGGAGCAGAATTGCAGATTGATGCCCTCAGCTCCGGCCTCGGTAGCGATCATAACTGTGCCGCGTTCCTTGAAGTGCTCAACCAGCGCAGCACGTGTGTCAGCAGCCTTTGAGTCGGTAATTCGGTCGGTGCCTTCGTGGCGTTTAAGCCAATCCTTATAGATAACCTGTGCACGTACATCGCTGTTGGTACCGTTGTAGAGGACAATGCCATCTCCATAAGACGTATTTTCCAGTAGTCTAAGCAGATAGTCCTGCGTACGCTTGGATTCGGTGAAGATGATGGCTTTCCTAGCCGCGCCTAATCGATCCAACTCGGCAAAGGCGCGGTCGAGGGCAGTGAGCAGTGCTGTCCCCTTGGTGTTGTCGCGGATACTGGTGGCCAAAGTCTTGAAGTGAAGCAGTTCCTCCATCTCGCTGGAAATGGCCTCTCGCTCTCTTTGATTCAACACCGCAGTATCGGTTGTTTGGCCGCTGTTGCTATCAACAAATTCTTCCGCAGTTTCGTCAAGCGACTCGTAATCTTCATCCAGTTCCTCTGTCAAGTCGACCACCAGCGATTCATCAAGCTTGCTTTGCAGACGCTTTGTCATTGTCTCTAGTGCGCCAGCAATAGCGTGAGTGCTGGAAGCAAGCAACTTCCACAACACGAGCGAAATCAATTGGCGTTGGCTTTGCGGAAGCGCCTGAAGATTGGGGCGCCGCAAGTAATCTGCGACGAGACTAGACAGCTCTTGCTCTTCGACGGACGGTGTAAACTCCTGCACAATGGCCTTGCGTGCTGTGTAGGATACGTAGGGCTGCACCTGTCTGCGTAAAGTACGTTTGCAAACAGCGGAAAGTCGTTCGCGCAAACTATCGAATGATTGCCCTCTACCGGTGAACTGTGAGCGGAAACTGTCCAGATCGCCAAAGACGCGGTCATCGATGATACTGACAAGGCCATACAGTTCCAGCAGTGAGTTCTGAAGAGGTGTGGCTGTAAGCAGGACTTTGGAATGGACATGCGCCATTGCTTCTTTGAGTGTTTTGGCGATGACATTACTGGTTTTGTAAACGTTGCGCAGCCGATGCGCTTCGTCGAGTACGACAAGATCCCAAGCGATGCCCTTGATGTCGTTGGCTTTGACCTTGGCGAACTGGTAGGAGCAGATGATTGGGCCGGACTCCAACAGGAAAGGGTTTTGCTGCTCCTGCTTGCGGATTATGTTGTAGCTTTTAGTTTCGAGAATTAGCCCCTGCAGGCCGAACTTATCCTGCAACTCTTGATGCCACTGCTTGCGCAAATTAGCCGGGACGATAATTAGGATGCGACGACGGCGCTCAGCCCAACGTTGGGAAATGACAAGGCCAGCTTCGATAGTTTTACCTAAGCCAACCTCATCAGCAAGGATTACACCACGCGAGAGGGGATTGCGGCAGGCAAAGAGCGCCGCTTCGACTTGATGAGGGTTCAGATCAACTTGAGAGTCAACCAGCGTCGATGCTAATGATTCAACTGTATCGCCAGCCGCGCGACGAGTCAAAAGCCAAGCGATGTACTGGCTCTGATGCGGCGTCAGAAGCTGCTGCTTCATTTACGGTGATCCTCCATTTGCCCTCTCCGGAATCTGATGCAGAAGTTGGTGTGAAAAATGCTCACTCATGCCTCCGGTTTCTGTTTGTTAGTGCTTTCAGCAATCCAGCATTCCAAATCCAAACGTCGAAAGCGCCACGTGCCTCCCAACTTAAAGGCTGGAATCTTACCCTCTTGGATCAAACGATAAACTGTCCGCTTCCCTGCCTTGAGGTACAAGGTAACTTCGTCTAGAGTCATGATCTCATCATCAGTGTTCATTTATCGTCTTGCCTTTGCCGATATGGGCTTAAAGTTGCCAATAACTGCCGATTTTCCCATATATAAAGTACATTGACTAGATTGAGGATTCATTCATTAATTGAGATGAAAGAAGAATCGGCAACCATGCAGCTCGCAGAGAAGCGGCGTCATGGCAAAAAGGTTGAGAATGCGATTGGAGTAGTGTATGTAACTATGTGAGGCAAAAATTTAAAGGGAATAAGGGAATGTGCTTTTAAGGGATAAAGGCCTTATCCCTAAAGTGGATTAGTTTAGACGAAATGATACAGTAGTCGATCAAGGAGATGTAGACTCCTTGATCAACCCAAATCGGTGCGTTCCTAATTTCAAGAACCGGGTTGACGAACAAACAGAACAAGCGGTTGTAGCTTATGCTATTGACTATCCGGCATATGGTCAGCATCGAACCAGTAATGAACTACGCAAACAAGGTATCTTTGTCTCTGGCGGTGGAGTACGCTCAATTTGATTACGCCATAAGCTGGAGAACTTTAAGAAACGGCTTGAGGCCTTAGAAGATAAAGTTGCCCAAGAATGTATTATTCTTAATGATACACAAATAGCTGCATTGGAGAAGAAAAAACATGATGATGAAGTTTGCGGGGAGATTGAAACCGCACATCCCGGTTATTTGGGTTCGCAAGATACGTTTTATGTGGGTAATCTTAAAGGCGTAGGCCGAATTTACCAGCAAACATTTTTGATATCTACTCCAAGGTTGTACACTGTAAGCTTTACACAAGTAAAACACCTACTACAGCAGCTGATTTACTTAATGGTAAGGTATTGCCTTTTTATGCAGCACATGGGTTGCCTATGCTGCGCATACTCACTGACACAGGAGCGGGGTATTGCGGGGTTGTTGAGCGCTACAATTATCAGTTTTACCTTGCAGTTAACGACATTGATCACATTAGGACTAAAGCCCTGTCGCCTCAAACCAATGGGATATGTGAACGATTCCATAAGACTATCTTGCGGGAGTTTTATCAGATCACCTTCAGAAAGAAACTTTACATATCATTAGATGAACTCCAGCAAAATCTTGATGTCTGGCTGGAATTCTATAATAATGAAAGAGTTCATCAAGGAAAAGTCTGTTGCGGGAGAACGCCTATGCAGGCTTTGCTTAGCGGCAAGCGGATCTGGCCGGAGAAAAACCTGAGCCAGATCTAGACTGACAGATACCATCAAAAAACTGGTGATTGTTTCATCTGATCTGAGCTAGTACGGATTAAATAATATTTAATCTTTTTCGTTTCCCAATAACGACAAGTAGGGGTTGTTAAAAGGAATATCAGGCATGATCAGTTCGGGGCTGGCCAGCAGATAACCATGGAGTTTTCGGGTTTTGCGAGGCCCTGAAACAACACATGTCCAGATATTTAAGCCATTGGGCTGCCTTCGATGGATTTTGAGGCGTTCAAACTGCTTTTGACACCACTCCCAATCGGTCAATTTATCGAGTTTTGCCAGTTTTAAGCTCAGTGGGAATTCTTGGGCGTATCGGACAAATAAACTCGGAGTGACTAAAAAAACAGTATCAGCAACTGTATGTATCATGGCCTGAGCATCGTTGATGATCAGTTTTTTGGAAAGAATAGCTTCTTTTAACCACGCCACAAAATGTTCTCCACCTGGATCAATTTCGTTATTACTGAGTGTGGTGGCTTGTACGGATTTAGACGCTGTTTTATTGCTGCTGGCAGGAACGGTTCTGGAGGATGCTGCAGGGGCAGTGATAGGTTCAGCCAACATTTGTGCAGGTTGGTTTAATGCATTGGGTCCCAGCAGATCCAGCACTGCGTCAAGGCTATCAGCTTTGATCGGTTGAGTGGGGGGTGTTATCAAAGTAACAGTTTGTGTTAGGGCAGTGGATTCTGGTGTGTCTCCTGGAGATGCCGCTGACTCTGTGATAGATTCTTCGTCAACCGGGACAACCGATCCCTCAAAGGGGTCAGGCCGATCACCGGCTTCCCATATCAATGCCGGAACTACTTTAAAAACCGTCAGGGTATTGGACCAACCTGACTTGCTGTTGATGGTAACTTTCCAGATCGCTTTACCATTGGATGCAGGCTGAGCAATGCCATGCTCTTGAAGTACATCGAATACTGCTGTGTTTTTTTCAGGAATACCGCTGATGCCTTGTGAGAGCAAATGTGCCCGCAGTTTATCCGATACGGTTTTGCTCACAAGCCATAATCCGTCATCAGTGAGCCAGCCGTCTGAGGCTTCGGGTTGATTTATTTTCAGTGATTCTTTAATAAGGTAGCGCAGGCCATCGAGCAGTTTACGCTGCAGGGCATGTTTAGGTGCCGTTAATGCTTTGACCGGATCACCGCCCATCTCCTGCGCCACTGAAGCCTGATCTGCTTTGGTGACAAGTTCACCAAGAATTCCGGCATGTTCCATTTGTCCGGCCAAAACGTACAAGAGCGCTGACCATAATTCTGAAAAACCGCTGAGCCAGTTCAGAATGTCCTGATCCAGCACACGGGTGTACAGCAGCCCGGCGGCGGCGCTGTGCAGCCGGTATTCGCGTCCTTGCCGATAGCGAAACCGGTAAGGGCGTGTCAGCGGCCCGTGCCACGGATGCCAGACACCACCATCTGCTGTCTCGACATCGATATCGACAGCGATCTTGCCAATATCGTGCAACAGTGCGGCATACGCTGCAGCGGCGGTCCAGGCTTCGGCCTGTGCTGTTTGCGTCTCGGACGAAGAACCGGCTGGGAGAAGATGCGACTGGCGCAGTTTTAAGGCGTAGGCGACGATTTCCAACCCATGATCGACCATACCCCCTGGATAGGCATGGTGATGGGCTTGTGAGGCCGGAAACTGCTGCACAAGGGCAACATACCGTTCAATGGGACGCTGATAAAGAGAATCGAACTGAGCAGGGGAGAGGGCGGTTCGCTGCCAGATATGCTTGAGGAGCATTTGACGCCGGGGTGTGGCCAAAAGCTCACTGGCGATCATGGGCTGTAAAAAATCACCGGTAGTCTCTGTCAGTGCAGAGGGGGTAACAGAGGTTGCCTGAAGTGGCAGCTTCCTGCGCAGAATTGAAAACATCTCTATTCCAATCGTTTCGTCAACCAATGGCCCTTTAAGCCTTTTCCCTTTTTAGCTGTTTAAAGGGGTAGGACCGTTGCCCTTAATGATCCATTGCCCTTAATTCCCATTTGTGCCTTTTATGCCATTTATTCCATTTAAAATTTGGCACGAATCACTCAAAGTGTTTATAGTCAAAGTGTCATTTCAGGTTGACATAACCGTAAATGATGAATACAGTCGTTATAACAGAGCAGACGATATGAACAAAACCACCCCTAAAACCTCTCATCGGATTGGTGCCATGCTTGCAAGAGCCTGGCGGGGGTGGCTTCGTCTTGAAAACCGCCTTGCGCTGCGGCTCAAAAAAATCAGAGTTCCGGTGATTCTCACTATAATAACCATTCGGTTGTTGCTGGTGACAGGCCTCGTTGCCATGTTGTTTGCGACCGGTGTAGTTTCCCTGCTGTGGGCAATCGCTCAAATACTGGTCATGATCATCCTGGTGGTGCTCATCCTGGCTAATTGGCCATCTTGGCTGGGAGAGGTTCTGGAAGAAAAACCATCGCCATCGTATTTCCCTGAAGATGAAGACGATCACCGTAATCAGCCTGGATATGATCCTCACTTTTATCCTGGTGATGAGCGTGACCCTAGGTTCAAAGATTAAATTTACCTGCTTAATTATCAGCTTTTCGAACCGGCATCAAAACCGCTTTTGAATTCACCGCCTGCCTTACTGGCAAGACTCCCTGCTTTTGATCCTGCTTCCGTACTGCTCTTGGTTCCATTACTTAATGAACTGGCAAAATTACCTGCAGCAATGCCAACCCAGCTAAGGGATGTTATCCACAGAGCCGGTAACACCAGAAACATAGACCCCATCACAAAATTGAGTAGCGCATCGCTCATTCCGTTATCAAACCCCATCAATGGATTGAGGTTGCTGTGAGGTGACTCTCCGCCATAGAGTGCATCCAGTATGGTCGAATCAACCCACCTCGCCAGTTGGAGCCAGAAATCGACAAAAAACAGCGCGAATTGAATGCACGTTACCGTGATGACGTTTTTCAGCTCATAAATGCCAAAGACAAGAAGCATTGGAATACAAATCACCAGTGCCATTTTTAAAAAAGAGAGCACCATCGGTAGCGACCGTCGAAGGTTATCCATGGCCGGGAAATACCCGAAACTGGTCACCGCCGTCCCCAAATTGCTGCCCCACCGGGTGACGCCATTGGTAAGCGAGCCGCCAACCTGACCGCCGTAATCGGTATAAACAGCCCCGCGATTCATATTTTGCTGACGGGGTGAGGCAACGACCCGGATCAGCTCATCATTGACTTCATCCTGAGATAAGAATCCGATCCAGTGGCCGAAACGTGATATCAGGCTCGGATCGACCTGTGCAATCAAGCGTGCCCGTAGTCCTTTGCTGCTATCAAGCCACCACTGGGTACATGTCGGATAGCCTCCGCCGCTTGCAACCTGAGCAAGACCCGCATCACGTGTGGAATCGTATGGCCAAGCCTCTCTTGGTGTCTTGGAGCGGAAACTGTCATAAAACCCCGGTGTTCCAACAAAATACTGCGACCCGATCCAGGCGACATCATTCATCTGTTTGTTGCTCAATTCAGGGCGCGACATGAACAGCTTTGCACGGCTGGGGGCATAACAGTCATTGGTAAAATCCGCGACCTCCTGAGCCAGCACAGGGTCATTGATCCGTATATCGTTGATTTCCATACGCATTTGACGCAGATCTGTGCCGCAGGGGATGGATGCTACTGAAGCGCCGGTCACTGCGCGTGAGAGCGAATGCACAAAGAACCACCATATCGGCACCTTGGCCGACTGGTTGTTGATGGTTGTAAATACTGTGTCCCAGCGCGTTTCCTCGGGCTTTGGAACCGATACCTGACATTGCTTGGCTCGACCCTCATCGTATTTGATGGATGAAAGATCAATCGTGATCATTGGAACGCCTGCAAAGAGCAACACGACAATGGCGACCCAGACACGGTTTTCGATACGGATAGCGGAGAGCGCTCCTTTGTTACCCTCGTCTACGCCTTCACCACGGGCTTTTAACCATTCCTGAATAATGATCGCGATAAAGGGAATGGCAAAAATGCCGGACGCAACCAGGATGTTCCACACACCATTGTTAATGACCCAGGCCACCAGGGTCAGGTAATATTCTAAATAATCGCCTGTATATAGCGTCATTTCTCCCCCTTAACTTTGCCCCAGGAAGTTGGCCACTTCAAGCAGCACAATTGAAGCAGCTGCACAAATCTCAACGCGCTTAAGGCGCTTACGGGCATCTAGAGTTTCTTCTCTTTGCAATACACGCTTTCGCATCCAAAGCCAGCCATAGACCGTTGCGGCATAAAGGAATATGCGCCAAACAAAAAAGACAGGGGCGTTATTTTTAAGCCAGTGGCTCCACGATGGAATATCACCGGCGAGTTCAATACCGACAACATTGACTAAAACAGCAACGGCCACTACCAGGGCGAGAGCGAGCAGTGTCAGTGCAATGCGCCGGTTAAACACCTTGCGTAAAATCCTCATGGTGCTGTACTCCCATCAATGCTCCCGTCAATGCCACGATTGACTGTATCGAGCCGATTCGTTTCAGGATCGCCTTCATAAATACCTCGAGAAGCCTCAGCGCGGATGCGTTGACGCTCTAAAATGGCAGTGGCCGAATTTCCTGCCAATGTCCGGCGCAGCTCCAGTTCGGTTTTAAGGTTCTGGATTTCCTGATCCAGTGCGGAAGTTTCACGGCTGATTGATTTTTGCGCCAGTTCGTTTGCGGCAATATTGGGCTCTTTGGAGCCGGTGAGCATCGTGCGCTGCAGTAGCAAGGCTTTTTCCATCACGCTGGCAAGGGCCACTTCGGAAGCCAGGCGCTTTGCCATCAGGTCAAGGTCAGGCTCTTCGCGCAACGCCTCAATCACGCCTCGGCTGATTGGCAGGGAACTGCTGCCTGCTGCGGCAAGGTTTTCTGCAGTCGTGGGCTTTGAACCATCGAGCATTGCCTGCAGTGCTTCAATCTTGGCTTCATATTCCTCCTGTATTAGCGGCGTGAGGCCCACACCGGGCGTTGTCTGCGTTTTGGTGCAGCCTTCGCAGGTGCGCTGCTCCTGCTCCCCAAGAACGCGTACAGCCCATTTCTGTGCATCTTCAGGGGAAGACCATGTCTGACAGACAAGATTGTTTTGGCAGGTTGATGGATTAATGGCAGATGATTCAGTGACGCTGCGACCGCTTAAAAGGTTGTAACCCGCTTTGGTCACACTGCCAACGATTTTGATCGGTTCCTGGCCAGCGCCACCGGCATTGGTGCCGCCTACCCACGGCACGCCGGAATTACCCCGGTCCGATTCGGCTTCTTCTATGGCAGATACGGCATCGCTTTTATTAACAGCTGCTTTTAAAGCCATGCCTTCGGAGAGCCGGTTCCACTCCAGTTGTCCTCCGGCAACATCGGCCATACGCTCTGCAATCGAGCGGCAGGTCAGCTTGGAGCGGTCAAAATCCATTCGAGCCTGGAGAATACCGTTTGTGATCAGGTTATACAAGGCAGGATTAGCACGCTGCAGGATCAGCGCCGGAAGAGAGGCAACGGCTGAGGTAGCGTTTTCAAGCACATTACTCATGATGTTCTGAAAACCATTGGTCACGCCATTGAGTTGGTTTTGCAGTGTGGTGCTGATCGACATATCACCACAGATCAGGTTGGAGCTCCAGCCAGCGCCAACCGACAGAGACTGCATATTGGCGGTTTTGGTCATTGATACGGCTCTGCCGCCGCCAATGTTATACAAAACATGGTCATCTATAATGGCTCCGCCATGATTAAAGCCGTTCTCATCCAACCGGGTCTGGTTGGGATTTTGAGCATGCACCACAGTTGAAAGTGTTATGGCACTAACGACCAGCAGATAGCTGATCTTTTTTGCCAAAGCGGGGAGTTGTTTTTTCATACCTTTACCTCATTAAAAATCAATACTGCCCAAAAATATCTGACCGCGTTTTTTGCAGCAGCTATAAGGTCGCCAGAGTGTCCAGGCATAAGCGCCCTGGGTGTCCTGTGTCAGAAAACCGGAGCGGGGAAATGTCATGCACGAGGAGGACATCGAGGGAGTGAGTTCCTGCCATTTGCCGGTTGCGGTGTTGCCCTCGACCAAAGCGCCAGCGGGCCAATAACCAGCCTTGGACTCAGCAAGAAGGGGGTAGTAGACATGGGGTTGTGCGCTGCGGGTGACGATATCTCCTGCCCGCTGAGCAGTGACGGCAGCAGCTTTGTGGTCATCAGCCTGATGGACAAACCCTCCGCGTGGATAAACGGAGCCCCACATATTGGCAGCAATTGTGCTGCCAACCTCCCGCATTCCGGGCACCAAGGCTTCCGGATAGGCCATTTCAGGCACATAATAGCGCCATGCGAGCGTATCCAGGGTACTTAGGAGGTAAGGTATAAATGGCATGCCAGCGCCGGAGCAGGAGTAGCCCATTGCGCCAACAAACTCGCTAAAAACCTCGCTTGCCGGGTGACCGATTACGTCAGCGTTTTTGAAGCGTGATAAATCATTCTCATGCTTTTCGCTGGTTGTTCCATTGCCACCGTCTTCGGCGGTTGTGTTGGGGGTACTCATGATGGCAACTTCTGACCAGGGATTTTTACCCGTATTCTGGTAGCTTGATACCACCGCATCAGGAACGTAGTGCCGGATTTTGACAGACGTTCGTACTTTGCATCCACCAAGGTCGCAGTGTAGCCAGTAGCAGATGCCCACGATTTTGTAATCCAGGCAATCAAGGGATAAAGCCGAAGTGACTATGGCGGGGGTGGTCAGGGCCTGGGCTGACATGCTGATGCTTGCCGCTAAAGCAAGCATGGTTACGCGCAGCCGTGAAAAAAGTGTGTTCATTGATGCTTCTCCTGGTAAATCTGAATGCGTGAAATGGCCTTTCCCACATCAGGTTCACCGTAAATGACATACTGGCGGTCTACGACAACAGCGGGGATTTTTTGAATGCCAAGCGTCCAGGCATCGACAATGCCCTGATAGGCTTGAGCCAGCTGATGGTGTGTTTGGGGGGTGAGCCTGGCTTTTACGAGCTCAGCCGGATCGCTCTTGTGAGTGTCCAGGCCATCGAAAAGTGACTCTTCAATTTGCCCTACCTGATCCAGTTCATAGACATGCGTCTGATCTGGTACGGAAAAAACCGGGTGCTGGGTGTCGGTAAAAACCAGGATTTGTTGTGCGTTAACACCAAAACTGGCAAGCAATGCCAGGGCAGCGATACATGAAACGATATACTTATGCATGAGCGAATGAAATAGTGATCAATATGGTCCGATTTCAATCGATTCTGGCGATTCTTATGCGCAAGAATCGGATTTTGATTTATGCAGATTTCTTCCAATAAGACCCCGAGTCAATGATGAAGCAGTGCGATAACTCTTTTAATGTCGCTTCTGAAGAGGCTGACAATGATGCAGATCATCTTTATACAATTCAGCGTGAAATCCAGCGCAAACTCGGACGAAATATTCTGCTTATCCAGCAATATGAGCGACTGATAAAGGCATTTATTACAAACAAAGAAATTTCGGGGTTTATCGATGAATGGCCTGATATCAAGGCACGTCGAATTGAGAAAAATTTCCAAAAAACGCTTGGACAGACAACAGGTGAATTTATTAACGACTGCTTGGTATCCACATTGCCTGAGTCGCATTTAAATAAAGATGAAGAAATTCCTTTTAGCCAGAATAAGATTTGGCTCTCTATAAACCGCCCTGTTTTGTTAGAGGGGGAGGAGTACGAGGAAGTTAAGGAAAAAATGGGTAGGATCGTTGACCTGCGAAATAGGTTAGTTCATCATTTTTCTGAAAAACATGACATCGGGACTGAAACAGGTTGTCAGCGTGCCGATGATTATCTGGAGGACTGCTATAGGCAAATTGATGAACTCTATAAGTTATTTCGTATGATAGCTAAAGTCTATATTGAAGCGGATAAACAGATGGCAGCTTTTTTTCAATCGCCTGAGTTTCAGGATTTTCTCCTGCATGGAATTATTCCAGGGGGAGGTGGGGTTCTTTGGCCTTCAAGCACAATCGTTGCTCAGTTGAAAAAAGCTGAAACTGTTCTGGCGAAAGCAGGATGGACATCGCTTCAATATGCTATTGAATATATTCGCCAGAATGCACCTTATCATATGCCCCAACGATATGGATGCAGCAGTTGGCGTCATGTACTTCATGAGTCGCAAGAATTTGATATTCGCAAGGAACAGATAGCTTCAGGATTGCCGACAGTCACTTTTTTTCGTAGCCGGGCTTGATTTTGTATGAGATAAAGAAACGCCCTTTATTTCAAAGGGCGTTGTAAATAGCAATATTATTTTTGCTTATGACGATTTTCAATTTTTTCAGCGATTTCACGAGCAACACCTTGCCAGACCTGTGGACTGATTAACCCGTTCCATTCTTCAAATTGTTCATGTGAGGCATTGGCTACACTATTTGAATAGTGATGCAGTGCTTCAATCACAAATAGTTGTGCCATTGCACCGTATTTTGAATATTCCATTAAATCGGTGACGAATTCAACGTTGGTCATACGCTTGTTCATTATTCTCTCCTACTGATTAATAAAGTCATGGTGATATGTCATTGCCAAACTTTTTTCTCTAAAACACTTGACCTGTTCAGGGATGAGTACAGCAAGCCAGTCTTCATATTGAATCGCCATGGCTGGTGATATATCTGAATGAGCGTCATGTGTGCAACAAACCGGATTGAACCTGTTCTTTCGTGTTGTTACTGTGGTCAACAGCTCGATTAAAGAATTGCGCACCACAGCAGTCAAGCGACCCAGTGCAAAAAAGATGTTGTAAAACACAAAGTAGTTCAGCGTTTGATCATTGGACTGATTTTGCTGATTATTTTGAGGCATGATGTATCTCCTAAAAATGAACAGAAGAAACATCTTTTCCCATCAGAGAAAAATGTTTCCCCTGTGGGTTAATAAAAAAAATGGGTCAGGATTACTCCATTGTGATTTCCCAATGAGCGTAATATTCGGTGATAACAATACCTTGTGGATTTTTATTGCGACACACCATATCGGTACCAACAAAGGATATCTCCAGCGTTGCTGCAGACCAGTTTTTCTGGTTTGCAAGATTCCAGCCGGTGATCTTCCTGGCCGCTTGCGCATCTTCAGGTGTTTCAAATTCCACCATAATCTGGCGCGGGCCTTTGTGATAAACACTTTGAACCTTGAGGATCGTTGGGCCTGTGTATCCCATCTTCGTTGAAAATTCCTGCTTACTCTTTCTGCCATTCCACAACTGCAGTCTCAAGCTGTAATCAGAACGGGACATAAAAATACTCCTTAAATAAAATCAGGGAGCACTCTCCCTTTCAGGGAAATGAGCATCCCTGAAGGGTTAGTTAAAAAAGGCATCCTGCCGGTTTTCCCGGTCGTGCCGCAAAGCGGATGCTAAGAGCGGACTATTAAGAATCAGCACCACTGGCGTGGTGTCGCAGCCTTAAAGATCGGGGCTGCCTGGGCATGTTGCCGACTTAAGCGGCATGACATTGTGTAATATTGGCTCTACTTATAAAGGAGGGGGCATAAAATAGGAATTCCGATTGGCAGCATAAAGATCATGATGCGGTGGTTTTATCAGGATCAATTTGAAGCGGCTCAATTCCTCGCAACGCATCTATTCTTTCAGAAACCTTGAAAGCGGCTTCGAGCTCAGAGATACCATGCTCCTTCATGAGTTGATAGCGCTCATGCTTTTCCTCCGGTTCCGTTGCAGCCAATGCTAGAAACAGACTTGGCGGAACTGCCCGAAACAGCACCTCCATTGATTTGGAAAGAATAACGCCTTCAGTGAATTTCCCGGCCTCTTTTCTGGCAGAGAGCATCAGCGTTTTCTGCGCGGCATTGAGCTCTCTAAAACGGGCGATCTTTTCCACTTCGTCCGGTGGCATGTTCAGACAGACCCACCACTCAATCATATTTAACATCGGTTCAGCCGCTTTGGGCAGATCATCCAGATTCTGTGTGGCTAACCAGAACCACGCGCCCAGCTTACGCCACATTTTTGTAATTTTGACAATGTAGGGTGAAAGCAGCGGATTTTTGGTAATCACATGCCCTTCGTCGGTGACGTTGATGATCGGGCGACCCAGCATCTGGTCACGCTCGGCAATGTTATTGACTGTATTGATGAGCGATATGTAGGCAATGGATAATTGCGCGTTATATCCCTCGCGGGCAAATGTTGCCAGATCCACAATCGTTATGTCTGCTTCCGGCCAGGGTGTACCGGGTCGGTTGAACATGTCTGCATCAATACCTTGACAAAACAAAGCAAGAGCGTCAGCCATCTCCAGTAACCTGGATTGGCGGGATTCTGGCAAACCGGTGTCTTTAGCGCGGGTTTTCAGCGCATCACGAATATCTTGCGTCAACACCATACGGTCGTGTTTTGCACACTTTTGGGCAGCATCCAGAATGCATTGGCGAATCAAACTGCGGTCTGCCCGCGTCATACGCATTTCTTCTTTCTCTTCACCGCCAGTGATCATCAGACGTGCTGTAATTTCCAATTCTCCCAATACGTCTCGTTGCTCGTCAAAGAGGTCATGACTACCGTCTTGAGTTTTTTGTGCAATCTGTGCAGCATCCTCATCGAGTGCATCCACGTCCAAGGTTTTGACCTTGTCCGGGGTTTCAACCAACCGGGCCGCATCAATGAACGGAGCCAGCGACACACCAGAACCTGGAGCCAACCGTACCCGATGCACGGACAATCCCATTTTTTTGGCAAGATCGCCAAATAACCCAAAACTGTTGCCTGCTTCGATCACAAACAGACGTGGCCGGTATATGGCGACCATTTGTGCAAGCAGATTGTTGAGGGTGGCGGATTTGCCCGAACCGGTTGGCCCAAAGACAAACAGATGTGCATTCATTTGCCGGTCTTTGCGGTTGAGTGGGTCAAATGTTACCAAACCGCCGCCCCGGTTAAAAAAGGTAATACCAGGATGGCCAGTACCCTGGCTTCTGCCCCATACAGGCGATAAATTGGCGGCGTGCTGCGCAAACATCAACTGGCTGTACCAGTGGCGCTTGTCCCGGTCGGGATCGAATACACAGGGCAACCAACGCAGGTAGGAATTCAGTGGCGCCACTTCATCTTCATCCCGAACCGGTTGCAATCCCGCACCGAGCATCACATTACATAGTTGCAGATCCCGTGCATCGAGTTCGGCCTGGTCTTTACCACGCAGATAAAAGGCGATGGAACCACGATAGAGTTTGTGTGAACTGCCAATCAGTGACCGGGCTTGTCTGACGTCGGCTCTGGCCTGTTCTGAAGCCAGTGTGTCACCAACAGATTTTTTCGCCAGATAGTTCAAATGGGACTCCAGGGTGTCCTGTGGAGTGATCACGATGGTGAGCACCATCAGCGTATCTTCGGGCATCTGATCCATCAGCGCATTAATGGCATCCCCCCCTTTGGAGGTCTCGCCGGTAATGTGGCCGATCTTTGGAGGATTACGCAGACGATCCAGCACCAGCACCCGGTGAGGCCAGTTATTGAAATACCATTGGCCTGTTTCAGTGTCTGAGCGGGGTTGTTCAAAAAACAGACGTTGTGAGAAATCTGTCCCGCAAGCCAGCTCAATTTCACCGGGCTCGTTTTCCTGCGGGTAGGATGCCAGCCGGTAAAAGCGTTCGCGGTCATTGATATGACCCCCCAGCATGCTCGGATGCGGGTTGAACCACCGTAATAACCAGTCGTGAATGTCACGCACACCCATCCGAGTGGCCTTGACCCCTGCATTGGCAAGTCCGCCCGTGAGCCGTTCGCAAGCGATATTCAGTGCCTGCTCCGGGGACATATCCCGGCGCGAAACCGCGCCAGCCACTCGACGATACACCACCAGCCGCACGCACCGGGTCTGGCCTCTCCAGGGTAAACGGGTAACGGCGTTATCCGTAAATAACCCGCCTGGCTTTGAAACTGATTGCAAATGGTGCCGGAAATGCCTGAGATAAAACTCGCTGAACTGCGCTCCCCTGGCACGGGGATGGATATAGTTTTCAAGGGTGTCGAGGTATTTGTCCCAGCTTGTTTCATCCTGAGCATAAAGCTGAATGACCCATGGATTTGTTTCATGCTCATCAAAACTGTCCTGTAAAGCGTTTTCCAGTGCGTCACGCACATGCTGGAGCCAATTTGCCTCCCGGCCTTCGGTGCCAATGGGCAGTAGCTCATAAAACGCTGCTACAGACTGCCCGTCATCGAGCAGCATGGATTGCGACTTGCTGAGGTATTCCACCCAGGGCAACAGATCAGTAAAAGAAGGTCCCACATGGTACAGGGCTTGCTCATCAGCTACTGTTACCGGTTTTGTTGCCGGTTTTTTCTGTGCAGCCGCACCAGGTTCAGGAATACCATTGGCTTTGAGGTTTTTAACATGGCTTTGCCAGGCATCATGGTTTAAATCTGCTGTTGGGCTCTTGGTATTACGTTTAAAAATACGGTCGAATATGCCCATTAATAATCCTCAACTCTCTCACCGGGCATCGCATACTGCACGCGCTGGTACAGCGGAAATACGGTGGTATAGCCTGGTACCGGCACAGGATCAGTTCCTGCCAGATGCGGAAATATGTACATGACCATGTCAGGGTTGGGCAGACGTTGAAACTGGCTATAAATTTCATTTACTGCTGTTCTCGTATATGTGGCCTGCATGACCGGAGTTTGCCCAATATCAGCGTTTGACAATGGGCGACGCAAACTCTGGCGTGCATCCATCAACTGGCGGGATTGCTGACTCCCGGCAGATCCACCGGTTCCCACCTCCCAAACATCCATCATTGTTTTGTCGCCATGAGTGAGCATAGCGTCTTTGGTCGTGGAACACCCGGCCAGCCATGTGGCCAAAACTATTAAAATCAAGGTTCGTTTAATCGAGGTCATGGACATGACTTCCCCCTAAAGTATGGTCGACCTTGCGGCCTGTTTCGTCAAAATCAATGGTGATCTGCTCGTCGATATGTACTGCAACCTGTGCGCCGGGCTGCACGTAAATGGCGGCAAATGCCTCGCCATACAGTTTATTCACCCAGCGTGACATGTCTCGTACCCCACCCATTAGAATTTGGCCTGCAGCCTGATTGCTGGAGATGCCCACTGTTCCAACGGTGCCATCGGAGTTGGCGTAGTTGAAGCTGCCGTCTTCATCTTTGATCAGGGAGGCAGCCCCTGCACCAGCTGCTGTAATCAGCGCTTGTGTGCTCAAGTATTGCTGTGCGTTGGATTTGCGCTCACCGCTTACGCATGGAATGCCGTAAGGATCAGAAATCCAGCCCAACCCCCCTGTAAGTCCTGTCAGCCCTGCGCCGTTGGTGGAATTACGGCTGTTGGAGCGGCTGTTGCCGGTTGAAGGTGGTATGGTACGAATCGTGCCATCGTTGAATACGAAGGTGATTGAGTGAATCTGACCTCTAACGCACGAGAGGGTCCAGTCACCACTGGCGTTGCCACTCATCACAGCACCGGCAACATCAGGAATCTCGATGCCATTCGCAGTCAGATTGTCCGGACCAACCAGCACTTTAAAGGGGTAGGGGTCTGTGACCGTACCATCGACCGGAATACGCCCGATCAGTGCGGTCATGGCAACCGACCCCATCAGTGTGGCATTAGCCGGAACCGTATATACAGGTCGGGGGTTGGTTTTGCCGCTATTTTCTCCATACGGTTCATGGCGTATTTTTTCACCGGCATACAGGGACTCGGGCTCATCGGATTTTCTAAAACTCGTGGGAAAACTTATCGTCGGTTTGTTGCTGCGAGTGTCCTGCTGGATTGCATCCTGGGGTTCAATCCAGATAACCTGGTCATTTTGTACTTGCTCTTGCGGCTCCAGTCCCAGGCCAATCGGAAGGTTAGGAAGGTTTGCAATATCTGGTTGGGCAGATGTTTTGCCGATATTTTCCAAGCGGCGCTGCAAGTCCTCGATCATGCTGCGGGTTTGCTGCTGATTGCTGGCAGTTTCATTGCGTTCCTGGCGAAGCCGGTTTTTTTCATCATCCAGGGTATTTTGGATACGCTGTTCAATATCGCGCTCACGCTGACGCAGGCGGTCGATCTCGGTTTTTTGCTGGGTGTTTTCCTTCAGGGTATTTTGAAGTTCAAAGCGCATTTGTTTGACCTGGCCAACCAGAGTCGCTACCGTATCGCGTGGGGTGTCGCCCTCAATCCCGAGCGCCTTCATTTCTTCAGCTGTGAGTTTCGGGGTTTCGTCGTATGAGCCTGTGTTTGCCTTATTTCCTGATACCAGCTTGATACCAATGAAAAGTACCAACAGCACCACAGGAATCAGCAGCCATTTCAGCAGTCCGTTACTTTTCATGGGGACCTCCCTGTACAGATGTGAAGGGCACATTGATTGAGGCATCAATCCTGCTGAGAGCTGGTAACAGCGATTGGGCAAGACCGTGTTTGTGTGTTACCAGGTAAACCACTGTAGTGTCTGTGGCGTGTCCAGCAGGACCGAGGTCAGGGTGCTGGAAAGTGGCTGCGATGAAATCTCCCTGAAGCAAACGCGGATCGAGCGGTATAGCCGTATTGGATGTGTTTTGCAGTTTGACCGCTGTTACCCAAAAATCTTCCAGCCGCCAGGCTGCCATCGGTGTGGCAGCCACAGGCAAGGTTGGCAAAAGCATGGAAAGATCAAAATTGTGTCTCAGATTCACGCGGGTAATGCCCTGAACAGGCTCCACCGTGCGCAGTGGCGCATAAAGGGATTGTGCAGCGTACCTTGTCAGAATGACCGGTACAGGGGTTTCGCGCCGGGGGGTGTTGGTGGCTGTTGTCGGGTTTTGTGACTGCGTTGTAACCGCAGGTGTGCCATAACGACGAGGGGGATTTTCACCTTCGATAATGCGTACCGGCTCTAATGGTGTGTCACCTTCAACTGCCGGGGTTGCAGCAATGTCGATCAGGATCAACTCCCCCGTTTCGGCATCCTGCAGTTGCAAACGTACCGGGTCGATTGACTCTCTTGCTAAAAGATAAACCGTGCCGTTGGTCGTTTGTACACGCAGTTTATTGGCAATTGATCCCGGGATACCCACGCGCACGTTTCGATCTACAAAAATCACACGTTCCTGACCTACGACCAGTGAAATGGCCAGTGGCAGACGCTCCCAGGACATCAGCAGTACCGCCTTGGCAGGTATTGCCAGACAGAGGAGGAAAAATGGAATAAGGCATTTAAATAATTTCATGATGGTGCCTTTCATCGGTTGGAGAAACCTGTAGCAACAGGAGCAGATTCGGGGATTTCAATGCGCTGAGGTGTCTCGCTGTAACAATCGAGCACCAGGCCAAAAGGATTTTTCTCGGGATCGATATCCGAGCGAGTGACTTTGATGCGGTATCTCACCAGGGCGCGTTTAACCTGTTCGGTGCCGTAGTATTCATCTGCTGCGATATCGAGCGTCACAATCCAGTCGCTCTCAGAGAGGATTTTGACGCGGGCAGTTGGATCATCCCCATAACCCCGACCAGGTATCTCGTAAATGCCACGTACACGTCGCCGCAGTTCGCTACTATCGCGTTTTAAGGTGTAATCACGCTGCAAAAATGCGTTGCAGCTCGGTGTGAGATAGGGTGAGTAAGCGTGAATGTTTCTGGCGTAATCAGTTTCGCCATCTGTAGGCCAGCGGTTGATCTGCTGGAACACATAAAAAGTAAAGGCATAGACAGACTCGGGTGGGATCTCCCACCATTTTCGAGTTGATCCCGAGCGCAGATCAGGCGGGACATGGATCATCAGGTTTTTGGGAGCACTCCACCAACCTGCCCCCATGGCCAGAGCCAACAGGAAAAGCGCCAAAGCCAGAAAGCGCAAAGTCTTGACATGAGATTTGAGGTGCGCGACCTCATTTCTAAAACGGCTCATTGACCGTTCTCCTTTCTTTTGAGGATTCGCCGGGTTGTCCAACGACCGGAGCGTGTAATCAGATGGGAACCACCGAGCATGTCGGAGATCATTGGATAACGGACGCGGATTTGCCATTGGAGTTGCCGGTACAGCCAGGTATCAGGCCGTCCCCGTTTTTGTCTGCGTAATATTGAGCCGCCAACAAAGATGCCAAGTGCAATACAGATGAGGATGGAAGTGGGCACCATGCCGATCTGACTGGTCACAATGCCTAATGGAATTCCCGCCAGCAGTCCACCGATGCCCGTAATGCCAACCGTAATCCATAATTCATCCGCAGTCAGACCCCGTACCACTACTGGCTGACGGTTCAACCGGTGTGGGAGAAAATTAACAGTACCGTCTGAGAGTGTTTGCAGGCTATTTTGACCGTTGCTCATTGGATCAAAGAATTTCTGTGGCCTGTGTCAGCAACCAGATACCGAGTACCAGCAGCATGGCACCAATGGCAACCGTAAGACCAAACTGGCCCCAGGTTTTTTTGCCGGTCTGGATTTCGCTATAACAAATATAGGCGTGATAGCACACTCCCACAAAAATGCTGGCAATGACGACCAGTGCAATTAGCATAATGATGTCGTAGCCGTAGTTTTGCAGTGTTGTGAGAATACCGCTTCCTGTACCTCGGCTCGGGTCTTCAATTGTGGGCATTCTGCCCTGGGCAAAAGTCAGTTGTGGAGCAAGTGCTGTGATTGCAGCGGCGGGAAACAGTCGTTTAATAAAGGATGGTTTTGTCATTAATGGATGTACCTTTGTGAGTGAAAAATCATGAAAGCAAAAGAAAAGTAAGCACCAGATACATCAATGCAAAACGCACGACGACGAGCGCGAATTCTTTATGGGAAAGGTCGTTGACTGCCCAGCAGGAGTAGGCAGAGCGGATTGCCCATATACCCCACACCAGCAGCACGACAAATACGACGCATAAGAGCAGCGTGGCCACGGCATCTGGCTCAAAACCGCCATTGACCTTGAAGGCATTCAGCTGGTCAGTAGAAAGGCTCATGGCTGGCCTCTCACGTTATTGACGTGTTCGGTGATGTAGTGAGCGCTGATCTCAACCGGATCACGGGGTTGTGCCCGCTGGGGTCTTAGGTAGTCATGGATGCCACTGCGGATACGCTGTATATCCTCATGCAGTCGCTGATAGTCGAAATGGTAGCGACTGTCCTGGTGCTGCGAGAGGGCATGGCTTTCATCTGCGATGCGCTCCAGTGTGTTTAGTTGCCGCACGAATAAGGCCAGCTGTGCGTGTTCGTTTGAATCTGCTGGTTGTGCATGTACTTGAACATGGAGCAGCCCGGTAAATAGAACTGCAATGGCGAGTTTTAAACAATAAAATAATTTAGGCATAACTTCATTGGTGAAGTGAAGATATACCGATGTTCGATTAGGATGGTCATCAGGGGATTAATAAAAGCGGTTTTGATACAGACGGTTTTCTTTGATATAAAATTATCGAGTCATTCATCCACTTGAGGAAAACATAAAATGCCTGATAGTATCTCGAAACTAGACCTGTCCGAACTGAAACTATTCCACGAGATCATTCTCAGTGAGATTAAAAAAAGAACCTGTCAGTCTAAACAAGAGCATCTCTTAGCGGAAATAAAAATGCTCTGTGCCAAAGAAGGTGTGGCATTTAAAGAATTAATAAGCCTTGAGGAGACTATGGGCGCACAAATTCTAAAAACAGCAAAACGAGCCAAAAAGACGAGCGGGGTAAAACAGTCTAAAAAACCGTTAAGGCCGGTATATTTTCATCGGACAGATTCAGGCAAAAGTTGGTCAGGACGTGGCAGAAAGCCCGAGTGGGTTATGGCCTGGATTGAGCAGGGCAAGGATATAGAAAAATTGAAAATCCGCCCTGGGAAAAAATAACAATGTGATGTTGGCAAACCGTTCCAATGCAAGAAGTGTAGAAAGATTATTTTCACAAAGGATTGCCTGATAAAGTAGTGGAGAGAGCATGAGGATCGATAAAGCCTACTGTGAAGAGCTAGGCAGGGAAGTTGATATTGAACAGGCATGTGTAGAGTTTGCCCTGCAGGACAAGGTCAGCAAATTTCATTTTTTGTGTACCGATCCGGTTTGCAGAAACTACGGTGTGAGGGTCTTGGCAATCAATCACAACAAGGTTGCAGAAGATACACCTCTTAAAAGCCCGCATTTCCGTATATGGGATACACATTCAGAGCAGTGTGAATGGATGGAGTTGGATGAGGCATTGCAGCAAGAGGATACAGAGTCAACTGCAAACACCCGCCCCAGCAGGGTGGCTGCACAACTGCAGGCGATTAATACGCGGCTGATCAGTCATTTTATTATTCCCGATGTTGAAAAAGAGCCGACTGTCGATACGCTGCAAGATGATGAATTAAAGAAAATCAGAGCCATTGTTGATCGCAAGAAAAGGCTGGGTGCCAGAAAAGAATATGCACAACAAGCTGGTGCTACCACCAGAAATCTGGACTCTCTGGTGAGTTGCTTTTTAGGGTTAAAAGACCAGAATTTACTCGATGTACAGGAAGTGTCCATATCCGGTGGTGCTGGCACCATCAATTTCAGAAGTCTGTTCAGACATATACAGTATGGTCTTGTGGACGGATTTGCTGTTTATCATGGTGGTGCGCGTCTTTACAAACGGTATGGAGACGGCTTTGCGCTGAACTTGATAGACAAAAAAGATGGGGAAAACATCAGTTTATACATATCAAAAGATGATATCCAAAGTTATCGGCCTGCAAAACGCTTTAACCGGGATATCGATCAAATGCAGGAAATGGTAAACGATGGGCTCAATCCTTATTTCACAATTTACTGGATTGGGGGTCTTAAAAAAGGGGAGAAGGGGTATAGCGTGGATTTTAAACATCTATCTCACTTTACCATGCGACTTAACTGTCCCTCAAAGAAACCCACAGCCCCTGTTGGAGATGAATCCGGGGAATAGGTGAAGTAGACGAGGTAGGCGTATTAGCGTTTTGCGCTATATTCAATAACGATTTGATAAAGAAAAAGCCATCAACTAATCCGGGTAAGGCGATATCCTGCTGGTCATCTTGCGGATTACCCAAATCAATGCATCCCCGGTTGATAACAATGGTTGAGGCAATGGAATCTTTCGTGGCGAGGTTATATGAGTCCACGGTGAGATAAAGATTTCCGCTGTGATAGTAAGCATCCACCCTCACTTCAAATGTGTTCAGTCTGGATTTAACATATGCTCCAAACGCACTCATCCACTCAGCGCAATCACAGCGGCTCGAAAAATCGCCATCCAGGCATTCGGTATCCCGAATGAATTTGATGTTTTGGCTTTTCATCATGACTTCAATAATAAAAATTAAAGGTATCGTTTGAAACTTGCTGCGGTAATATTGACAGCAGTGCCAAGCAGCATGGCACCGGGTAGCAACACCAGTATCGGAGAAATGCTCCATGGCATTGCCAGATATGCCATCCATGGTAGAACGAGAAATGGAATCAAAAAAGTTCTTGCGCGGTGGTAGATAAAGCCGGATTCATATCCGGCAGTCATGCGCCGGATATCACGTTTAACCAGTCCGTCAATGAGGCCGACAATGATTGCCAGCAGCATCAGCGGCAGACTGAACATAATCACCAGTGTTCTCACCATGAATGTCAGCGTGGTGTATGCCGCAGCCAGTACATCATCCTGTATATATCCATAAGCCAGTGCCACATACTCCCTGAAACGTAGTTTGCGGGCGCTATCCATATCAGTGGGTGTTACGATGGCTTTGGCCTGTTCGGTCAGTCCTGTGCGAATAAACAGCCATTCATACGCCTGATTCAAAAGCCAGCCGACTTTTTCTACAGGCTCAGAGATCAGGATGCTTTCGGTATATGTTTGCGAAAACTGTTGCACCTCGTAATAAAACATGTTCTGTGCGTGTTTATAGCCCTGATCTTTCCAAAACAGATGCATCCCGAGGATTTCCACAAGAATGGACAGTACCAGTGAGGCACACAGAATCCCGAATACAGTCAATGGCAGACCGAGCATCTTTCCGATAAAGGTTTTGGGTTTGGCCTGCTGCGATTGAGCAGTGTCGGTGGCATCAGCCATGCTCGACTTCTTCCGTGGCCGAAAGGTCTGGCGACATGACCTGATAGATACCCGCTTCATCGGCTTGCGCTGGTGTTGCCTCTTGTCCAGTCAGATGTTTAAAATCCTCGATCAAATCGGCAGGCAGGTTTTCACTATGAAGTGACGGTAATATCTGCTGCTCCCACCAGCGTCCGCACTCGACATATTGCTCTCTCATATAGTTGGCAAGGGACTGGATATTTTTGGGAATTTCCTCCCCTGGATCGGTTGCCGGTAGCGGCATACGGATTTTCCAGAGTTGCCCTCCTTCGAGCAGTGCAAATGCCTGTCCTTTAGGCAGGCCAACGATATGCGAGGGTTCTAGCATCGGGACACTGGTTGCCGTAATGCGGTTGACGGTATTGCTGGTAAAAGAGGTGTTGCCGGTGGGATCGGATGTATCGGTTGCGCCACTCATGAGAAGTGAGCTATAGACTTCAACCTTGGGCAACTGTTTTGTAAGCAGTTCAGCCGTTGCTGTCTCCCGCACGCGCAGCATGATCAGATTATTGAAATTACCCAATACCTGACCGGCCTTGGGTCTGCTGCCGATCCTTGCTTCGATATCACTCATCGTTTGGGTATAAGCTGTAATTTGTAAACCCGCGCCGCCGCCTTTATTAATCATGGGCAGAAACTCATCGCCCATAAGTTCGTTGACCTCATCGGCATGGACATTGATTGGTACTTTGACGTGAGGGTTATTTCCAGGCAAACCATCATCCAATCCGAATTTATAGATGTGGCCAGCCACAGAGACCAGATCGGCGAACATGGAGTTGCCAACGGCAGAAGCCACCACGGTGTCGGACAAGGCATCCAGTCCGACATAAACAATGGCTCGCTGGCGAATGACCTGCATCCAGTCTATAACAGGGCGGGGATCATTAAGGTCCGAATAATTCGGAGCCAGTAACTGTGAAATTTTGCCAGTAGTCAGTTTTTCCAGTAACGGTAAAAGACTCGCAACGATTTTGTCAAAATAGGTTTTGTCGTACCGCACAGCTGATTTCAGTCCGTCGAGAATTGGGTCATAAATGCGTTCCTGTGTCAGATACTGGTCAAGGGCAACAACGCGCTTTTCCCGGCCAATCATGTTGCGAGGCATGTTCTTCTCATTGATCTTGGCTTCGATCTGTACGATGGCATCCCATGCCTTTGAGTTGCGCTGGGAAAAATAATGATGTGCGTATTCAATAAAGAGCTCGTCAATATTGATGACATGCCTTTGTATCTGGAGGTAGTCAGGGCGGTGGCCAAGTTCCACGAGTGCGCGGGCAATCACATTGATGAAGCGCCAGGCGAATTCTTTGAACGCTGCAGAATTGCCTTCACCAGAAAGCTGACCGGAAATGCGGCTGGCAACCTCAGATATACGTCCGAACCGTCCGACCGCGTTGTACCGTGCCGAGATTTCCGGCCAGCCCAGGTGAAAGATGTAAAATTCGTTTTCCCGACCGGCGCGTTTGGCTTCGATGTACATGCGGATCAGCATGTCAGCGTCGCCCTTGGGATCAATAAAAATCGTTGTCTCTGCGCGCCGGATATCCTGTGTTACGAAAAGTTCACCCAGCCGGGTTTTGCCAACGCGAGTCGTACCCAGTACCAGCGTATGCCCGACACGCTCACCCAGCGGCAGGGTGACATCGACTTCGTTGGGTTCAATGCCATGCAAGCGGGGCATACCGCCAACGGGTGGCAATGGTCTGACCAGGTTCAGTGGATTGTCCCAGCGCGTAACCTTTGTCAGCCATGCAATGTATTTCGGTGAAAACTCCAGCTTTGCCTCAAAGCGTCTGGCACCATGCCAATAGACGGGCATTTCCACGTATTTACGAAATTCCGGTTTATAAGTCTGTGCCAGGCGATGTGTGTGCTGCTGTCCCCACTGAAACCCTCGACCAATAAACAACCGCTGGTTGCTCACTGGAATTTGCTTGCTGGTCAGCGCGTATTTGGGCAGACGGCGAATATTGCGTCGGTAGCGCAGAATGATCCAGGCATCACGAAGCCGGATACCTGCAAATGTCAGCAGCAAAGCGGCAGCGGTAACGCCAAAAGCAGGGGATAGTGCCAGTGCCCAGGGTGCGGCAATACACAAAAATGCCGCACAGATACAGACCGCGACCGTGTAAAGTTCGACTGCTGGCCGCAGCAAGACTTCAATAGACTGATCCTGCGCCATAGTGTTACTGCTCGATACTGGATGATGTAATCAGTACCGGATAATGCGACAATTGCAAGCGTGCGGCCAGATCGTCACCGGGGATAGGGGAAAGTATGATTTCTGGAGCCAGTTGGCGCAGCTGAGACAGGCTGTCCATGGAATCCACATTGACCACCAGACCGAATACTCCCAATTCACGCAACATGCTACTGCGCTCTTTCAGCCATTTTCGGGACAGTTCATCATCGCCAATCAAAAAGAACGGCAACAGACCGGGCGCATTGATTCTTCGGGGGGTAACCGGCCCAGGTGTCAGGCGCTTGGAGCTTATCGGTAACACGAAGGATTCGTCCGCTCGAAAAACTTGTGCCGGTTGGTGTGAGGAAGCAGGCGCAGGTGTATCCGGGACTATGCCGATAGCGTCAAAATAATGTAAAGCAGACCTGCCACCATAGTCCCCAACAACGGTTAATGATTGGGCATTTATACAGGTTACGGACAATAACAGTAAAAGGGAAAGGCAAAAGTGTTTCATTTCAGCACGACCAGTGGTTTGGATAAAGATGATTGGCGTTGGGGTGGCTGTTGCGGTAGTAGTTGGGCATAGTGTCTTTGAATGGCTGCCCGATACCGCGCAGCGGCAGCCCCGTTGGCAGGGGAGTGATATTTACCCATCGTGATGAGCCAATCCTGACCGGGGCGGTGTTGTTCAGCCAGTATTTGCCCGGCGAGTGCCAGATTCACATAGGGATTAAGCAAATCACACGGTTTCTCGACTCTGTGAGAGTGATAACCCACATTAATCTGCCCCAGGCCCACATCGATACGTTTGGCTGATGTGGTTTTGAGGGTTGTGGTCAATCTGGAGCAGGCAGCTTCCTGTGTATCAAAGTAATATCCCTGGCCTGAGATATTGAGTGTCCAGGGCCATGGGCGATGTTTGCCATTGACGGACCTGCCACTTTCCTGCAAGGCGATGGCATAAAGTACTGTGGCAGGAATCTCGGTATGAGCAGCGGCGATCTGATAGGCAGGCGGTGGGATTTCCTGCGCTTGTGCTTTGGTATTTTGAGTACCTGTTCCAAGGCTATACAGCAATAAAAGGAAGAGAAGGGGTTTCATTGACGAACCCACATTCCTTGAACATTTTTTACTACGGCAGGCAATTCACCGCCAACACCAAGCAGTTGCCAGCGGCCTGCGTCGTGATTGAGTGTAATGCTGCCTGAGCGCACCCTGGCAGCATCAATACCCACTTTGGATGCCCAGCGGCGTACTGTGGTGTCATCTCCTTGGCTATCAATCAGGTAGACATCAAAAGACTGGCCTTTTGCCTGGAGGTGTTTGACCTGCTGGTCGCAGGGCAGGCAGTTTTCTTTCACAAAGACAGCTAGGCGTCCATCGCCAGTGATTGTGGTGATGCCATCGGACAAATCAGTGACTGGCTGTAACGTCGGATAGAGCCGCTTCCAGGCAGCATCGTAGGCGTGCTGATAGGCGAGCTCTTTTTGTACACGAGCAGCTTCGGCCTGGACCTGTTTTTCGGCATAGTAGCGGCGTTCTTCATCAGAACGTGCCTCAATACCTAATGCAGTAAGCGGATCAATACCCGGAGAATACAGGCCACGAGGACCGTTCATCAGTTCCTCGTAACGCTGCCATTCTTCAGGTATAAGTCCCCATTCCTCACCTTTGACCTGTGCTTGAGTGGCTTGGCTGTTTTGGACGGGGGTAAAATGCTGTTGGATCGGTTGCTGTGAGAGCTGCTGTGCGTGGGTCATGCTGAAAAAACACAGACCCGTGATAAGGCACAAAAGTGTTTGCCACAATGTTTTCATGGATGTTCTCCCATGGGTACAACCAGTTTGCGGATCTGGCCTTGGTTCTCAAAAGTTGCCAAGCGACCATCAAATTCCTGCAATGTCCAGCCATCTACGGTTTCACCAACACGGATTGGGCGTGCGTTTGATAGCGCAGGCGTTGCTTTGGGAACTACGCAGAGTAATCGTTCGCCACCCCTGAGCTCCGAGCCGATCAACAGGAATGATGGGGAGCTCGGGTTTTGTGGCTTGACGTTGTTTCGTGATGCTTTTGGCGGTGCAGCCTTTTCAACAGGAGGGGTTTGCTGCTTTTTAGATAACTGGATAATTTGTTCGTCGAGCTTGTCGAGTCTTTCGTGGAGTATCGAAAGATCGGGCTGATTGTTTTGCAAGCGTGATTGAATGTCTGCAAAACGCTGATCAACCAAACGGGAGAGCTCCTGTAGTTGGGAGGCAGTAATTGCCTGCTCGTCGCTGAGGTTGACGATAATGCTTTCCAGCTGCTCGATGAGATCGACTTGCCTGGCCTGCAGTGATTGGATCAATGCTGTGTTTTGTGAATCGTTAATTCCGGATTCAAGTACGGTCAACTGATCTTTGTGAATGAAATGTGCGATAGTAAGTGTAAAAAGCCAAACGACTGATACCGCGAAGAACACATAGTGCAGTTTGGAGGGTTTTTTGAGTTCGGGAAGTTGGATCATTGCACGCTCTCCGCTTTTTCGTTTTTGACCCTCAGGCTATCCAACCTTGACACAAAGCAAACCTGTCTGGCCATCTCATCGATGTTTAATTCCCAGGCAGGACCAGCCAGCACCATTAGCGCATCTCGTAATTGCATTGGCCCTAAATGGGTGTGTGCAAGCGGTAGCGGCAGCGCGTCAAATGTGTTGAGGGCATCGCACAGTTGGTAGCCTGAACGCAGCAGCACATACCGGATGGCCTGGCCAACGGTTGTTTCGGACATGCCCTGGGACAATGGCATGGTTACATCGACAACCTGTGCCATCAGATCGTGTTGTTCCTGTTCAGGCATGAGTTCTACCAGCGTATATCGTCCATAGCGGACAACCTGTACAGGGGAAGTATCCAAATGCGGACAGGTTTTATCCACTTTCGATGTTTTAGCCGGTGGGGTTGTCTGACATGCCGTGAGGAAAAGGATCAGCAGCATCGTAAAAAGGCATGCTGCCGGTTTGAAAAAAGAATGAATGCGGATCACTGTTTGCTCCCATTGAATAAAAACCATGAGTGATCTTTACAAACCAGTGAGGTTAGCAGTGAAATAAAGCAAAATAGAAATATGCTGATTTCTTTTCGAGAATGCTTTTTCTCAAAGAAAAACCCCGGCATAAGCCGGGGGTTGATGTGCTATTAGGTAGAGGATAGTTCGAAATATTCGTATAACAATGACTCTCCATCATAGCATTGTGATTGAACCAGTACTGTATTGCGAATTGGGCTTACTGGCAGTACAAGACTGACATCATCGGCTCCGCTACGCCACCCGGTCAGTACCCTGGCTTTATGGCAGGCAGTTTCATTGTCAAACCAGACAGTGTACGTGCCGTAGGTAAAATGCAGATCAGTAATCTTCTCCAGTGTCAGCTCTCGTATATGCCCGGGAAAACCTTTGCCATAGAGATCGTCCATTTTAAGACTCATTTTCAGGAGGCAATGATCCTGGTGTTCAATATTGAAGTCGCCATAATAGACCATCTGGTTTAACTCACGGTCATAGCAACCCAGCAGATCATCCCTGCTGTCAAGAAAATGTGTCTGCAAACAGTTATCAGATGTGCCAAAAGGCGGCATACTGATAATTGCCCAGCCGGTTTCACAACTGGCCTGAACAAGCTGTTCAGGTGAAGCGTAAAACAAATGCAGATTGTCGCGCTGATAACGGAGCGCATGGATATTGTTTAAACGCGGGCCTTGTGAGCCCCAGCCATCGCCTTTGAGATAAGACTGCTTTTGATCCTGATCCCAGGTTCGACCATGGAAGATGTTCATATAAAGTGACATAATGTGTTTGCTCCTTATTAAAGAAATACAGGGCAAACATCCCATCAGGGTGTTTACCCTGCGGGGAATAAAAAAGTTATGGGCTATTTCACTGAGAAATGAGCTCAAAATTGTTGTATAAAACCTCTACATCATCACGAAATACGCTGATCTGGCATTGTTTCGTACTCCAGGTACGGGTTTCAGGAAGGTATACCCTGAAATGTTTTTCAATGTCAGTTTCCCAACCCGTTTGCTGTTGGCACTTTTGAAATGCCTTGATATCGTCAAATTCCAGATAGTAAGAACCAAGATGGAATTTCAGCGCAGAGATGTTTTCAATTGTGATAACGCTGGAATTTGCACAACATTTCTGATTTGTGCAGTCTGTGAACAGGCGCATATGTAATTTCTGCCCTGCATTTTGATGGGATAGACAAAATACAGGACTGTTCACGATTTGTCTTTTGAATGAATCAATCAGAGCAATCAATTTGTGCAGCTTTTGATGATATATGAATGAGAGGTATATAAACCCGTGCCAATGATTACCTGCTCCGTTTTCGATAGGCAACCATCCGGTTTTTTCATGAGCAAGTGTTAGTGCATCGTTACATTTGAAATGAAGTGAAATATCGCCATTTTGATATTTCGTGGCACCAATGTTACAAACGGTTAGCTTCTTAGGGCTAATAAACTTTCCGGTTGTAGTTGGGTTTTGAAAAGTATGAAAAAAATCAATATTTAAAGACATGATAATCTCCTGATAATGAAAATATGGTCGCAAAAGCGATCAGTGAATGAATAAAATCTCTTTGATTTACATGGCAAATGAACACAAAGTTTTTGGTGTTTCACAACGTTGTGCGTGAAACAACCGGACTTTGTTTCGCCACTTATCCGATGCAGTTGGAACTTTGTCCAGATATGCCAAAGGACACGAATAGTAAGAAGGGTGAAATGCTTCTTCGATCTGTTGATATCCCCAATGAGCATCAACATGCTCAATCAGATTGCTTACAATGATCTTTTTTGATTGACCTGCAGCAAGGTGCCACAAGGGAGAATCATTTCTGGCTGTTACCTGATTGATTGACCAAAATAGACCGCCAACAGCGGGTGTGAAATCAAGAACACAGATATCAACATTCGCTGTCTTTTTGGGCCGTAGCAGTTCATGCACAACTTCAGTTGTGCTGGTTGCAAATAAAATCCAATTCATGAGAATAGTTCTCCATATATAAATGGCCGGAGTAACTCCCTGGCAGGGAGATATCCCTGCCGGGTGGTGAATTAATTGAAAAAAAAGCATCTGCCTGGGTGAACCAGGCCGCAACCTTAAAGATGTCGGTTGCCTGGGCAGTTGCTGACAACGTCAGCTGAACATGCTCCAATGATGGGGTGTGCTGGCTTACGGATAGAAAAAAAGCCGATTTCAGGTGAAACGGCTTTTAAGTATAAAAGTGGCTTAAATCAATGGATCATTATTTATCTGCCATCGGTTTATATATCCAGTCAAGATCAGCGTGGTACCAGCCAAGGCTGCGTGCTGCTTCAATGAAGTCTGTCGACCACTGTTTACTCGACTGATAGTCGCTTTTAGATACCAGACAATGAGAGTAGCCATAAATTTTGTTGTATATAAAAACAGCTTCATGCAATGAACTTGCTGGCATGTCCAGTTTGTATTCTTTCTTCAGCGACTGAACATGTTTAATGAAATGTGATTCATCTTCAAAAATACTTACCCCACGAGGATTTACATTCTCATCAAGCGGGTAAGAGGCAACGATAAAAGTCATGTTTTTCTCCTTTTTGGTTACTCGTAGATAAATTCCCATTTGAAAAAGAATACTCTCCGTACATCTCCATACTGATCGAAGCATCTGATGTGATGGGCTTCAAGCATGATGCCCGGATCGTGGTAAAACTCAATGTGATCACCGATAAATGTGGCTCTGAGCGATTTTTCAGCAGTAGTTGAATCACACTCTTCGCTCCAGCCAGTCAGTTCCTTTGCTGCTTTGAGGGTATCATCGCTTTCAAAATAAAAAACGATGGATGTCTGATCAAAGCGAATGCACCGGATACCTTGGATCATTGGTCCATCCACAGGTGGGTCGGATTCGACTTCATCAGACCAGCTCATTGCCCACTGTTCCTCGTCTTTGTATCCTTCGGATAAATGTAAAGTGATACTCATAAAAACTCCTTGAAATAAAAAATTGAATCTTTCGATTCAGTTGAAAAAAAGCGTACCCATCAACATTGCGCGATAACGCAATATGATCAGTACGCCGGTAAAAAAGAATTACCAGTTATAGATAATCAGTTCTTTGGCCTTCTTGACCTGGCCTGCCTGCGATCCGCCGACTGTGTAGTCGATCTGAACGGACTCGTTTCTGAACGCTGAAAACAGGTCACAAATTTCTGGATGATGATTGATGCTGAGGATGCATTTGCCCTGGATGGTTTGCATCGCTTCTTTCAAAGCGACATACTCGTCCCACGGAAAAGCAACCCCATATCCTTCCACTTGCCAATAAGGAGGGTCAAGATAAAAAAACGTATGAGGACGGTCATACTTCTTGATGCAGGTTTTCCAATCCAGATGCTCGATATAGGTTCCTTGCAATCGCAAGTGCGCTAAACTCAGGGATTCCTCAATCCGCAGCAGATTGATTGGAGCTCGGTCTGTTGTTGCAGTACCAAAATTCTGGCTGGATACCTTGGCTCCGAAGGCATGCTTTTGCAGATAATAAAAACGCACCGCCCGTTCAATATCGGTCAACGATTCGACATTGGCGTCTTGAAGCCAATGAAACAACTGGCGACTGCTGAGCATCCACCGAAACGATTTAACGAACTCCTCAAGGTGGCGTTGCACAACCCGATACAGATTGATCAACTCACCGTTGATGTCATTGATAACTTCCGTCTTTGACGGTTCCTTGAGCATATAAATTGCAGCTCCTCCGGCGAATACCTCGACATAGCATCTATGTTGTGGTATCCGCTGGAGCAAGATGTTGGATAAACGGCGTTTGCCACCGATCCACGGAACAATGGGTTTGGTCATGTTTAAACTTCTCCGATAACAAAGAAGTTACTTTCCATGATTACTTCCTCAACTGAGATAAAAAAAGCGATCCTACTTCTGACGCTTTTTTCTGACGGAATCCTGACCGGCGTTATAAGCATCCGTCAGTGCGCTTTGAATGCTCCATACGGCGACGTCATAGAAATCCAGACTGTCAAGACCACGGGATTTCAGTGTTTCAACACGAAAATATTTTTTTGCAATTCCCAGAATCGTTTCTTCCCTATCAAGGTTAACGCTACTTTGTTTTGATGATTGACTCATGGTTGATCCTTTAAAAAACGGGATTGGCTCTGATGATCAGAACCAATCCCATGGATTACAAAAAATGATGGATTGTGCGATCAATCATTTTCAGTTGCGATGGCGATTCGATGAATTACCACTGCTGTTTCTGGAAGAAGAACGTGAAGTCTGTGCTCTAGATGAACGGCGAGATGGTTGCTCCCGACGAGGTTCTTGGGGCTCTTCCTCGTAGTTCTGATTATCAGCACGACCATGGCCGGAGTTGTTATCATTTCTCCTGTTGTCACTGTACTGAGGAATAGAAAGGCGCTGATCATCTTCACGGTCTTCAGGACGGACCTTGTAGATTTCATCCTTATCAACACGAATCCAGTCGATATACATCAGATTGGATTGGAAGCTGACATCGGTCTGGCCTGTGCGATCACCTTTTTGGTGTTGAAAAATGCTTGGCGTCATGCCACGCATCAAAACACCCATCAGGATTTCACGTTTCTCGTCTACGTCCTGCTCAAGATCCCAAAGCAGGTTTTGCGCCTCTTCACCAATGACGTAACAACTGAAACGGTGATAGAAGCGACCTTTGCTGGTGTTTTCAAGAACCTTGAAGTCACACACCATAAAGGGGCTATCACCTGTCTTGATGATTTTAAAATCTTGCAGATAAGCCATTGCGGCAATACCAGCGGTGACCCAATTATTCCGCCTTTTAGGCTGGTTGGATGAATTTGAATTGTTTCCTCTGTTCATAATATATATCTCCAATGATTGACAGCGGAGATACTTCACCCTTGCGGGAGAGAGTTATCTCCCGCAAGGGTTAAAGAAGGTCATATGACCGTAGAAATAAAAATGACATCCTTCATCATTTCAGATGATCGTCCGCGTGTCGGATGCTGAGAACGGACTGGATGGATCAATGCAGATAAACATCTGTATCGCAGCCCTAATGATCCTGGCTGCCTGGGCATGTTGCCGACTCAGCGGCGTTACATGTTTTTCATTGTTATTTAAAAACTTTGACTTATCCACTTGAAAGCGATATGGGCAAGAGCAGATTTCCATAAAAAACCTCCCGGTTTGGCCGGGAGGTTTAAGTTATCCATTCAATGATATAACTAACAGGTCATACTGTTATTAATCATCTGGAAAATCAATTACAGGATGTAACCAGCCCAACCTTTGAGCGGCAGCAGTAAATGCATCCGTCCAATTATTAATACGCTGGTATTGCTGCCAGTAGACGATGCAAAAGCGAACACGCATAGATTTGAACAGGATCGCTAGTGCTTCTTTGTTGTCTTTGGGACGCTCTCTCAATTGCGTTTTTTCTGCACTACTTTTTTCGACGAAATAATAAAATTCAGTTTCATTGATGAATTCGTATGCATGTGCATGCTCATTTTCCACCTCTGGGTAGGTGGTAACAATAAACCCGTGATTCATGTTAGACATAAAATATCTCCAATATAAAAAATTAGAACCTCCTATAAAACCAGGAGGTTTTCTGATTAAAAATGTGATGAAATTAAAGATTTAATCTGTCATTTGATTTCTCCTATAGATAAAGAGAAACCATCTCCCCAATAGGAAATGATTTCCCATTGGGTTAAACAAAAAACTCAGTTATGCAGCGCTTCTGTGCAAAAAGCGGTCCAAAACATCATCGACAAGCATTCCGAGTTTTTCAGAAGCCTTGTTGATGTCACGAGCTTCAAAAAGCGTTAAAACTTCAAAGAAGCGAGTGGTCGTTTCATGGATAAACTTCGTGTGATTGATGTCCTCAGGATCATAAACACTGAGGAAGTAACCACGTCTGCGCATCTCTTCAAGCAAGATGTCGTTTTTGATATTACGCAAATCGAGACTGACATTGGCAGGAAGAACAATTTTCATGTGTTCCCCGGCCTCTTCGCTCAAC
The DNA here is from genome assembly GCF_963921665.1 of Saezia sanguinis. NCBI lineage: Bacteria > Pseudomonadati > Pseudomonadota > Betaproteobacteria > Burkholderiales > Saeziaceae > Saezia > Saezia sanguinis. The sequence goes on from NZ_CAWUGC010000001.1 coordinate 402,574, forward strand.
TGAGTTTCGATTAATAAGATGGGTGAGCTATTATTCATGGTCGCAGTATCTTTCTTTGATATGGCAGATCGCTCATATCCGGTAGGATTAGAGCAATCCAGCCGGATTAATGAATTTTTGATGATTTAAAGAAAAGACATGACACGTGTCAAAATGGCTTTGACCAGTTTGATACCTTCGGGTCGGTTTTCTTCGGTCTTGAAAAGGTCAACAATGGGCAACACGCATTCTGCTGCTGTTTGAATATATTCCGGATCATCGGGTTTTGGGCTATCAGCAATAACCTGATAGCCCCGGTTTCTGATTTCCTCAATGAGCGGTTCATCATCAAGTTTATTAAAAAATTCGCCAACGTCTATATAAACGTCTACGTTCATTTCAATTGAATCCATGAAATCTCCTAAAAATTAATGGAGCGCAGCACCTATCGGGGCTTTGCCCCAAAGGGTTAAAAAATTGTTTGATAGAAAATGATCAATCAACTTGCTGCTGATCGCAGTCCTGATGATCTCGACTGCCTGGGAGTGTTGCCAACCACGGTCAGCACAACTGGCTCCATCTTCATGTAATTGAGTCTGGATTTGGAGCAATAAGCAAAATGCAGCGGTGCAGTTTTCAGGAACAGAAAAAGCCCTTCAAAAGAAGGGCTTGGTGATATGTTTGTATTACACCTCATCTATCCAGGCGATCCATACATCCTCCTGGTAAGCAAGTATCTTTTGCCTGATTTTTCCTTGATCAAGATAAGAAACAGAAAGTTGTTTTTCTCAGTGTTGTATTTAATTTTTAAAACTTCGGCAAAGGAGCCTGGGAGTGCTTCAAAAAAAGTGCCTGCTGTCAAATTGATGGCCATAGTCAAGGATTTGTTGAGAAGGTAAGATCTACCGTCTTGCTCAAATTCCGAGGTATGGTGGGTATATTTAGCGATGGATTTAATATCATTGATATTGATCATTTAAATTCTTCTGTTAGGTTAAAGATTAAAAATATTGTGAAAAATGGCTCCCAAAAAGGAGCCATGGATTAGTAAGCAGCCAAACACTGTCAAGTGGAGTGCAGAAGTGCATTACAGACTTATGTTTGATGGCTTTTATTGCCGTTGCTTTTTTCATCAGCTTGTAAAAGGTCTGCCAGACTCTTTTGAATAAGCGTGCGATTTTCCGAGTTGTGAATGCCGCGCAAAATACCCTGGATTTCGTTAAAGAGTTTCTGTGCTGCGCTTTCCGGCTTGTTTTGACAAACGGCTGTGTGCAGGCATGTACCAAGATCTACCACCTGTTGTGTGTCAAATTCACAAGTGAGTTCGTGGCTGATGAATTTACCCATGCCATTGAATTCACCAGCCCGAACTTTGTCGCTGAACCAGTATTCATGATATTGGATACTTTCAATGTTGTGGCCGTCATCAAAAAGTGAAGCAAGCCTGAATAAAATATCGAGTTCTGGTGTACCGCTGAACGAATAGGTTTTAAGTTTTTGCACACCTGGGTCGTTGTCGGTTTTATTAAAATGCCTGGTAAGGGATGTCAGAAAGCCGCTAGTTGAGTTATCAGTGTTTTGTGACATATCCACATGACGATCCTCAGCTAACGCTTTTAAACCTGCCAGAACCTCATCCCAATCCGGCAGATGCTCATCGGAAATAAATGTGATGCAAGCAGCACTTTCCGACTCATCAAAAGGGCCGATCCTGTATGTTTTGAAGAGTGCATTGATAACCGGCGTAACTTTATTTAGAACAATAACGCCATGTCCTGTGATGTAATAATTTGCCATATTAGCTCCTAAAATGAGTGCTGACTCACCAGCCCTTGCGGATTGGTGCTTTTGCAGTGATTGATAAAAAATGAGCAACCCGAATGTTTCGGACCGCAGCCTTAAAGGTCTTGGCTGCCTGGGATGTCGCTGGTCAACAACCAGCAGAGCATGGTTGTATTTTTATGAATGTTGCTGGTGTATAGGCCATAAAAGCAGAATCAATTCTTAATGCATTGATAAAATATGCCGTTATCGTTATAGTAGTGACAGTGATTTTGGCTGCGGCAGATATCAGTACCGGGACGAAAAAAAGCCGGGGAAACCCGGCTTTGAACAATTAACCACACATGGACCGTTTGATGGAATCGCTCGTCGGTAGAACCTATCCTCATTCAGCTCTCATCAGGCTTTTATCGTGGTTTAAGCCTGTAACTGCAGGCGGGCATCCGCTCACAAATGGAACCCGATTGTTTCGCCAGCGGGTACTGGCCCTGATTACTTGCAACCCTGACGGGTTTCCGGGTACCTCACTGGACAGTAAAGCACCAGGAAACCCGTCAAGGGCGCACAATTAAAAAATAAATGCTTTTCAGCAGTGAATTAAAATCCTTCCTGCTGCCATGTTGGTATAGGCAGTCGCGCACCAATGCGGAGGGTGGAGGTGCGCTGGCATGTCCCCAATGGGGGGCAAAATCTTATGAGTCAGTAGTTTTTGGGAAACGACTCGGACTCTTTTGACGCTTGCCTGATTTTTGACCATTAATGGGCATTGAGCCAGAACAATTAGGATATTGCGTGCATGAGTAAAAATCGCCGTTCCTGCCTTTTCTCCTGCGCATCGCGGATTTGCACAACGGGCAGGCTGGACTATCGGGCAGTTTGATTGACAGGCTGGAGGCAGCATATTGTTTGACCAGTTGGTCAATCCATGCGCTTTGTTTGGCAATGAAGGCTTCTGAGGTCATCTGGCCTTGTTCGATGCTGCCAAGCGCTTGTTCCCACACGGCAGTCAGACCGGGATCGGCAATGGCTTGAGGGATCGCATCAATCAATGTAAATGCCGCATCCGAGGCCCGTACAGAGCGTCCCTTGGCGACCAAATAGCCTCGGGCCAGCAGACCCTTGATGATGCCTGCACGCGTGGCTTCTGTGCCGATTCCGGTAGTTTCTTTCAGTATTTGCTTCAAACGCGGATCACTCACGTACTTCGCTACACCTTTCATTGCCTTAACCAGTTCTCCTTGCGTGAAAGGCTTGGGCGGCATGGTTTTGAGCGACTTGAGTTCAGTGTCGGTGACTGTGCATTGCATGCCATCCGACAATGGCGGTAATATCTGGGATGCTGGAGAGTGTTCTTCATTGTCCTGATCTACCAAAACGCTACGCCAGCCCATGATTACAATCTGTTTGCCGCTGGCACGTAAAGAATGTTGCGCACAATCAAATTCAGCAACAGTGTGGTCATATTCATGGTTTGGTAGAAACTGCGCCAGGTAATAAGTGCGAATCAGTTTGTAGACAGCCAGTTCTTTGTCATTCATCGCCGACAGGTTGACCGGTTCCATTGTCGGAATAATACCATGGTGCGCTGTGATCTTCTCATCGTTCCATGCGCGGGAGCGCAGTGACAGATCCAGCTTGTCCAGAAGCGGCTGAATGGATGGGTCGGTTCTGGATATGGCCTGCATGACAGCAGGCACCTCGGCAAGCATGGATTGCGGCAGATAGCCACAGTCGGTACGTGGATAGGTGGTGACTTTATATTTTTCATACAGAGCCTGGGCAATATCGAGCGTCTCCTGCACATCCAGTCCGAGTTGTCTCGAGCAGATTTCCTGCAGTGTACCAAGGTCAAACAGCAGTGGTGGACCTTCACGCAACCGTTCGGTTTGCACCTTCTTTACAACAGCATGCGAAGCAGATTTGATGGTATGGTGGGCTGCCTGTGCAACGGTCTGCTGGATACATCGGCCTGCATCATCCGTCGAATCAGCCGGAGCGATCCACTGTGCGGTGAAACGCTGGTTATTGGCTGACAGTTTGGCTTCAATGCTCCAGAATGGAACCGGTACGAAATTGCTGATCTCGCGGTCGCGCCGAACGACTAAAGCCAGGGTCGGAGTCTGCACGCGACCCACTGATAATACACCATGATAACCAGCATTTTTGCCAAGCAGCGTAAACAGACGGCTCAGATTCATGCCGATCAACCAGTCAGCTCTGGAGCGGGTGAGAGCAGCGTGGTACAGTGGTAACGTTTCTTCTGCAGACTTTAATTGTCCAAGTGCCTTACGGATCGACGCATCATTAAGTGCCGACAGCCACAGGCGCTTTATGGGGCCACGGTAGCCACAGAAGTCGACAATTTCACGCCCGATCATTTCCCCCTCGCGATCAGCGTCGGTTGCAATCACCAGTTCCGTGGTTTTTTGTAGCAATTTTTTGATGACATGAAACTGTTTGGAAACAGCAGGCTTGACTTCAACCTTCCATGTAGCAGGAAGGATGGGCAAATGTTCCAGTGCCCATTTTTTGAATGCCGGATCGTAGGATTCGGGTGGTGCTGTTTCAAGCAGGTGTCCAATACACCAGGTGACCGTAACGCCATGACCAGCAATGAACCCCTCACCCCGTTGAGTGGCACCGATGACTTTTGCAATATCTTTGCCTTGAGAGGGTTTTTCACATAAAAATAAACGCACTGGCTTTTCCTTATCGAGTTCGCTAAAACCCAAGGATCGCAGTGTGTTCAATTAGATAGCGAAATTAACCGAAATGAGCACAAGCAGTTTTCGGTATGGCTGCTTGTGCTTAGGCAATTAGCTTTATGCGTTGTGACCTGTGTCAACAATGAGTGTGTATTGTGCCGGGAGGCATGGATCGTTGCTGTGCGAGAGCAATTGGTTGAGAGCTTGTTGTTTATGCAGGATTTACTTAGACGTCCCTTAATGAGTGAACTTGTATTACTATGCTGGTACGGAGCCTTCCCAAGTAGACATGATCGTGTTCTCCAATAGCTCGATTTCAGTTTGGACACGAGTGTGATTAATTTTGCTGGCGTTAAATACGTTGGAAAGTATGCGATTGAATTGCCTCGAATTTCTCTCCTTTAAAAGTTGATTAAGGCGTTCTTGTTTGTCTATATAGAATGGGAAGTTGTAGCTCGTAGCTGATGCAGATAAAAAAGGCTCGCCACCATTGAGAAACATTGCATGGGGCAAGCACTGGCCAGCAACATAGGCTGCTGCAGTGTCATCAGTGACAAAAATGGAATGCTGTTGGAACCCGTTCACTGGCAGTGTTGGCAAATAGTTTTGCACCATCCAACAATGAAAGATATCCCAGGCAGCACCCCACGCTGCATCGAGTGGTGTCTTGCCTTCTCGCAAACTCAGAAGTTTATCAGCTTCTTTGGTCCCGCCGAACAAAGCGAACGCTGCTTGTGAAATCAGGGCTATATGACACTCCATGTTTTCGCACCAATCGAAAAATTCGATGAAATGTTTTACTGCACGATCTTTTAAGAACCCTCGTGAGCGAATCTCAAAGATCTTCAAAAAACAACAGTACGCATAACACAGTATTGGAAATAATACTGATAAAGACTTGTCAGTCATCTCCAACTCGTCAGCAATTCGAGTAGATGCCTTACAGCCCAATGCCAGCGATTCTTCACTTTGTGTCAATGCACGTGCAACATTCGATGCAATGCTTGAGAGCTTGATTGTATTGAGTTGATCGCTGCCGCGGGATGATGCCAATTCTAGGCAACCAAAGTACGGAACGACACTCACTTTGGTCAACTCGACTGCCAACAAGAATTGACGGGATATAGATTCCTTGATAGGGTCTTTTTGACCTCGTGCGTAGTTGGAAAGGCTCAGGCAAATATTTGCATCTAAAACCAGAGTGGTATCAATGCCTTGCTTTGCATTGGAATGAATGAAATCTGGGCTAGGAAAACTGCATTCACCTTTGCGGTCAAAGTAGGAAAATGGTTTTGCGATAAAAATAAGATTATTATTGTTGCTCATGTTTTTTCAGTTTCATTGAGCGACGCGCATGCGCGTCGCTACCAATCCATCACCTCCAGTTTTGCAACGACTTGACAGCGGCATCCGTCTTCTTCAGAAGCATCCGTAACGGTGGGCAATCAGGATAGTGTTCACTCAAGATTTTCCTCACCTGCGCAAGACTTTCCATATGCTGCTTACGCTTGGTTTCAGTCAGTGAACGTGAGAATGTCGAGCCAGAATCGCGATAGTACAACTCGAAAAACTGTTCGTTCGGCAGTTCAGCAGGACTGTATTCCCGCTGTATCCATTCGTCGAGTTCACTTCGAATTGCATCTACACGGTTGTAGACTCCCTTGCGATGATAGGTGTCCAACAATACAGATTTCAGCAGTCGACCAACTTCTGCGTGCATCTCGATTGACATACGAGCCTTTGGACGGTGCTGCGGGCCGACAAAAGCTCGCACATAACCGACCGAATTGCGCTCACTATTCGATCTTCTTGGCGTTTTGGGTTCATTCTTTGCAACTACAGCTTTCGCGAGGGTGCCGGGGCTCACATAGAGTGGAAGCATAGGTGCGGATTCGCCGCTCCATGTACTTTCCACTATGGGCGTAGGTAATTTATCCAGCGCGGCAGCGATGGGTTGCAGCGGAATTCCCTTTATGCTGTCAGCAATCAGATAAAGACGTGAGCCGATATCTGGTGCGTACATACCAGCCCATTTGGGCTTAACAATGACGAAACCATGTTGCTGAGCCCATTGTTCACGTTTAATAATCCTGCTATTGGCGGCTTTTTCATAAGGCTCATCCGCGAACAGATAGCGCTTCGTCTCGCGGTCATACCAGATACTGTAGTGATCACAACCAGGGATGGCGTTGATCGAACGGCCTTTGGGATAAGCGCGGCTATGGCTTTTAGATGGACGCAGTTTTGTTGCATCCATAAATTGCATGGTACGCGCAGCGGAGCACACCGAGCGACGGGCTTCAGTTTGCGTACTGTGTACATATTGGCGTGCAAGATGGTCTGGCCCCTCTGCGAGGAAATTTTTCAATGCGCGATGGTTCTGGAGCTGATGAGGCGTTATCAAATCACTCCATGGAGCGGACAGCCAGATAGCCAGCGTCTCACGACCACTTTCCTCACGGTCCTTCCAATAAGCGGTCAAAAATATGCAGTGGCCAAAAGGAGGATGTTTAGTTTTAGGTTCTGTGCGCAGTTCATTTTTCGCATGGCGAAAATTCTGGAATCCAGCTGCCTGTGCAGCGAGATCTAAAGCTAAGGTGTGTTGGATATTCCGCTCGACTTTGAGCGATCTGGCTAGGCGTTTAATGCCGTCCAAGGTAGACGGTTTAATGACTTTAGTCAACATGACTGTTCTCCTTGTTCATGACGAAACGTCACCCGTCTACCGCTTCTCGAACTAGAACATGACATGTGCGAAAAGAGAAAGTTTGAATTAGCAGTGCTGTCAACAGCTTTGCAATGACGGGTAGCAGGCTTCTGCTAGAAGCACCTTTTATGAGTATACCATAAATTTTTGATGATCAGATAGAACTGAATGTATTGCCAACGATGGTTGTAGCCACTGCAACATGGAGTGATAATAAAATAAAAAAGCGGATGTACTAATGACACATCCGCTTGTGCTGGCAGTGAATTGCCGGTTATGGTGGATTATTCTTCCACTGGTGGTTCAGGCAGGTTTTCACCTCCTTTAGGTTCGATGGCTATACTCAGTACGCGATGCGGCAGGATGCCGATATTGCGGGCTTCGACCTTAAAGGTGACTTGTTTTTCGCCTTCAGCGTTTTCCCATTCCTGGCAAATCATTCGCCCGTGTACAATCACGCGCATGCCTTTCTGATACAGATCGGCCCAATGCTCAGCATTGGCATGCCAGATTTCCACAGGCGCCCAAAAGCCTCCCCGATCCTGATATTCATCCTTGCCTTTCACAGGAACAGGGTTGTCGAAGCGGACATTGAGTTTCAACAACCGACGTGGCTCATCATTGCCATTCGGGAATTCGTGAAACTGCGGCTCGGAACCGATATTACCTTCGCCAATAAAAAGAGTACTCATAGTTGGTTTCCTCATAGTTTAAGTTAAGAGTGGATGCGCTGCTGATAAATCGCCTGGGCCCATTCAGCTTTGTGCGCACATTCACGGGCCTGTTTTGAAATCAAATGAACCAGACTGATCTGCATGTTGATGGCAATGCGCTGGAGCTCCATTGCATAAAGGTCAGCGATCAGATGTGCAGGGGTGGCAGGATGCTGGATCACATCGGCCCAAAGAGACACCCCCATGGCAGATCGATCCAGATTGCGCCAGCGTAAAAAGGATGTGCCTGCGCCAGTCGATTGCATACCGAAATGGATTGGCAGCAGCGCCAGCGGAAAGGTTCGGCTTTGCGGCAACAGTTCATGCCGGGCTAAACTGATCAAGCTGTCGCGCAACTGTTCGTGTCGGTTCGAACATGCCTCAAACGGTCCTTTACCCTTAAAAGGAAAAAGGAATCCTTTTAGAAAGGCGGCATGATCCAGGCGTTGGAAGGCTGTGTGCTCCAGAGGTTTGAAGTGCTGTGTAGTCATATTTACTGGTCAACCGGTTCGTCATTGCCCAGCGCATATCTATCCGGATCACCATTCAAATCAGCGTCAGAAGGTTCAGGTGGCTGGTCTGGTAAATGATCTGGTGATGGTTCACCAAGAACGCTTTCCTGTCGTCGATAAATCGGCGGGGCAAAGCGCGAGCGGCGTGTGCCATTGAGGATGTCTGCAGGGATTTCCCCGAATTTTTCGATAGCAGTGCTCGCTGCAGTATTGCCTGCAGCAAAATCTTCGCGAGTGACTTCTGAGTGACGATAGCGCTGGACCAGGGTAAACAGGCTTCTGAGGTGGTGCGAACAATCGTCCAGATAGCGATCCAGTGTATTGCGGTCAATCAGTGCAGTATGGTGCGCCAGCACCAGCTGGCGTGATATTTCGTCAAATTCTGCCAATAGAAAAATCGCCAGGAACCCAAGCGGTGAATTTGCAAAGATGGCGATATTGGCTGGTTGCAGGTTGAGGTTTTCACCAAGAGACATTGCCGCAGGGACGTTGACATAGATTGCCTCTAACTGCTCCTTGACCTCAGCAAGGCGTGCTTTGACATCGCTGAGTTTTTCTTCAATGCGAATGAGCCACCAGTCAGAGTACGGATCGTCCTGCGACGCATAACGCGCCATTTTGTTGGTAATGGCTAAAAAACCGTTCAGTCCGATAATGCCCGGTACATCATCCTTCGGTGGACGGCCTCTCCACATACGAGCAGCGTGATGAGTATGAAGTGTCAGACGCATCTGACTTCGTAATGAACCTAAATTGAGAAAAGTATTTTCAACATTTGCCATAGATGATTCCTGATGTTTTGGAAATCAGATCGTCAAGGCAAACGGTCCAAATCACTGCCAGTAATGCGATTTTGCTGTTAAGAGGTTTTATTTATAGGATTCTTCAGTACTCGTCTGTATTTTTTTATGGCCGCGGCCATAAAAAAATACGGACATAAACTGATAATTACTGAGGGCTACTGACTGGCACTGATTCACAGAATAATTAAACCTGTTTTCCTCCGTTGAATGAAGTGTTCTTTGATTTGCTGACAATTTCTCGAAGCTGCTGGATATACATCAACGATTTTTCTTTTTCTTGTGGTGTTTCTTGTGGCGGTTTGGCTTCTTGCTTAACTTCACTTTTTTTAAGCAATGGTTGTAGCTCGGTTAGCGGGGATTCATTAAGCGCATTGAGTTCACCTTGCAGTGCTTTTTGAATAATTCCGAGTAGATAAGCCGGTGGTTTGCGGATAATCATGGTTTCGCAACGACGATCCCATTCAATGAAAATTTGTTGCTGTATACCGATATCCAGGTGCTGTACAGCAGTAAGCGCCAGGTTTTGCTGTTTGGGTGACAACCGTTTAAAACGCTCTGGTAGCTGAATATGCACACGCTTTTGTTCTGTAGTAGTCTTTTTATTAAAAATACTACTACTACGTACTGACTTCGGATTTGTGAAAGTCTGACTTTGAGCGGGTTTCCCACGTGATTCGGATTCCGAAGTCAGCCCGTAGCGATTCCGAAGTGAGACCATTTTGCTGTCTTCGGATTCCGAAGCCGGGTTTTCTGTGGATAACTTTTGGTTTTCAGGCTCCATGGTCTCTGTAATACGCTTAGTCAGAACAGACAGGCGCGTTGGCAGGGATTTTGTGCCCATCGTTGGATCATTGACAATTTCTGAAAAGCACAGCTCACCAATTCGACGAATAGCCTTGCTGGAATGATCCATTGCTTTGCTGACCAGTGCAAAATAGTCACGGTCAAGTTGTATCGTTTCGTGCGGGCAGAGCGGTTCATCATGCAATACATAGATATTGCTCTGCACTTGTCCATTGGGCAAGCGGCGGCGACGTACCAACGTCATCCAGCGGGTGAGCCGCAACAGGGTAATGGCTTTGGCGACAGTTTCGTAGGAAGCCTGTGTTGCGCATGGCACTGCTGTCAGAAAGGGACGCAGCTGATCATAAGTGGGCATTGAGGTCTTGCTGCCGCTTTCCATGAGCATCTTGATGATCTGCCATGTGTTGCGCTCTATGGGGGTTAAGCGACGATCAAAAAAAAGCGTCCTGGGGACGCTTTCCTGACGGTTCCCGGCAAAGAGAAAAACATCGTCCGTTGGCGGAGCCGCAGAAAGCGCATGAGCCTGTTCAAACAGATCGGCAAGAGTGGGGGATGCCTTTGAGTGTATCGATTGAGCATGCGTCATGAGTGCAACCCTTCTTTTACCCATTTTTGAATGGCCATCCACAGTTGTGCCATTGTCAGATTTTTTTCTTCAGCCAGCCACATGCAGGATTTGGCCAGATCATGTTCGTTATGTACATCAAAATGGTATTTGTCAATGAGGGTGAGCCAGTAACGCCACAGTTCGTTTTCCTGCTCTTCAGTGAGCTCTGTCCAACGACCCTGGCGTTTTTCCATCCCTAATAAGGAGCGCCTGAACGCTACCTCACGCTGTGTCAGACCAAAGACTTCACAAATCATTTTGCTGCTGGCGCACAGTCTGAGCATCCTGTTAATCAAAAAGGCTTCCTGCAACAACGATCCGGAAGAATTAATGAGCCCTCGCAAAAGAGGTGGGTTGACAATAATGCGGCTCCAGGGCACAGATGTATTGACAAGCAGTGTTAGAATTTCAGGGTTTTTGAGTGCTACCAGATCCTCATGTGTAAAACCCATATCCAGGCATCTACGTAATTTGCCATTTTTAAGCTCATTGAGCACCTCTGTGATGATTGACTGGTTCAGTGACATCGCGTCTCCTTTCTATTAGTAATTACATTTGAGTTTCATCCACCGTCAACTCAATCAGTCTGCGTGCCAGGCGGATTAGGCGAAACAGCTTGACAAGCGATTCATCGCTTAACCGCTCTGTGGTAGAAGGGCCAAGTAGCAAACAGGGAAGTTGTGTATACAGTGACAATGCGCAAGTGCTTTCAACAGCAGGTGTTTGGCTGATTGCGCCAAGTAAAGCCAAAATAGCGTTCTCGCTATCACCAACACAGGTAAAACCAATGCCTTCTTCATCTTGCTCAATCTGGTCTTTGCAACCAACCCCATCTGCAATTTCTACTGCAAGCTGCTCAATATGGGTGCGTAGCACTTCTGGGATATCAATGGCGGGTTCGATATACCACACATCTGAAATCGGGTACAGACCACCAGCTTGCACGGGAATGGCTTTGAGTACGTTTTCACTGAAATCGTTAATTTCTTCGCCCACATGGTGAGCCACCATCCGTTGTATGTTTTGCACCCTTTCAGAAGTTTCATCAGGAGAGACGATATGTGCTTCAATGAGCGTTTTTCCATTGGTGCTCACAGGAGGAGAACTTTCATTGTCACAAGCAGGCTGTTTGAGAGGGGCGGTATTGCCGGTTGTTGCATTTCCCCTTTTGGGGATGACAAATTTACTGGTATGACTTTGGGCCTGTGCCAGTACGTCGCTCAGATCGGGCTTTATGAAGTCTTTGGGGATTTGTTGATCAGAATTGCTTAGCTCGCTGAGGGGCACTGGTTCGGCATCAACCGGTTCTGTCTTGTTTTGACGTTTGTTGCCATACACTATTTCGGCAGCGGCCAGATCATAGCCAAGACCTGTATTTTGCGCGAGTTGACCAACTAATTCATCCTGAAAGCGCTCAAAGTCAAATTCTGTAGGTTCTGCATCAAAAGATGATAATGTTTCCTGAAATATTGATAAAAAATATTCTTTACTATCAGGGTGTGAATTATGCTGCTCCCAAAATCGAAAAGCTGATAGCCGCAGTGAGAGCAACCTTCTGATTTGACGGCTGTTTAATCCACTATAAAGAGCATTCGGTATTGCAGGCAATAAAAAATTGACTGTGTCTTGCATACGGCTGATTTGAGACTGCTCACAAGGGTATCCATCTTGTGTTAGCCGTTTTGCGAGTTCAGATTGGTTAATAGACGACTGGCTTTCCTGTTCATAGATTTTTTGTGCTTCGCCCACGCCAAGGGCTCGTTCAATAAAAGTGAGCTTACCGTGCAGTTCGTTTTCAGCCAGGTGGCCGGTTAAGGCAACGATCTCGCTTTTCCATGGTTTGAAAATGCACAGGATTTTGAAAAACTGCTCATTTTTGGTTTCAGACCAGAGTTCACCGAGAATTTTTAACCGTGTGTTACCACCATTGTGAATGATGTAATGTTCCTGGCCAGGGCGTCTGGTGACAGAAGGGGGGGTGTCCAGGCCACGTTGCAGGATGGATGTCTTTATTTCGTCATACAGAGGGTTGCGTGTCAGACGCGGGTTGAGCTCATAGGGGCGTAGCTGATCAAGTGTCAGCACCATCGGTGTATCGACGATTGGGTCGCTGAGCGCTTTAGCGTCAGGGCTGCGGCGCTCGAAATTTCCTGCCAGTAAGGAGTTTGAAATATCGTTTTGTTTTTCTGTCATTCTTATTTCCTTCGATTTCCTTGGTATCTAAGCGAACTTAAATAAATTGATCTTTTACCAGGTTGCTTGAAACGCAAACATCCGTTGGCGTGCAGTTTGACAATCCAGCCATGGCGCAGCAGGTAGACAATCAGAAATTGCAGCCGCTTATGTCGCCGATGCATTTTTTGTATCCGCATTTCAATGTCCTGCCTTGCCGGTGACGAGATCAAATTTCTCCTGCCATTGCGGAAAAAGTTCAATCGCCAATTTCCTCATGGTGTCAAGTGCCGAAGGTGTTATGCGGCCATAAGGCTTGATACGCTCGATACGATGCACAGGCTGGGCCAGGGCTGCAGCCCGCGTATAGGCTTCTATTTGAGGGATGGCCGTCTCCATAATTTGAATTTCTTGCTGGTCGCAGAAAACCTCCTTCAGCGACTTGTGTACGATGCGGGCACTGCTGGAAACGGTCGGAACACGGTTGACCAGCATGTGCAGCGGAGCAGGCGTAATGCCAAGATGTGCGTATGGCGCGATATCTTCCATCAGCTGCAACGTGCCACGCCTGAATTCCCGTGCTGCCAGTACTTCTGGCGTTACTGGAGAAATAACCATCCTGGAGGCAATGACTGCCATTTCCAGCAGGACGCTTCTTGCTCCCTGCGTGTCGATCAGCATCAAGTCATAGTGGTCATTGAAAGCTTTTTGAATATTGCGCAACCTGAACCGTCCGTCCGGCGCATGTAAGAGCAGCGTGTTAAGCTGACCCCGGTCATCGTTTGAATAAACCAGATCGAGGTGATTGACAGAGGTACGGCTGATGACTTTATGTATATCGTATTCATTAAAGGCAATCAGCTCATAAGTGCCAAAGGGTGAGATATTTTTGAGTTTGAAATAGCTTGATAATGTAGGTTGTATGTCCAGATCAACCAGCAGGACACGTAGCCCTGCATCAGCAATAAACCCACCCAAATTGGCTGCGATGGTGGTTTTACCGACACCACCTTTGGTACTGATAACAGATGCGACTAGCATGGCGTTCTCCTTTGCGATATTTCATGAGAAAAAGAAAAATCACAAAACGGAGGATTTCATTCGCTCTTCGATCCAGGCGTTGACCGCTTCTGAATCCCATCCGACAGCACGAATACCAATACGGATACGTTGCGGGAATTTCTTTTGCCGGATGAGCCGGTAGATATATGCGCTTTTAAAGCCCACAAGTGCTTCGACTTCATGGATTCTTAAAAAGCGTTTTGGCGTTTTTTCGGGAACTGCCTGCACTGTGACGGGATTGGCTGGTCCATGAGAGATATGCTGTTTGTTCATCAAAACACTCCTGACAGTTACTAAGGTGTAAAAAAGAGAGTGCTTTGATTTAAACGTTTATTTCATCTTATGTCAGTGCAATTGCATATCAGCAAAGTGCAATTGCACTGACAAACCTAAAAAGATTTGGTAGATATCTTGCGTTTTGCAGCAGCAAATTTGCTTTTCAGCGTTCGCTCGGAAAGACCCGGGTGGCCGGGGTACTGAGTTAACAAAGCGTCAATGATGGATTCCTGACTTGGAAAATTTGCATGGATGTCGTTAACCAATATATCCAACATCGCTCCGATGATGCAAAGATAAGTGTTTTCGCTTCTTTCCTTGAGTACGGGGGGATTTTCCATGATCGCTTTGCATTTTGTTTCAAGGTCTGCGATCGCCTGGTTTTTGTGATCAATACTTTGATTCAGGAGGCTGTTATTTGTTAACATTAACTGCAAGGCGTGAATGTCAATGCCAACATGCATTCTTCTTTCTTCTTCATTGAACAAGAAGGCAGGCTTTTCAAAAGGGTAGTTGTCTGATATCCAGCGTTTCAGATCGATATGTCGAACCGTTAATTCCTGGTCAGCGGGATCGATATCGCAGGTCACACCTTTTCTGCCACTTGGCAGTTCTTTATTAATGATGGCATCATAAATTCTCTCGTTATAGTTAAAGACAGATGGCCACTCGCAGAGCTCGTCATATGTTGGTCTTGATTGATAATTAATCTTTAAAAGAATATCCGCTTCTTTATCAATTAGCCCGGACGATAAAATTGCTGCCTCGATGGGGCGGTAATAAATTCGCTGTACTAAACGACATTGATGGCTATGTCCATACATAATAACGAGGCCCCATGATGCAGAACTTTCAAAACTATTTTTTAAAATAATAGAAAAAAAGTAAAAACAATATGGAACAAATACGGATTTGGTCGTATTTGTTTTCGAATATCACAAAATATAGCGAATGAATCCTGGAGTAGAAAGCCTTGCTTCACACTCTTTTTATAACAATTTTGTTATATTATTTGAAGAATAGGATTGTATAAATGCGCAGGACCCCTTTACCATATTCTATTATATTAATATTGATATATGTCATGAATATATTAATATAATGAAATATTAATTCAATTTGTTGTATTTATGTTGTTTTGTAATGTATGGGTACGATGAATGAACGATCTCAGTGCGCTTGAAGAAGCGCTTGCGTGTAAAAGATACGTTTCCAACGTCAAACGAGTGGCAAATGGGCGCGTTGCTACATTAACAGAGTGCGCTATTTCTTTACGGCTGCTACCAATCAAACTGATTCCAAATCCTGCTGCAACCAAAGATAGCATAAGTTCAAAAGACTTGGCGTATTGAACAATCATTGGTTGAGTTTCGCAGAGATTGATTTTTTTGCTGACTTGTTGATAGCTTCCCTGGAGTTGCTGAGGATGGTAAAAAATCAGGGGTTGGCTTAGAAACTGGTCTAACTCGATAGCTTTATTTTTAAGAAGTGGATGCCGTTTAGGAAGGACAGCAAAAAATTCTTCCTGATAAGTACATATGGATTTAATCACCGGATCGTCAGCGACTGGGCAACGGCAAAAGCCTAAATCAAAGTCTCCTTTTCTGAGCCCGGTTAGCAAGGTTGACAAATCAACCTCTAAAAATTGAATTTCTACGCCTGGTGAGTCTTCACGAAACTGTGCCAATAAGTCTGAGATTAACGACATATTGATGTCATCAGACAAGGCAATCTTTATCGTTCCATGATGACCTTTGGAAATCTCTTGAATATCTTGAATGGAGATCCTTAGACGATGGATTATTGCTTTGGCATGTTTGTGAAACGATTCTCCAGCCAAGGATAATCTGATAGGTCTGGTTGTTCTGTCGATCAGTATTGCGCCCAAAACATTTTCAAGTTCTTTAACGCATCGACTTAAGGCGGGTTGGACTGTATTGAGTATTTTTGCTGCTTCGCTAAAACTGCCGGTTTTAACTATTGCATCGAATGCCCGAATATGCCGTATTTCTATACCTCTGATATTCTGATCTGTCATGAATACCCCCTGCAATTAATGAATTGTACAAAGGGGCTTTTGATATTGTGAGCAATTCTTGATCAATTGTTAATGACTCAACAATATTGATATAAATCAATATGTTATTGTGTGGCTGTATTTTAAATACAGGTAATTTTCATTAGATCAAAAAGAAATATAGAATATTTATTGATTCATTGAAATAAATCAGTAAAAGTAGTACGCGCGATGCCATTTTTACATTTCACATCGTGTTGGTTGTTTTACCACCATGTTTTCTTTTTAGTTATGCATAAGCATGTCAGTAAGGGGGTTAGGAGGAGCGGGCAAATGAGTTGCAGGACTCTTTGCTGGTTCAGTTTATGGGTACAAAAGTGAAATCTCACGATGTATGTTAATAAACATATGATGATTTGTAAATCTGGTAATACCAGAGTGCAGGTTGGTTATTAGGAATAAAACAATAAAAACACTTTATATTGCCTGCAAACTCTCCAGCCAATAGGACGCTGCTATTGAACCGGCGCAAACAAAAACAAGCCGGTCAATGCGTCCATCAGAGCTATTTCTCTATGAAACATCCAATTCGTTCCTTTTTTTTGGGCAACACCATTTACGGTAGTCAGTTGGTTAAGTACCATCCTTTTAAACAATTAGGCTGCCTTGCTTTATCCATCGCTGTTGCTATTACGCCTCTGAGTACCGCTTTTGCGCAAGTGGTGCCTGACCCGAATGCCGGGCAGTACCGTCCTGGTCAGACCAGTGCCGGTAATGGTGTGCCGGTTGTCAACATCACCACGCCAAGTGCAGCAGGTGTGAGTCGCAACTAGTATCACCAGTTTAATGTCCAGCAACAGGGCGTCATTCTTAATAACAGCGCTGTCAATACCCAGACGCAGTTGGGCGGATGGGTTCAGGGAAATCCGAACCTGCCTTATGGCGCAGCGCGTGTCATCTTGAACGAAGTCACCTCGGGCAACCCCTCACTGCTGCAAGGCTACATAGAAGTCGGTGGGCAGCGGGCCGAAGTGATTATTGCCAATCCGGCCGGAATTTCAGTTGATGGTGCCGGTTTCATCAACGCCGCAGGCGTGACGCTGACCACTGGCACCCCGGTCTTTAACAACAGCGGCAATCTCGAATCCTATCGCGTTGCAGCGTTGGGAGGGGGCAGAATTGCCATCAATGGGGCGGGGCTGGATACCTCCAGCGCCGACTACACCCGCATCATCTCGCGTGCCGTTGAAATCAACTCAGGCCTGTGGGCCAACGACCTCACGCTGGCTGCGGGCACCGGCAGCTTTGCACCGGAGGGCACCCCCCTTCAACCCACTGAAGAAGACGCCAGCGGACGGCCTTTGTTTGCCATTGACGTGGCCCAAATTGGCGGGATGTATGCAAATAAAATATTCATCATAGGCAATGAGTACGGTGTGGGCGTACGTAACGCCGGACACATCGGTGCCAGCGCCGGGCAGGTCACCGTCACCGCAGATGGTATGCTGGTTAACAGCGGCACCATCAACAGCAGTCATATGGTTGCTGCTGTGGGTGGTGTGCAAAACACCGGAAATTTATATACACAAGGGCAACTTGTCCTCAACAGTGACGGCACACTTTCCAACCAGGGGACTCTTGCGGCTCTTGGCAATGTCAGCCTAAATGCGCAGAACATCCAGAACACCACGGATGGACTGATTGCCGCAGGCATGGACAACAACGGCCAGTTTACCGGCAGCGGCAATCTGGATGTGCAGGCCGCGCAGACCTTGACCAATCAGGGTGAAATACTCAGTGCAGGCCATACTGCGATTGCAGCAGACACCTTCAACAACCGCGCGACCACACAGGCGGGTGGTAACCTGGGTATCACCGCGCAGATGCTGACCAACCAGAATGCCCAACTCATTGCAGGCGGCGAAATCCGTATCCAGGCGGGTGACCCAAAGTGCAAAATTGCCTAGAGATGAAGTACCTGATTGAAAATCTGGTCATACCAGATTCAATGGATGGCATCGTTATACTGGTAAATGGTCTAAAAGCTCTAAAGGCATTAACTGTAAAAATGAGACCACTGGGGACAATGAATGACAGCGACTCAGAACAAAACCCATTATCAGCAAACCAGAGACTCAAATCAAAACCTTATCCGGTACATCGGCCTGGCACTGCTAATAGCCATGCTGCTGGTACTGGCAGGCTGTGATAAGACGGGTCCGGGCAAACGCGAATGGGATGAGGAACTTGTTATGGGCAATGGTACGGTGATCTGGGTGCACCGTACCGCGAGCTTTGTGACCGGGATGGGAGACATGTCCGGCACGGGCGGCGGCACAATAGATGGCGTTATAACGACGATCACTGTACCGAAAGACAACCCGGTAGCACCACCGCCGCCGGAATGGCGTTTTGAGGGTGCTGCACCGATTCTGATGGATTACAACGAAGAAAAACAGACCTGGTATGTGGTGGCGACCTTTTATATGTGTGGTATTTGGGTGCAATGGGGATGGCCAATGCCGCCGTACCGCCAGTATGAGGTAGAGAATGGTCAGTGGGTGGTGGTGCCGCTGGATGAAGAGTTGATCGGACGCGAGGCGAATCTGACAGCTGGTATGGTGAGCAATCAGTTACCAAGGCTGACTGCTGCTGAGCGCAAGAGGATGGCATTCACAGCTGGGGATATGTATCGCCGAGTTGTTAGCAAATGGAATAACTCTTGTGGAAATTATCGATAAGGATTTAACAATGGCAAACTTAACAGATTATTCATGGCTGTCAGCCGCAGTTTATCGCCGTCAAAATATAAATCAGATAGATCCCACAGTTAAAGGCTGGGATGTTGTCCAGTACATCTCCGATAATCCCAATGATGTTGCGACCTATTCAGGCGATGATTCGGGGCATTTTTCAGCCGGGGTATTCTGCAAGGGCAATGAAATCGTCATTGCGTTTACCGGAACCAATACGACGCTGGATGAACATCTGCATACCAATATGCCAGCTGGGGTGGGTGTGCCTACAGAGCAGGTGCGCCGTGTACATTTGCTGGCTCTGTAAAGCATACAAAATACATCAGTTAAATACAGTCGGTAGAAAAAAAGATAGAGTAAAAAACTTTTTGTCAGATCTCAGACAACAGGCATTTCAGGAAGCAGTAAAAAATACCTGTTTTGTGATATTTGAAACACGGGGACAACGAATGACAGCGATTCAGAACAAAACCCATTATCAGCAAACCAGAGATCCAGATCAAAACCTTATCCGGTACATCGGCCTGGCACTGCTAATAGCCATGCTGTTGGTACTAGCAGGCTGCGACAAGGCAGGCCCGGGCAAGCGCGAATGGGATGAAGAACTTGTTATGGGCAATGGTACGGTGATCTGGGTGCACCGTACCGCGAGCTTTGTGACCGGGATGGGAGACATGTCCGGCACGGGCGGCGGCACAATAGATGGCGTTATAACGACGATTACTGTGCCGAAAGACAACCCGGTAGCGCTACCGCCACCGGTATGGCGTTTTGAGGATGCGGTGCCGATTCTGATGGATTACAACGAAGAAAAACAGACCTGGTATGTGGTAGCGACGTTTTATATGTGTGGCATCTGGGTGCAATGGGGGTGGCCGATGCCGCCGTACCGCCAGTATGAGGTACAGAACGGTCAGTGGGTGGTGGTGCCGCTGGATGACAAGTTGATCGGGCGTGAGTCGAATTTGACTTCTGCAATCGTACGTAATCAATCATCCCGGTTGACAGCTGCTGAGCGAAAGAGGATGGCACTGAGGTCTGGAGATGTTTACAAAAAAATTGATGGTAGTTGGAATAGTTGTCGGGATTACGCACCAAGGAGATAAAAATGGCTGAATTAACAGATTATGCATGGCTCTCAGCAGCAGCTTATCGGAGGCAACAAATTAATCAAATAGAAGCAGAGGCTAAAGGTTGGACAGCAGTCAAAATCATCTCCGACCATCTCAAAGATATAGGGGCATCGTCCCCAGATGGTGTTTTAGAGTATTCAGGAGCCGATTCTGGGCATTTCTCAGCTGGGGTGTATACCAAGGGCACTGAGATCGTCATTGCGTTTACCGGAACCAATACGACGCTGGATGAGCATTTGAATACCAACATACCGGCGGGGCTGGGTGTTCCCACAGAGCAGGTGCGCCGTGCGCTTTTGCTGACTCTGCAAACCATACAAAAATATGGTGAGGACAATATCACGTTTACAGGGCATTCGCTGGGCGGCGGGCTGGCATCATTAATGGCGATGTTTTTTGGCAAGGAAGCCGTTGTGTTTGACGAAGCGCCATTTGCCATGAGCGCCCAAAGGCTGGGGGCTGTATGTGAATACTGGGACGATGTGCAAGGCTGGATACGTGATGGTCTGATAACAAGTGATTTGCCTACGGGTTTCGTTAATTACATGAACGAAATGCAGGTTCAAAAAGATCTGGCTATCACACGGATTAATAGTGCCTATGGCGATGATATTCTTGATTATCATCGTGTTGCTGATGGAATTTATATGGGGGAGGATCAGCAGCTTTATTCATGGAAAAACGAATACTATAAACCATCAATGTATGAGCAAAGGTTTGACCAGGTTAGCAATTACTATGTAAGAGGAGAAATTTTAGAACTTTTGCGCAATATTGGCCCCGGGCTTAAGGGAACTGTAATTGATGTTGTAGATTCGCTGTTGGATGCATTGGCTGTAGGAGGTCTTTATATTCATTCTGATTATCGAGAGTTGTATTCAAGTATACAAAATGTGCTTGCAGAATTAGGAGGGAATGTTCCGATAGGTGTTGGGACAATTGGTAATCAGGTAGAGGCGATAGATGTTTTGAATACTTATCTTTCTGTTACTGAGCAGCTTATTCGCGGGACGCAGTTACATTCAATTGTGTTACTGAGTGCTGTGTTGGAATCCCGCAAATTTCAGCAAGCACTTTTTGAACATAACCATGCACTAGATGTGTTTTTTGATCCCCAACTGTATGGGGTTGAGGATCTTAATACAGATGACGAAAAAGATTTTCTGAGCCACATTCTGAAGACACATGTAGAAAACATCAACAACAATGTTCAGGGTGACAAATGGCTGGATTTGATCGCAGCAGATCTGAACAGCATTGGTGTGTGGCAAGATGTTTCAACTTCGGAGTTTAGCTATATCACGTCCAAAGGCGGCGATTACCGGATTGCTTATGATCACTATATGGCGGCTTATAAGAAGGATATTCAGGCTCAGGAAAATGCTCTGATTACGGCACTGACGGAGTATTGGTATTCAAACCCTGCCAGTAACTTAGAGTCTGCTTTTACAGCACTTCCCAATGGGGTGCAATTGGATCTGACTCAATTTGCGTCAGATTCGGACCACAGGGGAACGGATTTGGTGAAATCTGCAATCAGGGACAGTTTTGGTATACGTGAACTACGCCAGAGGCTGTCCACATTTGTCGATATGCCGGATTTGATCGAACCTATTTTGGAGCGCCTGGAAAATTCCACGATGATTACCGTCAGCGATTATGTGGAACACAGTGGCGGGTTTTATACCAATGAGCAAAATGCGGTGGATGATTTTGTCTGGAGCTATTATGGTGGTGGCTTTGGTTTGCATAACACAGGGGACGGAAACGACACCATCATTGGCGGGCGCTGGGGTGGGTATCAGTTGTATGGTGGTGCCGGCAGCGATTATCTGGTGACGTATGGCGAGAATAACAAGCTGTATGGCGGGGCAGATTCAGATGTTCTGGTGAACTGGGCTGCAGAGGTTACGTATACCGAAGAGCCGGAAGAAAAAACCGAAATGCATGGTGAAGATGGGGATGACCTCATGATGAACCGTGGTGATTATGTGCAGATGTATGGTGGCCTGGGCGAAAACGATATCTATTCATGGGGCCATCACGTTACGATTGATGGTACGGGTGGTAAAAACCTGATTGAGGCTGTTGGCAACTATACGACGATTATCGGTGGAGACCTGGGCGACGAGATCACGACCAATGGCAGCCATGTGGTGATCAACGCAGGCAATGGCGAAAACCAGATTACCGTTGGCGCAAAGTTTTCGCAGGAAGTGGCCGGGTCTCAACAATGGGGGCAGGAAACTTCAAGCCAGAATACCGTCAATGGCGGGAGTGAGAAGGATAAGATCTACCTCATTAAAGGTGTTGATAACGACATTTCGGGCAACGAAGGTGACGATGAGATTTATATAGGGACCAAAGACCAGATTCTGAGTGAAGCCAGTAATAACCGGATATATGGCGGCACGGGTGACGATACCATCACCGTTCTGGGAACTAATAATGAAATATATGGTGGTGATGGCAACGATACGATTCGTATCGGAGAAGAAAAACTTCGTTTTGGCCTCAGGGATAGAGCCGAAAACCATGTTTATGGTGGGCAGGGTCAGGATACCGTCTATCTTTACGGACTAGGTAATCAATTCTCGGGCGGAGAAGGCAATGACACCGTTTATTCGTATGGGGGACGCAGTACCCTTAACGGTGGGGCAGGTGTAGATACCTATCATGTGACGCTTGGTGATTTTATTGGTGAGGCTGATATAAATTCAGTAATTTATTATCGACCCAAATCACGTCCATGGATGGCTCCTATCCAATTTAACATGGCATGGTTAGATCGTGAGAACCGTGATGAACCAGAAGAAATTAATGCCATGCCTTTTGTGGTCAGTGAGATTACAGCAGGGAAGTATAAGATTACTTATAAGGAGGATACGGATGAGTATTTTGTATTGCATATTGATGAAAAGTATGCAGAAGAAACACTGGATAAGGACTCATCGCCTGCAGATGAGGTTTTTGGCAATGGTGCAGATACGGCCAACAGCATAGGCCCTGGCTGGGGAGATGCGATGGTTGATGGCAGCAGTGTTGATACACAAAGTGCGGTGGACTTCATCAAATTCACGCAACACTTTACGCCGGACGATATCTCGCTGGAGCGGCGCGACAAGGACCTGGTGATATACGCCAAAAATGAAAGCGGCAGCATTACGGTCAAGGATTACTTTTCGACAACAGAAGATGGAACCCGGTGGAACCTGCAGCAGATACGCTTTGAAGGAGATGTCGTCTGGTCCAGGCTTGAAATTGACAGCAAGGCTACCTGGGCGCAAAACGATACCTGGTACGGTACTATTTTCCCTGATGTGAAGCACGGAGGCTGGGGGGATGACCGGCTGTACGGTGGATTAAGCAACGATGTGCTGTATGGTGATGGCGGCTACGACAAGCTTTACGGCGAAGACGGGGATGATGTGCTGTATGGAGGCACACAGGATGATGAGCTTTACGGGGGCAATGGCAACGATGTATTGGTTGGTGGTACGGGCAATGACTACCTGGAAGGTGGCGATGGTTCAGACCTTTATTATTTTGAGAAAGGCTGGGGGAGCGACACGATTTATGATGGGGGAGACTCTTCTTATGCAGATCAGAGTATAGACATTATCCGCTTTGGAGATGGTATTTATTCGTGGGATATCGGGTTGGCGTGGCTTGAGGGTGACTACACCTTAGACAATGTTCTGCGAATTTTCTATCAGGACTCAAACGACAGCATTAATGTGAAGGCCCACTTTAAGACAGGAAGTCGGATTAAAGGTTATGGTGCTGTGGAGCAGATCCAGTTTGCGGATGGTACGGTGTGGGATTACGAAATGATTTCCCAAAGAGCTTTGCATACGGCACAGAGCAACATCTATGGGCATAACGCCAATGACGAACTGCATGGCACAGCGGCGGCTGATGCGTTGTATGGCGCGCAGGGGCAGGATGTGCTGTATGGCGGCCAGGGTGATGATGTGCTGTTTGGCGAGGCAGGAGACGATCTGCTGGTTGGGGCAGAAGGCAATGATTGGCTGAGCGGCGGTGCCGGATCGGATACCTACTATTTTGAGCGCGGCTGGGGCCAGGATACGGTCAATAACTACGATATCAGTGCCAATAAGAAA
Organism: Saezia sanguinis; assembly: GCF_963921665.1. Taxonomy (NCBI): domain Bacteria; kingdom Pseudomonadati; phylum Pseudomonadota; class Betaproteobacteria; order Burkholderiales; family Saeziaceae; genus Saezia; species Saezia sanguinis. The sequence continues at coordinate 426,726 of NZ_CAWUGC010000001.1, forward strand.
GACGTGATCCGGTTTGGTGCAGGCATTGCGGCAGCAGACATTGAGATCAGCCGGGACGGGGTGGACCTGGTGCTGATGCTCAAAGGGGCGCAAGACCAGGTTCGTGTAACCCGGTTTTTTGATTACGCCAGCAGTAGCTATAAACTTGAAGAGATTCAGTTTGCTGATGGCACCGTCTGGACGGCAGAGCAACTGGCCCAAGGGACTGTACCATTCATCGGTACAGAGGAAGGGGATATCAGTTGGGGAACAACAGGGGACGACCTGATGTATGGTCGGGGCGGTGATGACGGTTTGCAAGGAGGCAATGGCAATGACATTATCTATGGAGAAGAAGGTAATGATTCACTTTCAGGAGATGCAGGGGATGATGTCCTAATAGGTGGGGCAGGTGATGATGAATTGCGAGGAGGTGCCGGTTCGGATACCTATTATTTTGAGTCCGGATGGGGGCATGACATTATCCGTAACCAGGATTATCTGGCAGATCAAAGTATGGATACGGTTCAGTTTGGCGCAGGCATTACTGCGCAGGATTTGACTCTGACGGCACAAACTAATGGCGACTTGTTGATTCGTCATCATGTGACGGGCGATACAATTACCGTAGAAGGGCATTTCAGATCGTTCATTGATCCGTACTTTAGCTCTACAGAGCACCAGATTGATGTGATCCGTTTTGCTGATGGTACAGCATGGGATGTGGGGATGATCAGCCAGATGGCATCGCACAGCACTGCTGGGGATGACATTGTACTTGGCAGCGCTGGGGATGACGTTTTAAACGGCGGAGCAGGCAACGATATACTGGTTGGAGGTGCGGGCTCGGACACCTATTACTTTGAACGTGGCTGGGGCCAGGACGTCATCAGTAATGACGATTCAGGCAATAGCACAGATATTATCCGGTTCTCAGAAGGTATTGGCGTAAACGATCTCCGGCTTAGTCAGAATTACTATGACCTGATTATTCAACTGGAAGGCAGTGATGACCAGATTACCGTCAGAAACTACTTCAGAGATGACGAAGCTGGACGCTACCAGATTGATGAAATCCGGTTTGCTGATGGAACGATATGGAGTACAGAAACTATTCGGCAGCTGATACCCCAAAGTACGCAGGGAGATGATGTCATCATGGGTACTTCGGCCGATGATGAGTTGCATGGCCTGGCAGGTAATGATGAAATCCATGGCGGCGCAGGCAACGACAGGCTGTTTGGTGATGCAGGTGATGACGTTTTGATTGGTGGAGATGGTGACGATTACCTGGCAGGAGGCGCAGGTAATGATATTCTTGAAGGTGGAGCCGGATCTGACACCTATTACTTTGAGCGCGGCTGGGGTCAGGATGTCATCAACAACTGGGATAACGGGCAAAACAAACTTGACGTTATTCAGTTTGGAGCAGGCATCAGTGCACAAGACATAGAAACCCTTTATGAAGGGATGGGAGGGGATGGTGCTGGAGGCCATTTGATACTGCGCCTAAAGGGCAGCACAGACCAGATCACCATCGAAAACTACTTCAACTCATGGGATGAATCCAGCAAAGTGGATCAGATCCGCTTTGCCGATGGAACGGTGTGGACACAAACTACCATTGCAGGAAGTGCACTTACCATACACGGCACGGAAGAAGGGGACTATCTGAATGGATCTTCCATGGCCGACAACATCTATGGTGGGGCTGGAGACGACTCCCTCATGGGAGGCGATGGTAATGACCTGCTGGTAGGAGGTACAGGAAACGACACGCTTGACGGCGGAGCCGGAAATGATATCTATCACTTTGAAAGCGGTTGGGGTCAGGACTACATCAACAACAGCGATGCAGGGTTTGACACCATCCGCTTTGCACAAGACATCAGTTCAGGAGACATTGACCTGAGCCGCTGGAACGACGACCTCGTGATACGGCGTAAAGACAGCACAGACCTGATCATGGTCAGCGGCTTTTTTGGCGAATGGATGGACCCGGATGACAGCATCAATGCCATCCAGTTTGCAGACGGAACAGCCTGGGATCAGCAGACGATCAGAAATATGGTAGAAGGAGGCGGGCAAACTAACCAGGCACCAGTGACCGGAGAAACAGTGACTAACCAGCAAGGCAGGCAGGGAGAGCCCTTTACCCTGGTACTGCCAGCTAGCTTATTTACCGACCCGGATGGCGATGCTTTGACTTACAGCATCACACAGGCAGATGGCAGCGCCTTGCCAGGCTGGCTGACATATGATGCAGCGACACGAACTCTATCCGGGACACCGGGCAATGGCGATGTAGGCAACTTCAGCCTTAAAGTGACGGCAACAGATCCAAGTGGACTGTCGACTAGTCAAGACTTTACCCTCCATATCGAAAACGTGAATGACGCTCCATATGTGACTGGCGTCGTTGATGCAGTTAATGCCAAAGAAGGGAATGTATTTCGCTGGACTTTGCCTGCAGGTCTGTTTGCAGACATTGATGAAGGCGATGTTCTAAGTTATCACATCACAATGGCTGATGATTCGGCTTTACCATCGTGGTTAACATTTGATCTTCAAACCGGCTTACTGTCCGGCACTCCTCCCAGTGGGGCAAATGGTCATTTAGCGCTTCAAATTATTGCGACAGACTTGTCAGGGGCGACAGCTAATGCAAACCTTGATATTGCCGTTGAAGAAAATGCCAACACAGCACCCGTAGTTCAAACTCCGCTATCAGACCTGTATATCGCACGAGAGCAACAGTTTAACTTCACAATTCCTGCGGGAACATTTACCGATCCTGATGAAGACACATTGACCTACAGCGCCCGTTTAGCCAATGGGGGTGAACTGCCTGACTGGTTATCCTTTGATCCGGCTACCGGCACTTTCCAGGGCCAACCAGATGTTTTACAGGACCTGGAAGTCATCATCACAGCCAATGATGGTAATGGGCATGAAGTTTCAAGCGCATTGATCATTAATGTCAAAGAACAGGTACTTACTGGATCAACGGCCAGTACCATCACCACAAGCTATAACGCGATCTATTACGAAGACAGTGTAGCTCAGATTCAAATTCGCCCAGGAGCGGAGCATAACTACATTGTCACTGGCAGTACGCCCAATAGTATTCGAAATTATGCAAGCCATAACACCTTTGTTAGCGGTGATGGGAATGACTATATTGAGAGTTTCCGCAGGGTGCCTACAGATGCGGAATGCAATTACGTGACGATTGACGCAGGTGACGGTGATGATCAAATCATGTCTAACGGCAGCTTCAATACATTTTTTGGAGGCGCAGGGAATGATCGTTTTGTGTATGCACAAAGTCCCTTTTCAAATGTTTTTGAATCATCAAAACTGTATGGTGGTGACGGAGTTGATCAATTCCAGATAAATGGCTTTTCCATCAAAAATCTTACCGTCATGGGTGAGGATGGTAATGATCAGATCTTTTTTAATGGAATGCCCATTAGTGGAGGGCAATCAAATAGCGACAATCTATTTGATGGTGGTGAAGGCAATGATCTGATCAATATCTATGCTGGAGGGGAACGCAATACGATTCGTGGCGGCAGCGGAGATGACATCATTACTGTCAGGAGCGATGTAAATACATTGCTAAGCACAAACAATTCCATCATTGATGGCGGTACTGGTAACGATGATATGAGAAGTACAGGTAATAATGACGACACCTATCTTTTCCGTCAAGGGGATGGCTATGACATCGTGCTTGATGATGGCGGGAATGACAAGTTTGTGTTTGGAGAAGGCATCGCAGCAGACCAGCTATGGTTCAAGCGCAGTGGCAGCAACCTGGAAATCAGCCTGATTGGTACGGACGATAAGATCACCATATCCTCGTGGTATAGCGGAGATGCCTATCACATAGAGCAGATGCAGACCAGCAGTGGACAGACTCTGGCGCACAGCCAGATTGATGCACTGGTATCAGCCATGGCCGCTTTTGCGCCTCCGGCAGCCGGGCAGACCAGCCTGACGCCAGAGCAGCAGGCTGCACTGGCACCTGTCATCGCAGCCAACTGGCAGTAAACAAAGCGACAGCCAGGAACATTAAGAAACAGAAGGGAAGGAAAAACACCTTCCCTTCCTTCTCATATCCTTCCATTGAAACCACCAAATGACAAGCAGTACGTCAAGTGAGCCGCAGGCGGCACCCGCAACGCCAAACGTTCCTCCAACCGCAGACTCAAATACATCGTCAGACACACCCGATTCACAAACACCAGCCATAGATCGTATAGACAGCGGATTGGCCTGTTTGCTGATGATGGCCCAGTTTCATGACATCGTGGCAGACCCGGCTAAACTTCAGCATGAGTTCGGCGAAGAACCATTTGACAACACCACCATAATGCTCGCAGCCAAGTCGCTTGGCATGACCGCCAGAGTTGCCAGACAAGACCCTGCGCGCTTGGCCACAGCCCCCTTGCCCTGTATTGCCGTTGACCAGGAGGGGCGCTACTACATTCTGGCTAAAGTTGATGCAGGTCGCGATGTTGCACAACATACGCAGTCTCAGGAAACATCGCAACCAGACCCCGACAAAACCCGCCTGCTGATACAGCGTCCGGGCGAGGCGCCGCAGGTACTCTCATGGCAGACCTTTATGGCGCACTGGGCAGGAGAGATGCTGTTCTTTACCAGCAAAGCCACATTTGCACGCGATACCGCCAAATTTGACTTTACCTGGTTTATACCGGCGGTTGTCAAATACCGCAAACTGCTGGGCGAAGTGCTGATCGTTTCCTTTGTACTGCAACTGGTTGCGCTGATCACACCCCTGTTCTTTCAGGTGGTCATGGACAAAGTACTCGTTAACCATGCCATGCAGACCCTCAACGTCATTGCCATTGGCCTGCTGTGCGCCACCGTATTTGAAGTCATCCTCACCGCAATCCGCACCTACGTATTTGCCCACACCAGCAGCAAAATAGACGTTGAATTGGGCGCAAGACTATTTAAACACCTGATGGCCCTGCCCATAGCCTACTTTCAAAGTCGCCGGGTCGGGGACTCGGTGGCGCGGGTACGTGAACTGGAAAACATTCGATCCTTCCTGACCGGCAACGCCATGACGGTGGTGCTGGACCTGTTGTTCTCGGTCGTATTTCTCATCGTTATGCTGTGGTACAGCGTATCGTTGACGCTGATCGTGCTGGCCTCCATCCCGGTCTACTTTTTACTGTCACTGTTCTTTACACCCGTATTACGTGCCCGGCTCAACGAAAAATTCAACCGTGGCGCAGAAAACCAGGCATTTCTGGTGGAAAGCATTACCGGGGTAGACACCGTGAAAGCCATGGCAGTGGAGCCACGCTGGCAGCAGAAGTGGGAAAAACAGTTGGCCGGCTACGTATCCGCAAGCCTTTCCACCACCAACATCTCCACCGCAGCCAATGCCGGGGTTACCCTGGTGAGCAAACTGGTCACGGTGGGCATCATGTGGATGGGTGCCACGCTGGTTATTGAAAGCAAACTCACGGTAGGCCAGCTGATTGCCTTTAACATGCTGGCCGGACAGATCGCAGGACCGATTGTACGCCTGGCGCAGCTGTGGAATGACTTCCAGCAGGTGGGCATATCCATGAGCCGCCTGGGTGATATCCTGAATGCCAAAACCGAAGTGGCGGGCAATAAAACCAGAATTCCCCGCTTGGCCGGGGCCATCGAATTTGACCAGGTCTCATTTCGTTACCGGCCGGATGCGCCGGATGTGATCCGTAGTGTACAACTGGCAATCAAGCCTGGAGAAATCATCGGTATTGTCGGACGTTCGGGGTCCGGCAAAAGCACGCTGACCAAACTGGTGCAGCGCCTGTATGTGCCGGACCGGGGCCGGGTACTGATTGACGGGCAGGACATCGCCATCATTGACACTGCATCATTGCGGCACCAGATCGGTGTGGTGTTGCAGGAAAACATGCTGTTTAACCGCTCCATCCGCGACAACATTGCGCTATCTAACCCCACCGCCTCGTTTGAGCAAATCATTCAGGTAGCCAAACTGGCCGGGGCGCATGACTTCATCTGCGAAATGCCTGAAGGCTATGACACCATGGTCGGCGAACACGGCACAGGCCTTTCAGGCGGGCAGCGCCAGCGGGTGGCGATTGCGCGGGCACTGCTGACCAACCCGCGCATCCTGATCTTTGACGAAGCCACCAGCGCATTGGACTATGAGTCAGAAAAAATCATCCAGGATAACATGCGCCATATCTGCCAGGGACGCACGGTGCTGATCATTGCGCACCGGCTCTCTGCGGTACGTGATGCCAACCGCATTGTGGTCATGGAGCGTGGCCAGATTGCTGAAGTGGGCTCCCATGATGAACTGCTCAAAAATCAGGAGGGCATATACGCACAACTGTACCGCTTGCAGGTCGGGCAGACATTTCCGCCTTCTTCTGCCGACACGCAACAAAAAACACAGCGGCGTTTACCTCCTGCTGCACAGCCACAGGCAGGCAAAGGTGCTGGTGGTGGCACTGCACCTGAGTCGCCCTCTGGGGATTTTGGAACACAAGGACAAAAATGGCGTACAGCATTACCTTCAGTACGCTATACGATGACTTCGTTATCATCGCCAACCATGCGAAAGCCGGAACAACAACCTGATCAGGCAGCTTCAAACCCTCCTTCAGATGAAGGAGAAAAGACATGAGCGCCAACTACCGCTGGCAGGCCTATAAGGAGCTATGGAGCCGCTACCGCCAGGCGTTCAGCTACTACTGGGGCCATCGCCATGAAATGCGCACTGGCATGTTTACCGAAGATGAAGCCCAGTTCCTGCCGGCTGCGCTGGCGGTGCAGGAGCGTCCGCCCTCCAAAACAGCGCGGGTCATTGCCTGGGTATTGATTGCCATGATTGTGATAGCCTTTTGCTGGGCCATATTCGGGCGTATGGATATTGTGGTGAACGCCGCAGGCAAAGTCATTCCCAGCGAATACACCAAAACCATTGCATCGGTTGATACGGCCAGTGTGGTGGCATTGTATGTACACGAAGGTAAAACCGTCAGGGCAGGAGATATCCTGGTTGAACTCAATGATGACGCCACTGAAGCCGAACGGGACAAGGCACTCGGCGAACTGGCAGAATCAGCCCTGCAGCTTGAGCGCAACCAGGCATTGCTGTTGGCCATTGAAAAGCAGCAGCCACCAGAGCTGCCGGAATTGACTCTCCTTAATGAACAATACAAAATCTCAATCGACCCGGCCAAATGGCAGGCCGCAGTGTTGCATGTGCAGGGACAATACCAGGACTACCGGGCCAAGCTGACACGGCTGAATGACGAAATTGCCAGTTACGAAAAAACATTGCCTTTATTGAGTCAGCAGGCTGCAAACTACCGGGCACTGGCTGCGACCAGTGATGTACCGCGCAACACCTATCTGGAAAAAGAACAGGCACGTGTACAGATGGTCGGGCAGTTGCAGGTGGCACAAAGCCAGCGCGCTGCCTTGATTGCAGAAACCCAGAAAACCGCATACGACGAAATGGCCCAGGCCCGCCGGGGTGTCAGTACGGCTCGCCAGGATGTTGAACGCTATAACGCCATGATGGGACTGTACGTTTTACGTTCCCCGATTGACGGCACCGTGCAGCAGCTGACGATCCATACCATTGGCGGCGTAGTGCCAGCGGCACAGCCTTTGATGCAGATTGTGCCCACCAGCGGGCCGGTTGAAGTCGAAGCCTTTATCGAAAACAAAGACCGGGGCTTTGTCCATGTGGGACAGGCAGCCGCGGTCAAGGTGGACACCTTTCAGTACACCAAATACGGCACATTGCCCGGGGAAGTGGTGCATGTATCGGATGATGCCATTGAAGACGAAAAACGCGGGTTGATCTATGCCGTGCGGGTACGCTTGAGAGAAACCACACTGGATGTCGATGGCAAGCCCATGCCAGTTACTCCGGGCATGTCGGTCAATGTCGAAATCAAAACCGGAGACCGCCGGATCATTGAATACGTGCTCAGCCCCTTGTTGCGACACTCCAGAGAGGCACTCAATGAGCGCTGATCTGAAGAAATGCATTGCAGTCGGGTTGCTGGGTTGCTGGGGCGTTTGTACGGTTCAGGCGCAGGGCATGTCACCACCTATACCACCACCGCCACAGTTGACAACCTGGGACGCTCCGATTGAAGACCCATTGTCGGCGCAGCCTGCTGTATTGAGCCATGCGATGCAATATCCTGCGAATGTATATTCAGGAGCCGCAGCGGTTTGCGCAACGGCAGACTATGCTGCGCAGCCGCGTAGCCCTGAACTGGCTGCACAGCGTTTATATGAGAGTACGCAAGTAAGCCAGGAGAAAAGCGCACAAGACCATACGGGTCAACAGAATGCACCCGAGATATCCCTGCTTTTAGCGCTCGATCTGGGATTGTGCCACAACCCGCAGGTGCGCGGCACCTGGAGTGAGATCCGCTTGCAGGCCAGCAATGTAGGACAGGCCCGTGCAGCCTATTTGCCCACATTGAGTGCGGCGATAACCCGCCAGAGCAGCGAAACCAGCTATATCAACTCAGGCGACACAACCGCCAGAAACACCAGCGGCTACATCAGTATGAGCTGGCGTTTGCTGGACTTTGGGGCGCGCAGTGCAACATTGGAATCAGCCAACTTCCAACTGGCTGCGGCTGTTTATAACCAGAGTGCAACCTTGCAACAGGCCATTATTGATATTGTGCAGGCCTATTATGATGCGCAAACCGCTAAAGCCACCTGGCAGGCACGAAGGCAGATGACGCAGCTGTCTGAGCAGACACTGGCGTCAGCCCAACGGCGGGTAGAACGCGGGGCAGGAGAACAAAACGACGTATTACAGGCCACCGCAGCGTTGGCGCGTGCCCGCCTGGAAGAAACCCAAAGCCAAGGAGAATATCGCAAGGCCATGGCGACCTTGACCTATCTGGTGGGCTTGCCTGCCAATACCCCATTAGTTCTAGCCAGCACGCTGGAGCAGGATATGGGTGAAATATCCGACCCACAAAACCGGGCGAAACAGCGTGCTTTAGTGGAAAAAGCTTTGCAGGACTGGCTGGAACAGGCTAAACAGCATCACCCTGCTATTGCATCAGCACGGGCACAATGGCAGGCTGGGGAAGCCAACGTCCAAGCGGTACGCGCCCAGAGTATGCCCACTGTAGACCTTTCAGCACACTACTATCGCAATGGACGTCCGACAGATGCCGTCAGCAGCACGCGCAGCTCAGAGCGTAACATCGGCATCACACTGAACATCCCCTTGTTCAGCGGCTTTGACCATACTTACCGGGTACGTGCAGCACAGGCACAAGCGCAACAGCAAAGATCACAAATGGAGCTAGTAGAGCAGCAGACTCTGCTGGAGTTGGTCCGTGCACATGCAGACGCACAGGCTGCCTGGCAGAACCTGGATGCGGCACAGACGCTTTATGTCGCGTCCGATAAAGCGATTGCATCTGCCCAGCGCCAGTTTGACAAAGGGGCAGCAGATATCACACAACTGATTCAGGCGCAGAATAACCTGGTGGAGGCGAGTCTGCAGCGCATACAGGCACAGGCAAAGTGGCAGTCGGCACGCTTGACGCTGGTGGTGCAGGGCTATGCGTGGGAGTTGACGCAGGGAAATTGAGGGAGTGGCGAGGGATCATTCGATCAACCATCGAACGAGTTTTTACCGGGGCAGTTTACGATTTTCACGTTCTAGCACTTCATCCGCTTGCGTTTATCAGTTAGTCAGACACTAGCACGCAACCCCTGATCCCGCTCTGCTTGCCAGCCCCAGGTTCGTAACGTCTCTGTAATGCAGTCTATTTTGAGTGCGTATTTAAGTTTTTCATATCAGATAATCTATAAAAATCTAAATGGTGACTTTTAGCTGAACCCAGACTGATATGAGTATTTACTTGGCCCAAAGCAGCCAGCATTACATTGTAGATGAGATGTGCAGCAGAATTGCTTTTATATTTTTAATTTATGTGGGCACATAAATTAATTTTGGTATTTACTGTTTCCTGCTTGTCAAATAATTTTTAGGATAGTGCACCATGGTTGTGCACTAAAAGTACGCCACTTTAAGGTCGATGTTTAAAGAGATAAGATTTATCAGTTGTTTGACAATATCGCAGTGATAGCCCAGCTTATCCAAGATAACCAAGTCATGCTTGATCATTTTGGGAGCTGGTTTTTGAGCTTTGTTTTCATTATCGAGCTTAAGTTTGTTGATCAAATTCAGTACATTCTTAAGCGTATCTTTCAACCGACAGCTAGGTGGTTCATGTCATGTGCCGCTAAATAACACGATATATGGAATTCGTCTAACAACCTACCGTCCCGTTTTTTTGCAAGAAAAATGTTTTTAATACAATTTATTTTGAATAGGATTTTTTATTTTCGAATGACAGGTTATATTTTTACAAATTAATTCGCAAAAAATGGAGAAGTTTATACAACCTCATTATCGCGTTGAGTACGACTCCTGATTATTATAATAACTTTACCCATGAAATGGGTATTGGAAGCGGAAGCAAGAACGACCTGAAAGCCATCAAGTAACCACAAGCGCATTAATTTGATGTTTTGTGAGTACCTGAAACGACAAAGCAAGGCCATACCAATTCCGGTGCATTCTGGTGCATTTTTGTGCCTCAAACGAGGTCAGGGCATTTGTTGTGTTTTTCAAAGGATGGATTATGATTTACGATAACCTGCTCTCTAAAGCATTCATGCAAAAAAAGCGCGAGATAATGAGTCAGACTCATGCATTTGCTGTTAGGCCGCCTCTCCTGAAACTCTCTACAATCTCTTTAGCCTTGTTTGGATTATCTGGGTTGGCTGCTACTGCATCAGCCCAGACCTCGCTTCTCTCGGTTGAATCTGGTGTAACCACATCCAGCCCGACTTGGAGGGAGCCCAATAACAGCTTTAACCCAACAACCGATCGGGGGGCGGGCTTTTACTATAACAGCCATAATATCAGCTCAACTGAAGGCGGGCGTTACAAATTTTTGATGACAAGGGTTGGGGTCACCGGCGCTATGAGCGATCCAACCATGTATTTGTATGCGGACAGTTTTAACCCTGCATCCTCATTGACTAATGTATTGATTGGGGACGATGATACGGGCAGATATTGGACGGGCGATATCCGTGATGCTGGTTTTGTGTATGTGCTAGCGACCGGTGCGTCTTATACAGTCGTAGGTTCTCACTTCGTTTCTGGCTCTACTGGGAACTACATACTGACAGTCGAGCAAATGGACAGTCAGGAACTGACCTGGGAAGGTGTGAATGATGGTGGCACAAGTAATCCTGCTGAATGGGGTTATCACAATCGTAACTGGACCGATGGTAGTGCAATCATTGCGCCTGATAATGCCTATACAAACTATGGGCGAGTAGCCACTCGCCAGTTTGCTACTGGAGACAAAGTTGTTTTCGATGATACAGGTAATGCCAATACCAACATCGCAGTGAACAGTTCCGGGGTCAAAGTTTCTGACATGGTGGTAGACGGCTCACTGAACTATGTGTTTAGTGGCGGTTCTATTACTGGAGATTCTGCCAGTGCCTATGGAACTACTCTCACAGGTGCCCAGGGCGCATTGTCCAAAGATGGATCAGGTTCGGTGACGTTTAATAACCCGATTCAGTTTGAACAGATGGATATTGCCAACGGGCTGGTGGCAGTTGGTAATGCCAATAGTAATACAGGAGTTCTAAACCTCCAATTGCCAGGCTCGTTAGAAATTAATAGCAGCGGTATTCTGAATGTAGACCATGGTGGAATGCTGGCTGGTACCTTACAGGGGGCTGGACAGATCCATTTGCAAGGCGGCACATTGTATGTTACCAACAATCAGCCCGCTTTCAGTGGTGAACTGGTTGTGAATAGCGGTGCAGCTGCAGTGTTTGACGATGGTGCTGCAACCACACGCGCCTACGCGTTTGGTGGTAGCGTACACAATGCTGGTACATTGACAATAGGCCATGGCGCTGTTGCGGGAGATATATTGAATATAGGCGGCGGCTATGTTGGTAACAGCGGTGTATTGAGTCTGAACGCCGTTTTGGCAGGTGATACCACTTCAATAACTGACAAATTGGTGATTAACGGTAATGCATCTGGAACCACCTACGTTAATGTCAATAGTATGGGGGGGCTAGGTGGGCAGACAGTTGAAGGCATCCAGATCATTGATGTCATTGGCACTTCAACTGATACCGCATTTGTACAAAGCGGCCGTATTGTTGCTGGTGCGTATGAATATAGCTTGGTCAAGGGTAGCGCCAACGGCCTTAACCCACAAAGTTGGTATTTAACCAGTGAATATCTTTTGAAGGAGCCAGGTGGTGGCACAGATCATACGGGTATTCACGTCATGCGCCCCGAAGGCGGTTCATATATTGCGAATCTGTCTGCAGCCAATACCATGTTCAGCACTCGCTTGCATGACCGTATAAGCGAGCCGCAATATACTGATTTGTTGAGTGGGCAGGATAAAGCCACCAGTTTGTGGATACGCTACCACTACGGACATAACCGGTTTGAAGACGGCAGTGGTCAGCTGTCAACCAAGTCAGATCGTAGCATAGTCCAAATTGGCGGTGATATCGCCCAGTGGAGCAGTAACGAACGCAATCGTTTTCATATTGGTGTGATGGGTGGTTATGGCCGTACCGACAGTGATACTGACTCTGATACGAGCGGTTATCACTCTTCGGGCAAAGTGGATGGCTATAGCGTCGGGGTATATGGTACTTGGTATGCTAATCAGGAAGATAAGTCTGGCCTTTATGTGGACGGTTGGCTTTTGTGGAACGACATGAGCGCCAAAGTTCATGGCGACGGCGTATCAGGTGAAAGCTATGACATCAAAGGAATATCCGCTTCGCTGGAGGCTGGCTACGCATTCCAAATTGGCCAGATGAATGAAGACTATGGTGTGTGGATTCAGCCTCAGGCCCAGGTGATCTGGATGGGGGCTAAAGCAGACGACCATATTGAGCATAACGGCACCTTTGTCACGAGCAATGACAGTAATGTGCAAACCCGTCTAGGTGTCAGAGGTTATCTGAGCAATCTCAATAGCAGCAGAACAGACCAGAATATGGTGCAACCCTATCTTGAACTCAACTGGATACACAATACCAAACGCTTCAATGTTGATATGGGCAGTACAGAAATGCGGGCGGATGGTGCCAAGGATGTGGGAGAAGTAAGAATCGGCATGGAAGCCAATATAAACAGAAACACTACTTTATGGTTCAATGTAGGACATCAGATGGGTTCCAACTCTTACCGTGACACGACAGCATTGTTTGGACTGAAATACAGCTTCTGATTTTTTTCAGAATGAAAATAATTAAGGATGAATTATCCTGAGTTTTTGCGAAGGCAATTTTGTCATACCAGATTGCCAACCTCGAAATATGCATGGCAAAATTTTCCGGCGGATGTCTGAAACTGAAAATCAGACTTGGTTCGGAATTAAAGAAATTCAGTACAACGCGTACAGATAACTGACACAATGACCGCAAACCTGTTCACCGATCTCTGCACATTCCTGCCGTGCCAGCTTTGCGCTGGCGCAGGAGAAGATATTCTCCGCGTGTTCAGAATCTTCCCTCTTGCCGCAGATCGAATGACTGGCTGCGATGCATTTGCCTTTTAGTGTGGCAGGAATTTTACCCTCAAACAGGTGGAGTTCTCCGGTGACCGTATCTTTTTTAAGCGTGAAAGTTTTCATTCGGGGGATTTTTGAAATATCTTGCAAATTAACAGTGTAACGTAATGAGCGGTATTCTTGTTTTGCGCTCAGTCATGAAGCGTGAGATTCATACTATCAAGGCGCGGGCAATGTCAAAACTGAATCGGACAATGCCTACAGTTGAGCAATAAATTACAGCTCCGCTGTAAATCAGTGTCTGTCAGATCAAGTTTAGGTAAGACACATAAGGCAAGCATCTGATAGTTGGTTTTATCACTCTTACGCTGTTATTTGTTTTTGACCCAATGAATAAAAACGCATACAGATCTCGATACCGTACGCGTTCTAACAATAAATCGCAGCAGGAATTAGTGACAACCGCAGCCACAACCTTTTTTTATGTCCAGTACCATACGCCCCAAAATTTGACCTTTCTCCATCTCAGTGAATACAGCATTGACTTCGTCAAGCGAACGCATATGCACTATCGGCTTCACCTTGCCTTCAGCAGCGAACTGTAAGGCTTCGGTTAGATCTTCCCGTGTACCCACCAGCGAACCAACAACCTGAATACCTTCAAGTACGGTTTTGGGAATTGATAGATCCATGGTTTCAGATGGTAGACCAACAGCTACTACACGTGATGCACGGCGTACGCAGTTAACCGCCTGATTAAATGCTACCTTTGATACTGCAGTTACTACTGCAGCATGTGCTCCGCCGATGGTTTTCTGAATCCAGGCACCGGAATCTTCTGTTTTTGAATTAAATGTCAAATCCGCGCCAATTTCTTTAGCCAACTTCAGTTTGTCATCATTAATGTCAATTGCAATCACTTTAGCATTGAACACATTCTTGGCATACTGTACCGCCAGATTACCCAAACCGCCCAGACCATAAATTGCAATCCACTGACCGGGTTTCACGTTTGATACTTTGATCGCTTTGTAGCAGGTCACTCCAGCACAGGTGACACTACTGGCCTCAGCAGAAGGCAGACCGTCCGGTACTTTGACCGCATATTTGGCTGGGACAATACACTGCTCAGCCATTGCACCATCGACAGTGTAACCTGCATTTTTTACATTCAAGCAGAATGTTTCCCTGCCGCTGATGCAATATTCGCACATACCGCACCCTTCATAAAACCAGGCAATGGCAACGCGATCACCTATTTTCAGGTTCTCCACATCTTTACCGATTTTTTTGACGATACCAACGCCTTCGTGTCCCAGTACCCGGCCTTCAACATCTCCAAAATCACCATGGGAAACGTGCAGATCAGTATGACAAACACCACAACATTCCACGTCAACCAGAGCTTCATGATCTTTAATTTCACGTAAGGTTACGTCTTTAACTTCTACGTGGTTGGGACTATTTTTGCTTACTACTGCTGCTTTCATTTTCACTCCTTTGAACATATATCCAGAAGATACCGCGAGATTGGAACAGTCGCACCACTATACTCCAAATTTGAAATGTGCAGGTTCAATGGGATTAAGGCTCCAAGCAATGCAAGCTGCTAATATGTCAATCATGACTCAAAAGTGCATTACAGTTATGGTGCGAAAAAAAAGCACGCTAATCTGGCTGTTGTAAACTGGGTGCGAAGATTAAGAATCAGGCAGACCCGCAGAGGCACTGAGATTAAATATTTTTGTGACGGTTCACAATTGCTGCTTGATATTGTCCCTCTCAGATCAATAAACAATGCGTGTACAACAAATATCCAGCGCCAGATGCAATAGAATTCCCCAAAACCCAAATCTGAAAATACGGTTGCAAAGCATGATAAGACTTACCGCAAACAGTTGCCAACAGAAGAGGGATGCCCAACATTCGTGCCCACCTCTTTTGCAGACTACGATAACTGCTTTAGAATTCGTGAAATTATCGAACCTAGGCTCAGGGCTTATTAATTGAGATAAAAGATAACATTGACAGCGATATGGATGGTAGAGAAAAGAGTATATTGAAGAATTGCATCAGGCGGTATCTCGCAGTCACCGACTTCATCCTGAAAACCAGAGTCTCCCTCCTGCTGTTGAGGCACCTCAATACGTATTGCAAGAAATATATGCACGCGTGTCTTGGCTGACGGCAGTTCAGCATAATGATTTTATGTTGACCGCGCCTATTCCCATGGAAGATGCCCTGAATAACAGCGAATTGGTTGTTGCAAAACTGATCATTCAAAGTGGTGGAGCGGTTGCCAGAAAAACCTTAATTACCGAGTTTGTGGAAACAGGTATATTTTCTGCCCCCAACTTACAGATTGTTTTAGTCTCGTCACCGATCATTAAAATCCTTGGCTTTGGAGTCTACGGCCTCAGAGGTGTGGACGTGTCCGATCAAGCGTTATTCGATGCCTATGCAAATGTTGGTAATACGATTGCCCCGCCCAGTAAAGCTGATTCGGAAGGATGGCACAGTTTTAAGATGGAACTGAAAGAATACAATATGCGAACAGGGGTGATAGATTTTCCTTCTAGTATCGCAAAAGTAATTTCGGCGGGTGTTTATCAAGCAGAAGGGCTTATTAATGGCAGTTTTTCTTTTGGAACTACTCCGTCCGCACCGTGCCGCGTTACAGGCTTCATAACACTTTTACGTAAAGCAGGTGTTTGTTCTCTTGACCAGCTTGAAATAAAGATTAACTCTCAGAGTATGCGGGTGAAGATTTTGGATCTAGAAAGTCCCAAATCAAAGCCTGAAGATAAGAGTCTCTAGTTTAGACTGTTTTCTGAATGGGTAAACTTACGATTGTTTGTATAATAATCTAGATAAAGGTTGAAACTTGCATTACACCTTTGCTGTACATTAACATGTTGGCGAAATACAAGACAAATAACGTGTAATGAGGAGAATATATGGGCTGGAAAGGGACGCTTAGAACATTTAATGCGGCATTGAAACGCTATGAGCGTGAATCGCAGCGAGAAAAAAAAGCGCAGCTCAAAGAACTACAAAGACAAGAAAAACAACAGTTCATCATGCAAGTCGCTTATGAACGCCAAGAAACCTTGTTAAGCGCTCAGGAAGAAGTACAGGCATTTGAGGCTTACATTCAGCAATTGATTTCGCTGCATCAGGTAGAACTCACCAAGATCAATTGGTTGGAGTTAAAAGACTCCCCTGCACCTGATGAGCCTGCTATTATTTACCCCAATAAAGAAGCTGCCCTTCAGCACTATAAAACCTTTAAACCTAGTTTTCTACAAAGACTGCTTAAAAAGACTCCCCAAATTAAAGCAGCGTTGAAATATGAAATCCAACTTGCTCAGGCAAAAGACGAAAAAAATCGTGAATCAGCTTTGCAGCAATACCAAGCAGATATGAAAGAATGGCAACAGGATATTGAGTTAGCCAAGCGTGTTATTCATGGGGATAAAAAAGCTTATGAAGAAATTCTTCGAAGAGTAGAAGCTTTTTCGGCGTTTTCATCAAAATCCAGTCTACATCTAGACGCTAATAATGTCCTTTCAGTTTCTATTTTTATCAATGGACAGAAAACCATTCCTACGGAAAACAAAAGTCTCTTAAAAAGAGGTGATATATCTGTCAAAGCAATGCCCAAGACAAAATACTATGAGCTGTATCAGGACCACGTGTGCAGTGTGGCACTCAGAACAGCCAAGGAGGTATTTGCATTCCTTCCTGTTAAAACAGTGATCATTACCGTATTTGATGTTCTTTTGGATTCATCTACCGGACATCTGGATGACAAAGCTATCCTATCGGTTTTGATACCTGAAGAAACCATCCAAAAACTGAACCTTTCGGCAATTGATCCTTCTGATGCATTAAAAAACTTTAAGCATCAGATGATATTTAAAAAAACAACGGGTTTTGCCCACATTGATGTTTTAAATTACGAATCCGACGTTGCAGGATAACAAGCTTGTCATGAGGCCTGGCATTGTGTACATCTATCTTTCCCAAATAGAAATAAAATCATGATACTTTTCTCCCAAACGACACAAGAAAATAATATCCAGCCAGGTGAAAAACGCTTCATTACAGCACTAAAAAAATTGAATGACCGTTACCTTTGCTGGTATGACATCCCGGCTGGAGATGAGCAGTTCAGGTCTGACTTTATCATCCTGCATCCTGAGCGTGGTCTGCTGGTTATTGAGGTTAAGGACTGGAGGATGGACACTATATGGTCAATTGGCATGGACTACGCTTGTATCCGTAAAAGAAATGGAGAAATTTCTAGAGAGAAAAATCCTTTAACCCAAGCGCAAAACAATGCTTTCAAGCTGGTTCGTTTGTTGGAAGACGATCCGCTGCTGACAAACCCCAAAGGGCATCAGTATGAGGGAAAGCTGATATGTCCTTATGCCTATGGGGTCGTATTTTCAAATATTACCCGAAAACAATTTTTTGATAAGGGGTTTGATAAAGTTTTCCCGGAAAATTTGACTATCTGTAAAGATGAGATGTCGGCAAACATGGATGCCGAAGTACTGCAAACGCGATTATGGTCAATGTTTAGAGTTCCGTTTCAACATGCTTTGTCAGCAAGCCAGATAACGCAGATCAGGGGAACGATTTTTCCAGATATTTGTCTTGGTACGCAACAAAACCTCTTTGATGAAGTAGATGATTTCTCTATCTTGAATGTTATGGACGAACAGCAAGAGCAACTTGCCCGGGGAATGGGAGACGGGCATCGCATTGTTCATGGTGCCGCAGGTTCTGGAAAAACAAAAATTTTGGAATACCGTGCTAAATTTTTAGCATCCTTCCCCAATAAAACCGTTTTGGTGCTTTGCTTTGGTCGGCCTTTGAGAAATAGATTGCATAAAAATTTTGCGGACATGGGTTTGGAAGAAAAAATAACCGTCATGACTTTTCATCAATGGTGTCTGCATCAGCTTGAACAGTTCTATTGTGTGGTACCGGAAGGCGATGAAGATAGCGGTCAGTTTGCTCAGGCGTGTTTTAAAAACGCCGTTGAAAACCTTGAGAAAACACTTATTCCCTGCGGCCAATATGAGACCATCTTAATTGATGAAGGGCATGATTTCAAAAAAGACTGGTTTAAATTGATTGTGCAGATGCTTCACCCGTTAAATAACAACTTATTAGTTTTATACGATGATGCACAAGCTATTTACGATAAAGACAAAGAACAATTTTCTTTTTCAAGTGTTGGTATTAATGCGCGTGGACGAACCAATATTCTCAGAAGAAATTACCGCAATACTGTTGAAATCTTAACTTTCGCAAAAGCATTTGCAGCCGACCTGATCGCTAACAAAACGTGTGACGAAGACCACGTACCGATTATTGAACCGATCTGTGCGGGTAGGAATGGACTATTACCTCAAGTCATCGAGAAAAATTCCTTATATGATGAGATGAGTTGTATCATTGACTTATTGATAAAAAAGCATGAAGCTGGTGTCCCGTGGGATGAAATGGCAGTAATTTACCGTCGGAAATATATTGGAAATCAGGTTAAAGAATATCTCAAAAAGTGCCATATTCCAACAACGCATAGCTCTACGGAAGATGATGCTGTCCATTTATTTACCATCCATGGCAGTAAAGGTCTGGAGTTTCCCATTGTCTGCTTACCTGCGGCAGGAGAACCTTTTTCCAATATGCAATCACAAGAAGATGAAGCACAGTTGCTTTATGTTGCCATGACGCGTGCAACCAGACAACTGGTCTTGACACATGGAGAGAATTCTTGTTTTGCTGAAGCGTTTCAGCGGGCATTGGATGTTTTCTGATGCTACCGTGGATAAGATGATATTGGAAGCATTTGTCTTCCCAGTTAAGGGATAAGAGTAAGCAGGTAGTGATGTGTAATGTCCTTTGTGAATGTGCGCTGTGGCTGGGGGAGGGTACAGTATCAGTGCTGGTTATTTTCATCATAGAAATACTATCCTACCAGTCGTCATTGCGGTATAACCTCGTATTGCAATGGTTGCAGATAAACACGCGACGGTGATCATTCGCACCATCAAAACCCCAGTTCTTAATGCTCGAAGAGTTGCAGTTAGCGCAGCAAATTCCACGCTTTGTGGCGCAATGAGGGTAGTTTTCCAAGTACTGTTCTAATGTCAGTGTTGATTGCTCAGTACGCCAGGATTGTGTAACAACCAGATACACGTGGCGTAGAAGAAAATACAATGCAGCCAAAAATATAGGCCAGAAAATTATGTTAATTAAAAGATTTTTGATAAATTCCATAGTGCTGTCTTCATGAAAATTTAATTATATCGTGTTGAATACCAGGGTATTCACATTCTCAGCAGTGTTTTGTTTTCGAGTGAGCGGGACTTCCCGGTAGCAAGCCACAGACAATAAAAGCACTGCTTGGTTCGGCATCATAAGAATTCAATGTGGTGTACACAAAATCAGCAGTAGGCTGTCCGAACCGCGTCAACCGGATTTGTCCATCCATTTGCAAGAGCAGGGATTAAGCCATACGGCTTTTCTCACAGCGGTATGCACCGTCGCGCCCGTGCATATTACTTTTCCTTCCCGATCATGCACTGCAATCCGGGAGCCATTGAAATGAACTGTCAGACCGTTGCGATCAAGGAATCTGAGCAAATTGTTGGCAAGTTTCATCCGTACATCCTTTACTTACCCGATTCAGCCTTGCTTATCGTAAAGGGATAGAGAACAGAAACTTCAATAACCGACCTGCCATCTGGTATTACCAGATGGCAGGTATCTCATCGATGATTGAAAAATACGGACTGATTCAGGAAAAGAAAAATTCAATACGACGCATACAGGTAGCTGATGCAGCAACCGCAAACCTGTTTGCCGATCTCGGCACATTTCTGTCGTGCCGATGCTTCAGGACAACGGTGAGTGGGGCGATATACTGCCGCATGAGCGAATGAAGTGGCAATTAATAGGATCGATTGAAGTTGATCTTGCCGGTTCATGTACTCAGGAAAAGGGTTTGAGTTGGTGCAGATTTTTTTCTGTAAAAAAACATAAATCAATAATGGAGCAAACTGGTCATTCTTTTAGTGACTTATGCAGCTTGGCGCAAACTAGAGTGAAATCTTTTTTGATTATGATAGTATTATTTACATGATGATAATTTGAGGAGAAATAAAATGTGTGATGTCTTTCTAGGCCAAATTATTCTTGTTCCTTATGGTTTTGCGCCAAGGGAATTTGCTCTTTGTGACGGTCGAATGATGGCGATTAATAGCAACCAAGCCTTATTTTCATTGCTTGGAAACAAATTTGGTGGCAATGGAATGGCAACTTTTGCTTTACCGGATTTAAAGGATAAAGCACCAGAAGGACTCCAGTATGTTATTGCCTTGCAGGGAGTGTATCCCTCAAGAGACTGACTTTCAGTGAACAATGTTTGGTAGATTGAGCCAAAGGGATTGTTGGATATAGGGATCATTTCATTGGCGCTTTAATTTAAAATAGCGATGCCAATGATGAAGTCTGCGTTGCTCTTTGGTAATCCCCCCGCAAAAGCGTAGGCTTGAGAAGTAGAATTTTCTTATAAAGGAGTTCTACAGCATGAAGAAATCAAGATTTACAGACAGCCAGATCATCGAGGCGATCAAGCGCGTGGAGGCGGGACTTGCGGTGCCCGAGTTGTGCCGGGAGTTGGGCATTAGCTCGGCGACGTTCTACAAGTGGCGCTCCAGGTACGGCGGCATGGACGTCTCGATGATGGCCCGTATGAAGGAGCTGGAGGCAGAGAACGCGCGGTTGCGAAAAATGTATGTTGAGGAAAAGCTCAAGGCCCAGATTGTGTCTGAGGCACTCGAAAAAAAGTGGTGAGGCCATCTCAGCGCCGCGAGATGGCCCAGCATGCCGTGCAAAGCCGATGCGTATCAATCAGACTGGCCTGCGCGGCCTTCAAGGTCAGCCTGAGCTGCTACCGCTATGTCGCCAGGACAGGCACCCAGAATGAGGAGATTGCCAATTGGCTGCTGCGTTTGACCGACAACCACCGCACCTGGGGCTTTGGGTTGTGCTTCCTGTACTTGCGCAACGTCAGGGGCTACGCCTGGAATCACAAGCGTGTGTATCGGATCTACCGCGAGCTTGAACTGAACCTGCGTATCAAGCCACGCAAACGGTTGGTCAGGCAGGCGCCCGAGCCACTGATGGTGCCTGCTGGCGTCAATCAGGTGTGGTCAATGGACTTTATGCATGACCAACTCGCTGACGGGCGAAGCATTCGTGTGCTGAACGTGATTGATGACTTCAACCGCGAAGCTCTGGGCATCGAGATCGGCTTCTCGCTGCCATCCGAACGCGTTGTTCGTACGCTCAAGCAGATCATCGGCTGGCGAGGCCGACCCCTGGCGATACGCTGCGACAACGGCCCGGAGTACCTTAGCACTGCGCTCACGCAATGGGCCACTCGATGGGGCATCAAGCTTGAATACATCCAGCCGGGCAAGCCGCAGCAAAACGCCTATGTCGAACGCTTCAACAGGACGGTGCACTATGAATGGCTATCCCAATATCACTGGCAAGACCTGGATCATGTCCAGCGTATGGCTACAGACTGGATGTGGTCTTACAATCATGAACGTCCCAATATGGCCTTGGGTGGATTTACCCCTAAACAGCGGTTGGCCATGGCCGCATAGTGTCCCTACTTCTGAATCACGCTAAAAATGGGGGGATTACCCTTTGACTTCAATAAATGCAAAACCAGCTGATTATTATTTTTTTGGTCATAATTATTATGATTAGATATGGTTGCCATCACTTTGTCAGCGCAAAACTCAGATCGACCAGATCAAAAATCTCCTCTTCGGGAACAGAACCATCCAGAGCCACGGTAAGCCAGTGTTCCTTGTTCATGTGGTACGCCGGTAAATACCCTGGAGTAAGCCTTAATGCTCCGATGAGTTCAGGTCTGCACTTGAGATTCATCACTTCAATCTGCCCCTCACCCGGTAATCCCAGGCTGCTTTTGGCAACTTTCATTACCACACCATACCATTTCCTGTGCCCAGCATGTCGCAGAACGGCATAGTTGGGGTGATGACGCCATGGGTAGTCCGGCTGCGTCTGGTATTTGTCCCTGACATATTTCAGGACTTTGCTTCGATCATTCACAACTTATGGATGGTTTCCTGACAAAAAATCGTTCATGCAAGAGATAGCTTCAGCTTTATACCAACGATTGATTGTCTTCGCCAATATATTGGCGCCGGAGCTTTTGTTGTAATTGTCGCACAAGAATATTATCACTTTGAGTGATATTTATTGACAAGGCGTGGCGGTTACGATATATTCAAACTCAAGGGTGAGCGTTATCGCTCACACGTTCTTTAAATCGAAGGATATCTCAAGTCAGAAAAGCTTGGTTTGCAGTAGCCGGGGTAAGTGTAACCCGGCGCTGGATGCAGCCAACATCCGGCTTTCATTGGCCCAAGGCTGCGGTAACGATGCACATTCATGCACGTTGCTCTTCGCTCTAAGCCGATAGCAGTAAGCACGTTGCGTATAAGGGCGACTGTTCGAACTGAGTAGACGGTGGTGGGCTTCCGGGGCATCAGCAACTCCTATCCGGCCTTGCTATCTGGCGACTGGGCATGTGCCCGGTTAAATGGAGACGATTATGTCCAAAGATTTAAAGAAACTCGTTGATGAACTCGAAAGAGTTCTAGTTGAACGAGGTGGTTCGCTTGATGCCCCTGCTCGGGAAGCATTCCAGGCGCAACTCAACAGCCTCAAAAAGGCTGTGGATGAAGCAGATAGTGCTCAGATGGTGAAACTGCGTTACGACGCACTTAACATGCTGGCTACTCTGCTTAGTGTAATCACTAACGTGATGACGCTCTTGCGGTGAGGAGTATTGCTGGGCAAGAAGCCCAACCTTTTGGAAAGGTGGTTATGGAAATTGGACATGCACTTAAGGTCTGCCGTTCAGCCAGAAATATATCTCTGGATGAACTGGCGGAACGAGTGAGTCTCTCGCAATCTTATTTATCAATGATCGAATCGGGTAAAAGATTGCCGACTTTACCGAGTATTGAAAAGATTGCCAAAGGGCTTGAGATTCCTTTGCCTATCGTGTTGTTTCTTGCTGCGGAGAAAGATGAGTTATCAGGCCTTGATGAGGAAACAATTCGTCGTCTTTCTGATGCGGCACTTGCTGTAGTGCGCGCATAACAACACGTATGGATCGACCAGCTTATACTCACAAACCCATATATAATGTTCAGTCTCTTTGCAAGGCTTTGGGACTTCAGGAGCCAATGTTGAGGGCTGTGGCTGCTCGTGCCGATAGACTTTATATCGGTCCTATGCCGAGGCCAAAGAAAAACAATGGGGTTCGTTATGTTTTTGATACGAAGCCACCTCTGAAACAAATTCTTAGGACAATCAACAGGGTTATTTTTTGTCATGTCGATTTCCCGCCATATTTGACCGGATCGTTAGTTGGTCGCGATTTTGTTGCGAACGTAGATATTCACAAAGGTGCAAAAAGGATCGTTGCCGAGGATATCGCAACATTTTTTGATCACATAACATCTTCTCATGTATATCATATATGGCATCACTTCTTTAATTTCTCCGAAGAGGTATCTGAACTTCTTACTCGATTGACAACAAAAGATGGTCATGTATTTCAAGGAACACCCACTAGCTCATATCTAGCTAACTTAGCATTTTGGGACAAAGAGCCTGCTTTGGTTATGCGTTTAAAGGAGAAGGGTATCCGGTATAGTCGGTATGTCGACGATTTGAGTATGTCTTCTCCAGGTGAAATGGATGAAGAGACCAAGCGCTGGATTATTGCTCAGGTTTATGCAATGGTAGGTGGGGCAGGATTTAAACCGAAACGTAATAAACATTTTTCTGCAACATCGCGAGGTCCAATCACTATCATGGGGCTTAACGCGAACAGTCGTAGGTACCCAACACTACCATCAAAAGAGCGTTCAGCTATTCGGGCACAGGTATTGCAGCTCGAACAGCGTGTTAAACGCGGTGAGGCAGGAACAGAAATTGAAAAAGACTTAAGACGGGCTGCTGGAAAAGTGGGAAGGTTAAAGAGGCTTCATCCAGTAGAAGCAACAGCGCTTAAAAAACGTTTGGATGATTTGCATCTAGGGTAGTCCCTTTTACCTAGAGCATAAAAATCGACGCCCGGGTCACTTAGAAATATTGAGAAAAATTATGCAATGTATTATTTGTCGAGAAGATAAAGAAAATATGAGCGATGAGCATGTGATACCTGAGGCATTAGGGGGGGGGTTATCATATATATAGTGTATGTAAGATCTGTAATTCAGAAATGGGCGGGAAAGTAGATTCTCCATTAATCAATCATAAATTAACAGAACTATATCGGTTTTCCAGAGAGATCGAAGGGAAGCGTGATCATATACCAAATCCTTTTTCTGGTATTTTTATAGGGAGAGATAATCCTGAGATTAAGGCTAGAGTCAACTTAAACCAAGATGGTAAATTAGACGTTTTATACCATCCAGTCATCAAAATAAAAGAGGATGCAGGAGTTGTTCAGTCTATTGAGATTGCGGTTGACGCAAAAAATGAGAGCCAGATTGATGAAATTTTACAGAAAATCTTGAAGCGCAATGGGATTCCTAAGTCTGCAATTATTAAAGGGGAAAGACGCCGCGAAGTAAGGACAGAAGGTATAGGAGGAAAATGGGAAATAGATCTCTGGAAATTCAAAATAGGAATGCTAAAAATTGCATATGAATTTGCTGTTGATTCGATAGATGATTTTTTTCAAGATGCTGATGCTATTAAAATTTCTGGAATACTTAAAAGGGCAGACTATGATGGGGTAGAGGAATATGTGAAGATCGGAACATCTGGACTTCAGGCAGAAATATTTCAACCTTTTGCAGATTACTTAGACTTGTCAAGTAAAAAACATTACTTAGTGCTAATCAATACAGAGTTGGGTTTGATTTGCTTTATTAAGCTTCACGATCTCTTTTGTTTTGGCGTTATTTTATCTAAAAATAAATTCTTAAATACCGGCGAGACCATAATTGGAATAAATGATATCGATCAAAAGACTTTTAGAAAGCTAAGTCTTATTGATGCTATTAACGAATGTATGGGGCCTACGCATATTAGATTTTGCTACGATCTTCCTCAAGGGCGTGAGGGTATTGCAGGACGGCTAGAAATCAGCTCTCCAGGATACCGTCACGAAAGAAGTCAACGTGACGAAATTCCGCTGTACAATGAAAAAGGAGTGAAATACCCGTTTTATCTCCATGAAATACTGTTGTACAACCAATGTCATTCACAAAAAAAAGATGAATGACAGATTGATTTATATTCATTTAATCCATCTCATAAATATTATATAAAAGCAATAGGGTCAGGGAATCTTTATAGGATCATAGCTTTTGAAATGAGCCGAAAACGGATAAAAAAATTATAAATAAGCTTTCCATTTTTATTAACTTATATTGTCTTTGATTGCTTTGTTGTGAAAATCAATGTTAGCGCGCTTCAGCTGATTTGCGGATACTTTATTTTCAAGGCGTTTGCTTTGGATTATGTGTTTTGCTTGGCAAAAACGTGCACAAAAAAATGTTGGATTATTATAAATACCGCTTGAAACTCGCCGCCGTTATCGTCACAGCGGTGCCAAGCAGCATCGCGCCGGGCAGCAATACCAGCAGCGGTGAAATGCTGAGCGGCAAGGAAAGCTACAGCTCTAATGACGTAACCTTGTTGGACGAAGCTAGCCACAATCTCTTTGGAAAACCAAAGCCAGGTCGCATGGCAGCTGAAGCTACAAATACAAAGCATCGACAACCACATGGATGGCAGCGATCATTGGGAATCTAATGGCATCTAGGTGAATATTGAGAACACCAATAACCTAGCAGGCAGGAATTAATTTGACATCAATTCACCTTGACAATATCTCCTCCAGACGTGTTCCCCATTTTTCCCATGCTTCTTTCTTTTCATCTGCGAAGTCATAAAGCTGATAGACCTTTCTGATCTTATTGCCGCTGTCAGGCATATGGTTCTGACAACGGTCAATAACGCGGGCTTCTATTTTCAGCTTTTGCATATTGGTCGCACCTGTACGCCGCATATCATGCGGTGTCCATTTGCCATTAGTACCTTCGGAAAGCACCAGGGAATTATCGCTCTTACGTTTTGACAACCCTTCGTTTTTTCTTTTCGAGAACATGACCTGTCGGTCTTTAATTGACTTTGTGACAGATTTTTCATCAAGATGATTTGTTCCATCAGCATTAGGGAAACACCATTTTGTTTTTCCCGTCAGGCTATGGAGGGCTTTGAATTGCCCCAACGCAAACGGGGAGAGAAACACCAGATGGTCCTGTTTCTGCCCTCTGGTCGATTTCACGTTCTGTTTGGGGATAAACCACTCTCCGGTATTGAAATTAACATGTTTCCATTCAGCCATCAGAAGTTCACCGATGCGACATAGCGTTGATAGGCAAATCCACACAGCCAATTGACCTTCTTTTGATATAGGGGAGGGCAAGGCACGTTTATCTTTGAAAGAAGCGTTCTGGTATTCGGTCTCGATGGCAACAAATTTATCTCGTAACTCACGGAGTTCATCATCGTATAAATATCTGAGTCTTTCCCCATAGATGTTGTCGTAATCCGGTGAGATGATGTGTTTGATGGTTATGAGTTTTGACGGATTACCTTCGGACAACAATTTCCTCCAGGGTTGTCGGTCTTCTGCCCATTTAAAAAGCTGGACAATATCTTTATGAACCACGACAGCCATTCTGTTGGCATCGCGTTCTTTCACAATTTTTTTAAGAAGATTGCGAATATCTGCTTCAGTAATGTCCTTTACCCGTTTTTTACCGAGAGTAGGCAGAACATCTTTTTCAAATGTTCTTTTAAGTTCTGCATTGTCGTCTTTTCTGGATACACCATTTTCGATCCATTCATCAAACATCTCTTTAAATGTTTTACATTCCAATGCTTCCCGCTCAGCGTTTTCTTTTTGATGTATCAGGTCAGCTTCTTGAAAATCAATTCCGTTTTTTGCGAGGTTTTGAATACGTTCGTTCTCTATCCGAGCCTCAGCCAAAGACATGTCGCCGTTACCAGTGGTTCCATATGGGCGAGGTAAAGTTGCTTCAATTTGTTTGTTATTAACTGAATACTTTACTACCCACCTTTTGAGGCCGGTTGTATAGACACGTAGTTGTAAACCGACATCCACTGTGAGCCTATATTTTTTTGGTTTTGGTTTCGCGGCTTCAATTGCGCGAGCAGTTAGAGTTGCCATGCTGAGAAATCCTTCGATAGAATAGGCCCTAAATAGGCCCTAAATACGGGTTGATTTAAGTATACTATGGTACACATTAGGATACAAATGAATTATGTAACTAATTGATTTGTTATGATATATAATAGATACAGATGGATACTGAAATATACCGATACTTGCATGGGGTGCAAGGGGTCGCGAGTTCGAATCCCGCCGCCCCGACCAATAAATTCAAACACTTAGGCCAGTTCAGCAATGACTGGCCTTTGTCGTTTCTGGCTTCGCGTCCTAGAAACGTCCTAAAAATCTTTGTTTTGCTGTGATGTTTCAGGATCAGGGAAATTTGATAAGGAGAATTACGGTGACTACTAAAAAAGACGCTCCTGCTCAACAAACAAATCCCGATATTGATGAGAAACAAACGGTTTCAAATGTGTCTGATGTGAGCATTGCCGATAGTTTCAAAGGTTTATCTATGTGTGAGCCCATTGGCGCACCCCTGCATGCCGCTATTGAAGCACAACAGCAATTGGTGTCAGCCACACAGGATTTTATTCAAAAAGTAACTTATAAAGATAAAGACGGCAGGGAAGTTCATGCACAACAATTCACGTTTACTCGCACTGTGCAGCAAGGTGAAACAACGACAGCAGTAGAACAAACATTAAAAGTCCCCGTATTGGGTCTTGTTCCTATTCCTGCGTTATCAATCGATGCCGTTAATGTTAATTTCCAAATGGAAGTAAACAGTACCCATGTGGACAAACCAAGTGCTTCGCCAGATGTCTCCTCTAAACAGACACCAATAAAAAGTAAAAATGAATAGAAAGGATTTTTATTACAGACTTTATTAGTTCACATATTTTCATGTTGGAGACTGCGTGTCATGAACGCACGTTCACCCAAAGCAAGTCGGCCATCGCTAATGCGGTTATTTCTACAAATCAAGATCGTAAGATAAAAGAAATAATAGCGTCGAACGCAACAAGCATAAACGGCAAAGCAATCCAAAGTATTTTTCTGAAGTTGGAAGGTTTTCCAATAAAAAACCAACCCTCCTCAAGAAAGGAAAAAGTAGCTTCGCGTTCTATTCTCCAGTCCAAATTCCACAACAATCCAGTCCCTAGTCATCAGGGCAGTGTGATTGTAACAAGCTCTCCTGTACCCAAAATGTACGGGTGCTCGGCTGGAAATGGAAGCAATTGAGCAGCAGGGTGATGCTTGATATCATTCATACACGTGCCGATGTGCAGCAGCAAAGGATTCAAGTTTTTGCTCAGGTGCAAATTATCAGGATGACGCTTATTGTGCAAAGTTATTCGTGGTAAAAAGCAGAATATTGAAACCTTGTTTATCAATAAATGGGCAAAAGTAAAAAAATATCACGCCAAGCTGTTGTTTTTCTTTATTGAAAGAAAACCATTTAGATTTATAACAAATAATCATAGCCAAATTACTTTACATTTACTGTATTGTTTTTGATTCGAGAGCGGAATGGACTATAAAAAAATAATTATGGTAAAAGTGCTCTTTTCAACAGTGGTTGGCGGAAGTGCATGGGCACAAACCACCTACAATGTTGTGAATGGCACCACTACTTGGACTGGTGATGTGTCAATCACTGGCGTTTCGTCTGGATGGCCTAATAGCGGGATTCGTGGTGAGGGCGGCATAACGGGAATTATAAATACGAATGGAAACATTAATTCCAGCATTAACGAGAGTGGTGTATTTATCTCAGGTGGAACGTCAGTTACCATTAATAGCTCAGACCCGACAAAAAACTTTACAGTCAATAACAACACCTGGGAAGGTTTTCTGGTTGAGAGTGGCTCAGATCTAACGATCAATGACATGAATGTCAGCGCCAATAATAATGCGAATAATGGTTTACGGGCTCAGGACGGAGAGGTAAACATTATCGGCGCGACTACTGTTGAGTTTAACAACAATGGCTCTCAAGGTATTTTTGCCAGTAACGGTAGCGTGAGTATTGGCGGCACCGGCGGCAGTTCTCTTTTAACGGCAAATGATAATAATCCATCAGGCGGCTGGGGTGGCGGTATTTGGTCGGAAAATAACGCAACCATTCATATAGATAATATGAACGTGGAGGTTATTGGTAACGGACTTTCCGGCATCATGGCACGCAACGGCGATGTGACGATTACGGGGGATGGCAATCAGACTTTAACTGTGACAGGTAACGGCGTTGGTAGCCTTGATGGTGGCGTGATTGTTACACAAGGTGGGCATCTGAATGTAAGCGGTATGAATGTTCAGATTGATGGTAACGGCAGGTATGGCTTGCAGGCTTCTGTAGGAGGGGTAGCAACGATTACAGGCAGCAGCAACGGTCAGAATAATTTGACCGCTGATGGCAATGAATATGCTGGCCTTGTGAGTATGAATTCGGATTCGGTGCTGACTATCGTCGACATGGATGTGCAGGCCAATAATAATGGCTCATATGGCGTGCAGGTTTCAGATAACGCTGTTGCGACGATTACAGGCAGCAATGCTGTTCAGAACATTTTAACGGCTAATAACAATGCTGGGACGGGTCTTGAGAGTATTGGCGGTTCGACCCTGACTATCACTAACATGGAGGTAAATGCCAGTGATAATGGCAATTATGGTGTTGCTGCGTTCAATAATGATAGTGTCTTGAACATTATTGGTAGCAGTGGTAATCCTCTTTTAACTGTAAGCGGCAATAATTCATCTGGCAGTTGGGGCGGTGGTATTTGGTCAGAAGGTGGCGCAACAATCAATATAGAGGGTATGAAAATAGAGGTTGATAGTAATGGACTTGCCGGCATCATGGTACGGAGCGGCGATATAACTATTGCAGGGGATGGTACTCAGTATTTAGCTGTAACGAATAATGGTGTTAATAGCGCTGATGGCGGCGTGATTGTTGCACTGGGAGGCGATCTGAGTGTAAGCGGTATGGAAGTACAGATTGATGGTAACGGCAAGTATGGCTTGCAGGTTTCAACAGCAGGTGTAGCGACGATTACAGGTAGCAACAGCGTTCAGAACAGTTTAACTGCCGATAACAATCAATACGCTGGACTTGCGAGCATGGATACGGATTCTGTGCTGACTATCATCAACATGGATGTACAGGCCAATGATAATGGTTCTTCCACAGGTGCTTATGGTATTTTGACTCAGAATGGCGGCAAGACGATCATTGCTGGTAACGTTTCCAACCCGAACACTTTTACTGTATCTGCCAGCAGCAACAAAAACAATACTACTTCCTGGACTGAAGGTGCAGGCCTTGCTGCACAGGGCGTTTCTGGTACGTCCGCATCGACCATGACCATTCAGAATATGAATGTGGAAGCCAATGACAATGGGCAGTATGGTTTGTCAGCGACGGACGGCGGTGTTATCAATATCATTGGTGATGGCAGTTATACACTGGAAGCGCTTAGAAATGTGACCTCTACGGCTAATCCTTGGGCTGATGGTGCTGGCATATATGCTGATGGTTCTAACAGTGCCAATCCAGCCATGAAAAGTACTATAACCATAGTAGGCATGAATATTAATGTCAGTGAAAATGATTTTCATGGCATACGCGCTACAGAAGGCGGTGTTATAAATATAGCCGGCACCAATAACAACAAATTGGAAGTTACTGCGAACAATAATTCTGATGGAAGCACAGGCAATGGAATCGTCGCAGATTTTGTTGATTCAGATGGATCTAAATCAGCTGTCATTATCCAAGATATGGATGTTTTTGTTGAAGATCAAGCGTATCAGGGCATTGCTGCACTCAATGGTGGTTTGGTCAATATCACCAGCACCAGTAGCACAAATTCGCTGGAAATTTATAACACGAGAATGACCACAAATATAGGGCAAGATCTCGGAAAGGGTATTCATGCGAAAGAAGCAGACAGTGGTACGGGAGCAGTAGCCACTGTTGTCATAAAGGATATGAATATCATTTCAAATGATAACGAACTTGAAGGACTGGTAGCTGCTGATAGTGGTGTGATCTATATAGAAAGCAGCTCTGGTAATAACAAATTAACCGCTAACGAAAACAGAAACTACACGGTAACAACTCCTGGCAACTGGACATATGGTGCTGGGCTTCTCGCCCATGGTATTTCTGCCAGCGCTCCTGGTCAGCAAGCTTCTATTATCATCAAAAATATGAACGTTGAAGCCAATGATAATGGTATGTACGGGATATACGTGCGCGATGGCGGCTTAATAAGCATCACCGGTGACGGTTCCCATACACTTGACGTTATCGGCAACCAAACCTCTCTTAATAATGAAGGTATAGGTATAAGTGTTGCGGATGTTTCCAATGGGATCAGGTCGCAGCTGGATATTGTAGATATGAATATTGTCATTGACAGCAACCCAGATGCCGGTATCAAGGCAAGCGGTGGCAGTCTGGTTAACGTTATCAGCAATGCTGGTACAAATACGCTTAAGGCCAACAACAATGACAACCATGGTGCCCAATTTAATGAAGGTGCTGGTATATGGGCTTTCGGGACGGATGGGGCTGCTACCCCAACAGCTTCAACCATAAATTTGATAGGGCTGGATATTGAGGCTAAAAATAATGGCTCTTATGGGGTTCTGTCTGAAGGCGGTTATATTAATATACAAGGTGATGGTACACATAAACTGGATTTGGATGGTAATGGCCGTTACGGTTTACTGGCCAAAGATGGCGGCAGTGCGGATATAACCGGAATGGTTGTTTCCGGTGATTCTTTAGACCATGCATTTGTGGGAATAGAGCGCGATGGACTTATTCGTTTTGCAAACAGCACCATTACTACCGATACGGATACCTTGTTTTATACCTGGAGTGATAGCAGTACCCAGACCGGTCAATTCATTTTAGATAATTCCGTTGCTATTGGTAATGGAACCAAACTGGCATACTTTAATTCCCATAACGGGGTGCTGGAAGCAACAGATTCGTATCTGGAAAATGCTATTGTCACTGATACTGGCGCAGGAATAACGTCAACAGTATCGTTGGATGATTCAACATGGGTAATGAAAAGCAGCAGTAATATTACCAACCTGACGACCACAAGCGACTCAATCATAGATATGCGCGGTGACAGTGGCTATAACACTTTAACTCTGAGCAGACTGACATCCAACGATTCGACTTACCTTATCAATACTTATTTTGATTTTCCAGGATTGAGTACGGATAAGATTATCGTTGATGGTGATGATGCAACCGGCACAAATAATATACTCAAAGTTTATTCAACCGGATATGCGGCCGGTACGAGTGTGATAAACGGCTATGGTATACAAGTTGTCAATCTTGATAATGCAACAAACAAGTCTGTCGACTTCACTTTATTTGGTGGCGTTGTAGATAGCGGGGCCTATGAGTATGAGCTTTACAGGGCTGTAGATGATAACTATTACTTACAGACCAACTATCGGGCTACAACAACAGCAAAAACAATCATCAATATTCCTGCTATTCACCTCTCTATTGTTAAAACAGGGTTGAATGAATTCCGCCATCGTATTACGGAGCTCCGTGAGTATGATGTTTTTCATCCCAACGAACTCTGGGTTCGTACATATGGCAAACGTCTGAGAGTCAATGACACAATTGACTCAAGGATGAGTCTATATGGTGTTGAAATAGGGTATGACAAGGAAGTGTATGGAAACGATGATAATAAGTACTACGCAGGCGTTATGGCTGGATATATTTATACAGGCAACATAAGACATCATAATTCAGGCTACCCTGATGGAACTGCTCGTGCAAATGCTCCAAGTGTTGGCCTGTATGGTGTGTGGGACAATAGTGACGGCTGGTATTCTTATGCGACATTAAGATATTTCTGGTCCAGAATGAGGGCTGAAAACTATACTTCCTCTGGAGAGTTAATCAGCTACAGACCTAATCGTGACTTCATCACTGCAAGCGTTGAACTGGGGAAACAGTTTGAATACATCCGTGATGAGGACAGTAAATGGATCATTGAACCAAAGGGCGAATTACGATATGCCTATGCCGGGAGCAGGAATTTTAGAACCAACATGGGCTATAAGATACATTATGGCATCAGTAAAAGTTTTACCACAAGGGCTGCATTGCTGATTGGATATAACCACAGATCAGAATCAGGTTCCATCTATGAGCCATTTGTAGAAGTTGGTGTCAGTAGAGAATGGCTTGGTGATACAGATGTTTCATATGCGGGAGGGATCTTTAGCAGCAATCAAAAAGGTACCGACTATGACATTGCTGTTGGGCTGCGGGCCAAAATCAATGAAAGCTGGAGCTTTATAGGGAATTTAGGCTACGAAACCGGTTCCGTTCATAAAGGGTTTGGGGCGCAACTGGGGGTTAGGTACAGTTGGGATTAAGTTGTTCTCAAGGTGAATAACCTGTTGGCTCAAATTTGTTCTAATGAAGAGCTGTGGGTGTAAATACCAATATTCACTGAGCGTTTGAACCATGTTTCTAAAAATAAAACGGTTTGAAATAGTGATAAAGCCCTTCGGAGATAACGCCAACACAATACGGTCAAAGCAGTAAATGCGGCATATTGCTATGTAGTAGGGAAAAATGAAATCCATTGAGTGGGCTTAAATGTCACAGCTTTTAAAATGAATGTATCTTGTGGTGTGCCAGTTCATCAGACGAAACTGACAGAAGGCGATCAAACAATCGGTCTGAATGTGTCTTCCCGCACATACTGATACATCAGCACAGCACTGAGGCAATCAATAACGGTATGTTTCAAGCTTATCGTGACCGCTTTTGTCTTTTTGGAGCAGGCGCTGGAAGAATCTAGGGCGCTTTCAATAAAAACAGAGCAAACAATAATGCAGAAGTCTCTTGCACCCAAAAGGATGGTGCCCACTTCAGGCCATGCCATAGTCTGGCCTTCTTTATCCGTGTTAACTGTATTTATCGTGAAAAGGTGTCAAATCAGCAACTTTTCCACACTTTTGATGGTTTTTGCAAGCCATGCGCTGACGGTTAATCGAATATAATGAACGTCGGCCTCACGATGCACTTGGCAGATTGACGCCAATAGGGGCTTGTTTGAAATGTGCCAGAAACTCTAGTTTTAAGCTGCCCTAACTAAAATAAAAAAGGGGAAGATTGCAAGATAAGAGCAATAAATTACAGCCCCATTATAAATCTCGACGTGTCAGATTGAGTTTAGGTGCGGACAATTTAAGGGCTTTTCTATGCATTCCAGAAACACCAAAGCGGGCCATTGCTTAACCGGTACCCGGGACTTCACCGGCTTAATGCAGCAACCGCCTATACAGCGTCGGCACCTGGCATTGAGCATTGCCAGCTTATTTTTGCTTGGCCCTACTTGCGCCTATGCAGATATAGTCAATATCG
This sequence comes from Saezia sanguinis, assembly GCF_963921665.1. NCBI lineage: Bacteria > Pseudomonadati > Pseudomonadota > Betaproteobacteria > Burkholderiales > Saeziaceae > Saezia > Saezia sanguinis. The sequence goes on from NZ_CAWUGC010000001.1 coordinate 462,073, forward strand.
GGGCCGGTGGCAGTTTATTGTTATCCGACATTTTCGGTACCGGTTCAGGGCAGACCACCAGACTCTCAGATCTCCGGTTTAACGGCACCTCAAGCAATTCAGCCACGCTGGTCATTGATCAAAATACAGCCGGGATACCTTCCAATACATGGGTGTTTGACGCGGCCAACTCCGCCATCGATAAGATTACTCTGTCTTCAAGCAGTTACGGCACCATTCGCATCAATGACGGTATTAACCTGACCATCAGCAGCGCCAATACCGGCGTGGTTCTCAATTCCTACACCAATTCGAGTTTAACTTTTGATGTTGGTACCGGCAGCACACTGCGGTTTGAAAACAATATAGCATCAGGCTCAGCCCAAGGTGTCATCAATTCTTATTCCGATGTGATATTCAAAGGAGAAAATGGCAACGTCATTTTCAATAATAACTCTTCAAATAGCTATAACGGTGCCATCACAACGACATCAGCCAATGTTATCTTTGAAGGCAATGCTTCATTCACCAATAATAAGTCTACAGGTATTGCTGGTGGTGTCATCAGAACCACTACCAGAGGAGACATTATCTTCAGTGGCACAAATGCCACTGTCATTCTCGCCAACAACACGGCACCTTCTTCAGGCGGCGGCTTGTTTTCTGATGCCCGGGTCGAACTCCATGGCAATGCCGATATTTATGGCAACCGTGGCATCAATGACACGGCCGGGGCCATTGTCGCGCAAACCGGGCTCACCATGGTGGCCAATGGTACCAGTGGCATCAAGGTACATGACAACTATTCCAACAGGCAGACAGCGGGCGCCATTCTGATTGGCAACAGCGCCACCATAACGGGCAGCAGCCTGCTGTATGCCAAAAACAGCGACATCCAGTTTTACAACAACAGAACCCAAACTGGCAATGGTTCAACACCCAACCTGACCAACGCTGTAGCTAACGCCATCAATATCCGCCAGCCCAACGGCATACTTTATATTTCGGCCGATGCCGGCAGACAGGTTCTATTCAAAGACCCTCTCACCAGTTTAAGCTCCGTAGGTGTGCCGGTTAATGTCATTGTGGGGTTCAACACCACCGATGGCAGCAACACAACCAGCGGCAAAGTCACCTTTACCGGTGAAGATTTTGCCGCCAATACGGCCAGCACATATTCTCAGATCTATGCCAATACAACAGTTCATAGCGGCACGCTCGAACTGAAAGACAACGCCAGATACGGGGCATTGGCATCAGGCACATCATTTACTGTCAATGATGGCGCCACCGTGCTGAGTACTGCCGCAGCAAGCAATGTCACCAACGTCATAGGCGCTGGAACCATCACATTTAACCATGGCTCCACCATCACCACCAGTGGCAGTAGCTCACTTCAATTTAATAGTAGCATTACCAACATTGGCTCTACGGCCAGCGATACCGTTACTTTCAACACGGCTAACACAGATACGCTGACGATTATTGGCCCGCTCACAGGCAGTGGTATTTTACAAAAAACAGGTAGCGGTACCCTGGCAGCCAGTAGCATCAACCAGATATTGAACCAGGGCGGCCTTAACCTGCAGGCAGGCAACTTTACGGCTAACAACTACAGCCAATCCATCTCCTGGTTGAACACCGCTGCGGGCTCCACATTCACCATGGGCAATACAGGGGGGGACCTTGATATTACCCAAGGCGGCACCATCAACGGCGCATTCAACAATGTCAATACACTGACCAAAACCGGTGTTGACACGCTAACCTTCAACACCAATGCAAGCATGGGACAGCTTGCGCTCAACCAGGGCCGCGTTGATGTGGGTGCAGGCTATACGCTGACTATCTCCAACGATGCCAAAATGGCCAGTGGCACCGTGCTGGGCGTGCATGTCAACAGCACCCCGGCGGTACAGGCAGACACTTTTGATTCAAGCAACGCCACCATCGACATCACAGGTTATTCCCCTGTAGCAGACAGCAACACCTACACACTGGTCAACACCGACAACGGCGTAACCAACACCAGTCTGCAATATCTGGTTGCGGGCCTGCCGCTGGGGAGCTATGTGAGCCTGGACAACTTTATCATTGGTTCAGCTCGTATAGATAACACCAACAGCAAAATCATTGCCCAGCTTGACCTGGTGTGGCGCAACGTCGACCCGCAAAGCGCCCACGGCACTTTTAAAATTGCCGATGGGGAAACATTCTCGCTGGGTGCGGATTTGGCCAACAACACCGATCCACTCACCTACAAATTCGGCTGGGATGGACAAACCCTGACCAAAACCGGCGGCGGTACGCTTATTCTCACCGGTATCAACACCTATACCGGCCCCACACAAATCGAGCAAGGTACGCTGATTGTCGGGGGCAGCAGTGCCAACTCCAACGCGCAGGTCACAGGCGATGTTAACGTCAACAATGGCACCATCCTGGGCGGGCATGGAAGAATCACAGGTACAGTCAATGTAAACTCCGGGGGTACTCTTTCGCCTGGAACCTCAATTGGCACGCTTACCGTTGCCAACGCCATTTTTAATAGCGGTTCCACATTCACGGTAGAGGTTAACCCCGACGGCTCTGGCGACAGGCTGGTGGCGGATTCATCCCTGAACCCCACACTCCCAGGTGCCGGAACCGTTGCCATCAACGCTAACGCCAATCTCGCTATACAGGCCGGCGCTGGTACCTGGTCTAGCGGAACCGAGTACATTCTCATTGATACCGACCAAGGCGTCACAGGCACATTTTCTAACGTCAGCAGCAACCTGGCCTTTCTGGTCCCGACCGTCAACTACGAAAACCCGCAGCAAGTCAGGCTGGTCTTTAAGCGCAATGAAACGGGTTTTGGTGATCTTGACGGCACCTATAACCAGATTCAAACCGGCTGGGGCGTTGAAAGCCTGCGCCCAGGGAATAAAATCTATGACCAGATTGTCAGCATGAGCCGCCTGCAGGCACTCAACGCGTTTGACAACCTCAGCGGAGAAATCCACGCGAGTGCCAAGAGTGCCCTGTTCACCAACAGCCGGTACGCACGCGCAGCAGTCAACCAGCACCTGGGAAGCCTGAACACCAAAGAACAGGACCCCCACAAAAACCTGTGGGTCAGTGTGTGGGGCCATGAAGGCCACCTTAAAGCTGATGGCAATGCAGAACGCCTGAGCAACAACGGTGGCGGCTTCCTCATCGGCAGCGACCTCTACAGCAACGGCACCACCACCATCGGTGTGGCTGGTGGCTATGAACAAACGCGGCTGGACATCCGGGGCACCAGAGCCTCAGACGCCGAAATAGACGCGTTCCACGTCATCGGCTACGGACGCACCACCATTGGGGCCATAGACCTCAAAGGCGGAGTTGGCTACAGCTGGCTGGACATCGACACCGAACGCAACATCTGGGTAGACGGGCTGAGCGGCAAAAACCAGGCCAGCTACAACGGCGGCA